>NZ_JBHYPS010000012.1:66741-189030 GCF_042746075.1 Streptomyces sp. NPDC058758 | reverse complement strand
CTTCGTCGAACGCGGTGGCGTAGGCGGGGAAGGTTCGGTAGAGCTCTCGTCCCATGCCGATCCGCTGGGCGCCCTGTCCCGTGAACAGGAAGGCGAGTTTGCCGGGGGTGGCCACGCCGGAGACGACGCCCGGTGCGGGCGTGCCCGCCGCCACCGCTTCCAGCCCGGCCAGCAGCCCGGTGCGGTCCGGGGCGAGGACCACGCTGCGGTGCTGGAACACCGTCCGAGTGGTGGCCAGGGAGTGGGCGAGGTCGAGGTCGTCCAGTTCGGGGTGGGCGTCGAGGTGGGCGAGGAGACGTGCGGCCTGGGCGCGCAGGGCGGGCTCGTTCCTGGCCGACAGGACGAAGGGGAGGACGGACGGGCGGGCGCGCTCGGCGGGTGCGGGCGCGGTGTCCGTCCCGGGGGCGTCCGCCGGTTCCTCGGCCGGTGCCTCCTCCAGGATCACGTGCGCGTTCGTCCCGCCGAATCCGAAGGAGGAGACGGCGGCACGGCGTGCGTGGCCCGTCGCGGGCCAGGCACGTTCCTCGGTGAGGAGTTCGATGTCGCCGGTGCTCCAGTCGACCATGGGGGTGGGCGCGTCGACGTGGAGGGTCTTCGGCAGCACGCCGTGGCGGATGGCCTGCACCATCTTGATGACGCCACCGACACCGGCCGCCGCCTGCGCATGTCCGATGTTGGACTTGAGCGAGCCGAGGTAGAGGGGGTGTCGGTCCCGGTTCTGTCCGTAGGTGGCGAGGAGGGCCTGGGCTTCGATGGGGTCGCCGAGGCGGGTTCCGGTGCCGTGGGCCTCGACGGCGTCGACGTCGTTCGCGGTGAGGCCGGCGTGGGTGAGGGCGTCGCGGATGACGCGTTCCTGTGAGGGGCCGTTGGGGGCGGTCAGTCCGTTGCTCGCGCCGTCCTGGTTGACGGCGGAGCCGCGCAGGACGGCGAGGACGGTGTGGCCGTTGGCCCGGGCGTCGGAGAGGCGTTCGACCAGGAGGAGTCCGACGCCCTCGGACCAGGAGGTGCCGTCGGCGGCGGCCGCGAACGACTTGATGCGCCCGTCCGGGGCCAGCCCGCGCAGCCGGGAGAACTCGACGAACGCGACGGGCGTCGACATCACGGTCGCACCGCCCGCGAGCGCCAGGTCGCACTCGCCGGACCGCAGCGCGTTCGCCGCGAGGTGCAGGGCCACCAGCGACGACGAACACGCCGTGTCGACGGTCACCGCCGGGCCTTCGAAACCGTACGTGTAGGAGAGCCGGCCGGATGCGATGCTTCCGGCGCTTCCGCTGAAGAGATAGCCCTCGGCGTTCTCGGCGGGGAGACCCGGACGCGAGCCGTAGTCGTTGTACATGACGCCGGTGAACACGCCGGTACGGCTGCCCCGCAGCGTCGCCGGGTCGATGCCGGCCCGCTCGAAGGCCTCCCACGCCGTCTCCAGGAGCAGCCGCTGCTGCGGGTCCGTGGTCAGTGCCTCGCGCGGCGACAACCCGAAGAAGCCGGCGTCGAACAGATCGGCGTCGTGCAGAAAGCCGCCTTCGCGGCTGTAACTGGTGCCCGTGCGCTCCGGGTTCGGGTCGTAGAGCCCGTCCAGGGCCCAGCCGCGGTTCTCCGGAAAGGGAGTGACCGCGTCCACGCCGTCGGTGACGAGGCGCCACAGCTCCTCGGGTGAGGCCACCCCACCCGGGTAGCGGCAGGCCATGGAGACGATCGCGATCGGCTCGTTCTGCCGGTCCTCGATCTCCCGCAGCCGGTTACGCGCGTCACGGGCATCCGCGATGGCACGCTTGAGATAGTCGCGGAGTTTTTCCTCGCCCGCCATGTGCTCAGCTCCCCGGTGTGATGTGTTCATGCCTCAATTGGCGCGCTCCGCAACACGGCAAGCCGTTTGCTTTCGCTCGCCGGCTTCGAAAGGGCATGGAATTCAGAAGATTCCTGAACGGGTTGTCGAGCGTAACGGTGCGCCATGCACGATCCGGTAATCGCGTGTGCTTCCCCAGGGGTGGTCGGCGTGTTACTTCGCGATGGATGCGGGATGGCCGACGCCGCCTCGCGCCTCGCTAGGGTCGACGTGGATTTTCCATAGCGATTCACCAGGTGGAAAAGGGGAGGAGCATCATCATGGCGCAACTGACCAATGATGTGGAAAAGCACACCGCGCTCTATGTGAAGGCCTTCAACGCGGGTGACGTGGACGCCGTCAACGCGATGTACACCGAGGAGGCCGTCGCGGTCTGGGAGGCCGGCGTCCCGCTCACCGGCCAGGCCCGCGTCGACGCGGTCAGGGAGTTCCTGTCCCACGGGCCGAAGATGACGGCCGTGCCCCGGCAGTCCTTCGTCACCGGCGACACCGCGCTGCTCATCGTCGACTGGACCATCGACACCAAGGACGCGGACGGCAGGCCCGAGCGCCTCTCGGGCGTCGGCGTCGACGTGCTGCGCAAGGGCGAGGACGGCCACTGGCGCTACGCCATCGACGACCCGTACGGCGAGAAGTAGGACCGGCACCCGGGACCGGAGCGAGCGGCTGCCACGGGCACGCGCCCGGCAGGCACCCGTCGGCACACCGGTCACCACCCGCCCCACGGCGCCCACCGCACTCACTTCGATGAAGAAACTGGGGGTTCCCTCTCCATGGCCATCACCGTCGACATCGACTTCGACAAGCCGGACCTGACCGGCGACACCGACACGCAGAACGAGATCTTCCTGCAGGTGTTCAACTCCGGCGACGGCGAGCTGTTCGACCGGCTCTACCGCGACGACGCGATCTCCAACTTCTCCGGCGCGCCGCTGACCGGCGAGGAGCGCCTCGCGTTCTTCAAGAAGTTCCTGTCCACCAAGCCGGTCCTGGAGGCGGAGGTCACCCACGCCTACGTGGCGGGCGATGTGGCCCTGATCGGCGTCCGGTTCGTCATCGACGGCAAGGACGAGGACGGCAAGCCGCTGCACATCGAGGGCAACTGCACCGACGTCCTGCGCCGCGTCGAGGACGGCCGCTGGCTCATGGCCGTCGACCGCCCGGTCGCCGGCAGCCTGCTGCCCGAATAGGCACCGCCCCCCGGCGTGACCCGACGCCCGAGCCCCCGCTGCACGGACCGGATCTTCTCCTCGGCCCGCGAGCGGGGGATCGGGCGTGCTCTCGTCGCGCGACCCGGGCCGCCGGCCTCGAAGAACCCCCGGGAAGTGATCCCCGGGAAGTGATCGGCGGAATGGCCGAAGAACAGCGCATTGGCGGGATCGCTGCGGCAATGGGGGTCGATATCGGCCTGGAGTGAGGGCCGTTACCGGCCAAATTTTTCAAGCCGACCTCGGCATCTCCACATCGCATTCACCCCCATGACTCATTTCATGCCTTCCGCGCTCGCATGAGGGTGTGAGTCTGAGTTCCGAAAGGCGTGGGTGACCTGGGCCACATTGCGCCGCTTGCCATCCGCAACATGACAATCTCGGTCTCGGTGGTGATGGCCGCAAGCCCGCTGATCCTATTGTCGGGAATCACCTAGCATTCACGCGGGCGTCTGACGCCGGACCAGGAGTGTGCGCAGTGGAGTTCCACCTCATCGGCCCCTTCGAGATCGTGACCGATGACGGCCGGACGTACGCCCCGAAGGCCACGAAGATCTGCCAGGTGCTCGCGGTGCTCGCACTTCAGCCCCGTGAACCGGTGGCCACGGACACGCTCGTCCTGGAGTTATGGGGAGAGCAGGCCGCGAAAGGTGCCGTCCGCACCCTGCAGACCCACGTCTACCACGCCCGCAGAATGCTCCGGGAAGCCCAGGCCGGCGGGTCCGAACGACGGCTGCTCGCCACCAAGGCCCCGGGCTACCGCCTCGAGGTCGACGAGGAGGAGGTCGACGTCCACGTCTTCGAACGGCTCATCCGCCGCGCCCAGTGGGAACTCACCGAAGGCTGTCCCGAGCGGGCGTCGGACTGCCTCGACCGCGCGCAGGCGCTGTGGCGAGGGCCCATGCTCGGCAACATACCGACAGGCATCGTGCTGGCCGGACGGATCGCCTATCTGGAAGAACTCCGCATCCGCGCCCTGGAACTCCGCGTGGAGACCGAGAACCGGCTGGGCCGCTCCCGGGAGTTCCTGCCCGAGCTGCGGGCGCTGGTCAACGACCACCCGCTGCACGAGTGGTTCCACTGCCAGCTCATCTCGGCCCTGCACGGTGCCGGGCGCCGCGGCGAAGCCCTCCAGGCGTACCAGAACCTCTACCGCATCCTCACGCGCGAACTGGGCCTCGAACCCTCCGCGGAGGTCCAGCGCCTGCATTCCGAGATCCTCGAAGGACCGGCCAAGGGCTCCCTGCGCCGGCGCAGGGACACCCCACCGAACTCCACCGTCACCCATCTGTGCAGGTCCGCGGTCGCCAGCTGACGCCGACGCGACCGCACCCCGCCGCCGACCGGAACAGGAACGGGACCACCCATGTCCAAGACCTCCCCGCGCCCGCTCACCCCGGACGTGACCTCCGCGCTGGAATCGCTCCGCGCGGACGCGGTACGCCGCAACGCCGGCGAACCCGAGTTCCACCAGGCCCTCGACGAGGTGCTCGAATCGCTGGGACCGGTGCTCTCGGCCCGCCCCGAACTCCTCGACGTCCTGCGGCGGCTCGTGGAACCCGAGCGGCAGATCATCTTCCGCGTGCCCTGGCAGGACGACGCCGGCGCCACCCATGTGAACCGCGGCTTCCGCGTGGAGTTCAACAGCGCGCTGGGCCCCTACAAGGGCGGCCTGCGCTTCCACCCCTCGGTGAACCTCGGCGTCGTGAAGTTCCTGGGCTTCGAGCAGATCTTCAAGAACGCCCTCACCGGACTGAACATGGGCGGCGGCAAGGGCGGCAGCGACTTCGACCCGCACGGCCGCTCCGACGCCGAGGCCATGCGCTTCTGCCAGTCGTTCATGACCGAGCTGTACCGCCACCTCGGCGAGCACACCGACGTGCCCGCCGGCGACATCGGCGTGGGCGGCCGGGAGATCGGCTACCTCTTCGGCCAGTACCGGCGCATCACCAACCGCTGGGAGGCCGGCGTCCTCACCGGCAAGGGCACCGGCTGGGGCGGCTCCCCGGTGCGCGTGGAGGCGACCGGTTACGGGAACGTGCTCTTCGCCGCCGAGATGCTCGCCCAGCGCGGCGAGGACCTCGAAGGGCAGCAGGTCGTGGTCTCCGGATCCGGCAACGTCGCCCTCTACTCGATGGAGAAGGCGCAGGCGCTCGGCGCGCACGTCCTGACGGCCTCCGACTCCAGCGGCTACGTCGTGGACGAGAAGGGCATCGACCTCGACCTGCTCAAGCAGGTCAAGGAGGTCGAGCGCGGCCGGGTCGCCGACTACGCCGAGCGGCGCGGCGCCTCCGCCCGCTTCGTGCCCGGCGGCCGGGTCTGGGACGTGCCCGCGGACCTCGCCCTGCCGTCCGCCACGCAGAACGAACTGGACGCCGAGGCCGCGCTCGCTTTGATACGCGGCGGCGTGAAGGCCGTCTCCGAAGGCGCCAACATGCCCTGCACCCCGGAGGCCGTGCGCCTGTTCCGGGAGGCCGGTGTCGCCCTGGGGCCCGGCAAGGCCGCCAACGCGGGCGGCGTGGCGACCAGCGGTCTGGAGATGCGGCAGAACGCCGCCCGCTCCGCCTGGACCTTCGCCGACGTCGAGGCGCGACTGGCCGCCATCATGCGGGACATCCACGCCACCGTCCACGAGACCGCGGAGATCCACGGAGCCCCGGGCGACTACGTCCTGGGCGCCAACATCGCCGGCTTCCAGCGCGTCGCCGAAGCGATGGACGCGCAGGGGATCATCTGATCACTCGTCGGCGTCGAGCAGCACGGCCTGCCCCGGACAGCAGTCGGCGACGTCCTGGGCGAACTCGATGTCGTCGGGATCGGTGAGCTCGGCGAGGACCGCCTCACCGCGTCCGTCGCCGGACAGCCGGAAGAGACCGGGGTGCATGGCAGCGCAGAGCCCGGAGCCGATACACGCCTGCTTGTCGACCTTCAGGGGCGTCGTCACTCGGTTTCCTCGCTTTTCGTGGTGCGGGCAGGGACACGCCCGAGCAATCTAGCGGCACCTCCGCCATCCCCCGGTCATTCCTGGACAATTATCGAGAGGGCCTCGACGGGATCGGCCGATTACCAGGAAAGGGCCGGGCCATTCGGAACGATTGGTAATTTCGGAACGGCGTGCCAGTCCTGGCGATCGTTGATTTCCGTGGAGGTTGAGAGTGGCCGAGCAGCAGGATTTCCAGACCGTCGTCGAAGCGGTGCGGAACATCGTCGGGAAGCTTCGGGACAACGGCACCGAGGCCGAGGAGAAGCGCCGCGTACCCGACGCGAACATCGCCCTCCTCGAGCAGGCCGGCGTGTTCCGCATGGCCGTCCCGCGCGCGTTCGGCGGACTCGGCCTCAGCGTGGCCGAACAGGCCGCGGTCGTCCAGGAGATCGGCCGGGGCTGCCCGTCGACCGGCTGGGACATGACCGTGTGGACGACCGGCGCCCTGATGGCCGCCCTCTACCCCGACGAGACGCAGGCGGAGGTCTTCGCCGGCGGCTCCACCAGGGTCTCCATCGGGTTCGCGCCCACCGGGAAGATCGTGCCCACCGAGGGCGGATACCTCCTCAACGGCAGCTGGAGCTACAACTCCGGCTGCCACTCGGCCGACTGGGACTGCGTCGCCGTCATGCTGGAGCGTCCGGACGGCACGTCCGAGGAGTTCATCGCGATCGTGCCGATGTCCGAGCTGTCGATCGTCGACGACTGGGACGTCACCGCGGGCAGCGGCACCGGAAGCGCGACGTCGACCGCGAAGGACGTCTTCGTCCCCGCGCGCCGCGTCGCCGGCTACGCGGAGCTGATGACCGGCACCACCGGCGATCGCTGGAACGCGGACGAGGCCGGGCGGGGCTACGGCATCGTCTCGTTCATCATGGCGCAGTACGCCGCGATGGCCGTCGGCGTGGCCCGGGGCGCGTACGAACTCTTCCTCGGACGGCTGCCCGGCCGCGGCATCACGTACACGTCGTGGGACGACCAGTCCCTGCACCCGCTCACCCAGGTGCAGGTGGCCACCGCGGCCAACAAGATCGACGCGGCCGAGGCGCTCTCGGCCACCTGGCTCCGGCTGCTCCAGGAGCGGGCCGACGCCGGGGAGCAGCCGACGGACACCGAGAAGGCGATCATCCGCGGCCGGACCGCGTTCGCGGGGCAGCTGGCCAAGGAGGCGGTCGAACTGCTCTTCAGCGCGAGCGGCGCCTCGGTCATCAAGCGCAACGTACCCTTCCAGCGCTACCACCGGGACATCCTGGGCTTCTCGCTGCACGCTCTGGCCCAGGCCAACGTCAACCTGGAGCTGCAGGGACGCGTACTGCTCGGGCTCGCCCCCGACACCGACATCCTCTGAGACGCGTCCGGCGCCGGCATCCGCGGATGCCGGCGCCGGCGTGTTCCCCTTCCGGATCAGTTCTCGGTGACCGCCGTCAGATACCGGGCTCCCCAGTCCCGGACCGGCAGCAGCGCGTCGGCGAGGGACGCCCCGCGTGGCGTCAGCGAGTACCGGACCTGCCGCTGGACCGGGCCGTAGGACGTCGCGAGCGATTCCCGCCGGACGATGCCGTCGGCCTCCAGCTGCCGCAGCTTCTCGCTCAGCACCTTGTCGCTCACGCCGGCGAGACGCCGCCGGAGTTCGCCGAACCTCAGATGGGCCGGGCGGAGCTCCCAGAGAATGTGCGCCTTCCATTTGCCGGCGAGGAGGCAGAGAGCGGCATCCAAGCCGCTGTCGGGCCACGTCGTGTTTCCGGCGCGCACGCTCACAGTGGAATTCCTCCGGTCCCGGGCAGCCGCCCGGCGTCGTCATGGGGGCAGGGATATAGGGGGTAGAGATATGGGGGGGGAGAGATATGAGGGGCAGAGATACGGGGGTCAGGGATTTCGGCACTGAGCCCTTCTTCGTCCCGCCGGCCGCTCGGGAGGAAGAAGGGCTCCGTGGTCGTGTCAGCGCGAGCCGCCGCCGTGCAGACGTACGGGAAGCGTGGTGAGGGCGCGCAGCAGATAGCTCTCGCTGTACGTGACCTCCTCGCGGGGTATCGCCAGTTCCATCCCGGGGAACCGGTTGAGCACCGCGGGGATGGCGATCTCCGCCTCCAGCCTGGCGAGCGCGGCGCCGATGCAGTTGTGCAGACCGTGCCCGAGGCCCAGGTGGCGCGGGCCCTTGCGGGTGATGTCCAGGCGGTCGGGGTCCTCGAAGCGGCGGGGGTCGCGGTTGGCCGACAGCAGCGCGGCGATGACGGGCGCACCCGCCGGCAGCGCCACGCCGCCGAACTCCATGTCCTCCTTGGCGAACCGGAACAGGCCCATCGTGAGAGCGCCCTCACGGCGGAGGAACTCCTCGATCGCCTGCGGGGCCAGCTCGGGCCGCTCGGCGAGGAGGCGGCCCTGCTCGGGGTTGTCGAGCACGGCGAGCACGGCGGAGGCGATGAGGTTCCGCGTGGTGTCCAGGCCGGCCATGATCATCTGGGCGAGGAGCGCGACCAGTTCGTCCTCGGTGAGACGGTCGTTGCCGTCGCGCGCCTCGATGAGGGACGTGAGCAGATCGTCCCCCGGGGAGCTCTGCTTCTCCACGATCAGTTCGCGGCCGTACTGGGCGATGTCCGCGAACGCGCGCGTGGCCTTCGCGGGATCGTCGTCCGAGTGGAAGGCGCGGTCGATGGCGTCGATGATGTCGTTGTAGCGGTCGAGCGGGATGCCGAAGACCTTCCCGAGCACCTCCGCGGGGATCGCGGCCGCGTAGTCGATCACATCGGGGTTCTCCTGCTCCGCGAGCAGGTCGAGGTTGGTCCGCACGATGAGTTCGGTCGCCTCGCGCCACTGGGCGACCCGGCGCGGGGTGAAGGCCCCCATGGCGAGCTTGCGCTGACGCGTGTGGTCCGGCGGGTCGAGCGTCGACAGGATGCGCGCGACCACGGTCCCCGCGCCCATGACCATGCCCGACTTCTGGAACTCCGGGTTCGCGTAAGCCTCGGCGTTCGTGCTGAAGCGGGGGTCGCCGAGCAGGGCGTGGACGTCGTCGAACCGAGTGACGATCCAGGTGCGGAAATCACCGATCGGAAAAGTGAATTCATGGATCGGGGAGTTGTCGCGAAGCCAGGCGAAGCTCGGATAGGGGTCCTGGTAGTAGTCGTGCCCGAACAGTGCTGTGGGTGGCGAAGCAACCAAGATCGGCCTCCTGATCGACGGATGGGAGCGGGCTCCCGATGAGGTCCTGATGAGACCGGAAGCGATCCTAGGGGGGCCTTTCCAGGGAATGGGCATGTCGGGGTAACTCGCCGGATGCCCGGCGAATGGGCGCACGATTACCGGAAATTGGACGCCCCATTGCCGGCCGGTTCCTCGGCCGCTGGACCGCCTGGATAGGTTCGTGGCTGAATTTGGCTGGCAACGACCAGGGGTCCGTACTCCCTGCTTCCCGTTTCCGCAGGCATTCATTCCTGGTTCCGATGGGGGAATCCGTACATCATGAAGATCAGACGCGAACGATTCGCCGCCGCCCACAAGGGCACGGCACCGGACACCGCACGCGTGACGTCCCGGCGTACCGTCCTCAAGGTGGCCGGAGCCGCGGCCGTCGGCGCCTCGGCGCTGGGCGTCTCGCTCTCGTCCGGCGCGCCGGCGGCGGCGGCGGGCGCGTACGACGTCATCGTCATAGGCGCCGGATTCGCGGGCGTCACCGCGGCGCGCGAGCTGAGCAAGCAGGGCAAGAGGGTGCTGATCCTCGAAGCCCGCCACCGCATAGGCGGCCAGACCTGGACCGCCACGGTCGGCGGGCAGCTGGTCGAGATGGGCGGTACCTGGGTCGACCCGGCCACGATGCCGCACGTCGGCGCCGAGCTGCAGCGGTACGGGATCCAGCTCCAGGAGGAGGGGGCGATCGAGCGCCTCATCCTGCCGACCCCCGCGGGCCCCCTGGAGCACGACGTCGCGACGGGGTTCGCGCACGCCGCCGAGCTGCGCGTCCGTCTCTTCGAGGGTTCGGCGCAGTACTTCGAGCGGCCCATGGACCCCCTCTACCGTCTCGACCTGCTGCAGAGCGTCGACGCCAAGTCGCTGCGCGACCGCCTGACGGAGCTCGCCTACTCGCCGGCCGACGAGATGCTCGTCAACGGCGAGACGGCGCTGCTCTCCGGCGGAAGCAGCACCCAGGGCGGCCTCACGACGCTGGCCCACCGCTGGCAGCTGGCCGGCGGCACCGAGACCGGCTGGAACAACACCCTCCGCTGGACCATGAAGGGGGGCACGCTCGGCCTGCTCAACGCCATGCTCAAGGACTCGGTCAACGCCCGGCTGATCCTGAACTCGCCCGTCGCCTCCGTCGCCGACGGCGGTGCGCTGCGATACGTCACCACGAAGGCGGGCGTCCAGTACAGCGCGCCGGCCGTGATCGTCGCCGTGCCCGCGAACGTCTGGCAGACCATCAGGTTCAGCCCCTCGCTGCCCGCGGCCCACTGCGCCGCCACCACCCAGGGCATCGGCGTGGCCAGCGCGAAGAAGCTCTGGATCCACGCGCGCAGCGGGCAGGGACGGGTCTTCGCCCAGGGCGCCGAGGGCGGCGCCTCCATACCCTGGATGCAGGCCGGCCCGGCCACCGCCGAGGGCCAGCTCTACGTGGGCTTCAGCGCCGACCCGAACCTCGACGTCCGCAACGTCGCCCAGGTCAAGGCGGCCGTCAAGCAGCTCGGCGTCGACCTCGACATCATCTCCGTCACGGCGCACGACTACGGCAACGACCCCTACTCGCGGGGTGGCTGGTCCTTCCGGAAGCGGAAGCAGCTCACGACGCTGTACCCGCAGATCCTGCAGCCCAACGGGAAGATCGCGTTCGCGAGCAGCGACATAGCCAACGGCTGGAGCGGCTACATGGACGGGGCGATCGAGTCCGGTCTGCGCGCCGTCAAGCAGCTCGCCTGACCGAGCACCGGCGGTGCGGGGACGGGACCCGGCCACAGCGGGCGCGCCGTGGCCGGGTCCCGCGTGCGCCGGGACCGTCCGCACTCAGCGGACGTCGCCGTACCAGCGCCACTGCGTCTGGCGCTCCAGGCCCGGAAGCGCGGTCCGGCCGGTGCACCACAGCAGCGTCTCGGACGGGCTGAAGCCCGACGGCGCCTCCGGGAACAGCCGCTCCACGGTCGGCCCGCAGAGGTGGTCGGGCAGCGGCTGCTCGACCCCGAAGGTCTGCGCGATGTCACGGCTGTGCACGAGCAGTTCGAGCACCGCCATGGCCCCGTAAGCGGCGCCGTCGCCCGTTCCCCACGAGTGGTACGCGCGCACGTCGGGAGCGGTCCTCAGCAGGGTGGACTCCAGGAGCGTGCCGGCGACCCGGATGCCCTCCACCGCCAGCTCGGGCGGCGTCCCCGGGTCGACGGAGAACCGGACGCCGATGTAGCGGTCGACCGGTCGCGCGATGAGCAGCGCCGAGTATCCGAAGACGGCCTGGGAGAGATGGGAGATCGTGTCGTAACAGCTCCACTCCAGCTCTCCGGCTTTGCGGGACCAGTCCTGGTCGGTGCACTTGTCCAGAACGGACGTGCTGAAATCGGTTGCTTCGTTCACAAGATCAGGCCATGAGTTCGTCATCTGCCTCATGCTGCCGGAATGGCCCCGCTCCCATGCCGACTCCGCCCATCGCCCGCCCATCCGCCGGTAATCGGCCGGTAATCGGCAAGTGTGCGGGTGTTCGTGGTTACCGGCATATGGCCGCCTGCTTACGTGCCCTCCGTAGCGTGGTGCCGACACCATGAGCGGAGTCTGCTCTTTCCCGGTCTCCTTCATGGTCACCGAATTCGGAAACACCAAGGAGCCAGAGTGTCCACGCATGACGAGCTGAAGTTCCTGCTCGATGCCGTGCAGAGCATCGTTCCCACACTCCGCAAGAATGGCCGCGAAGCCGAAGACCGGCGCTGGATCCCCGAGGAGAACATCGAACTCCTGGAGAAGGCCGGGGTCTTCCGCATGGCGGTGCCCCGCCGGTTCGGTGGACTGGAACTCGGCGTGGCCGAGCAGAGCAAGGTGATCGCCGAGATCGCCCGGGGCTGCCCCTCCACCGGCTGGCTGACGATGGTGTGGGTGACCAGCGCCTGGGCGTCGAGCCTCTACCCCGACACGGCCCAGGAGGAGATCTTCGCCGGCGGTTCGGTGCGGGTCTCGATCGTCTTCGCGCCCAGCGGGACCCTCGTGCCCGTCGACGGCGGCTACCTCCTCAACGGGACCTGGAAGTTCAACTCCGGTTGCCGCGGCGCCCACTGGAACCTGGCGGCGGGGATGGTGCAGGGCCCGGACGGCCCCTCCGAAGAGGTCATCGCCATGGTCCCGATGGACAAGATGACCATCGTCGACGACTGGGACGTCTCGGCGGGCGCCGGCACCGGCAGCGCGACCACGGTCGCCAAGGACGTCTTCGTCCCCGCCCATCACGTGGTCTCCTACGAGGAGGCCATGATCGGCACCACCTCGCACCGCGCCAACTCCGGTGCGACGGGCCGCAACTACGGGCTCCTCGGGTACATCCTCGCCGACGTGGCGTCCGTCTTCATCGGCATCGCGCGCGGTGCGTACGACCTGTTCGTCGAGCGGCTTCCGGGCCGGGGGATCACGTACACCAACTGGACCGAGCAGAGCGAGTACCCGCTCACCCAGCTCCAGGTGGCCACCGCGGCCAACAAGATCGACGCGGCCGAGGCGCTCTCCACCCGCTGGATCGAGGTGCTGCAGAAGCGCGCCGACGCCGGCGAGCAGCCCACCGACAGCGAGAAGGCCGTGATACGCGGCCAGACGGCCTACGCGGTGGAGCTGTGCAGGGAAGCCGTCGAGCTGCTGTTCAGGGCGTGCGGCGGCTCGGTCATCCAGCGCGGTGTCGACCTGCAGCGCTTCCAGCGGGACATCCAGGGCTTCTCGCTGCACGCGCTGGTGCAGCTCAACGCCAACCTGGAGGTGCAGGGCCGGGTCCTGCTCGGTCTGGACCCGGAGACGGACTTCCTCTGATCCCGGGCCGACGGTGGCCTCCCCGACCCCGGCCGGTCGGGGAGGCCACCGTCGTTCTCTCCCCGCGCGAGGTCTCTTCCCACGCGAAGATCCCGCCCGATCGAGGAACGATCGGACGGGATCTTCGTCTTCCGAGGCCTGTGCGAGCCTCTTCGGTCTCTTGGGGTTCTCCGGCTTCTCCGGATTCTCCGGCTTTCTCGGTTACGACTTCTTGGGGGCCTGGAGCAGCTCGATCATGGCCGCGTAGCTGTTCTCGGCGAAGCCCTTGGAGATGGCCTTCTTCGCCAGGTCGTGGACGAAGGTGGGGATCTCGGTGTCCACGCCCTGCGTCCGGCTCTCGTGCAGGAGGTGCTCGATCGAGGCGAAGTGGGTCTCGATCTTGGCGTCGTTCGCCGGGTACTTCCCGTCGCCGGCGTCGATCTGGCCGGCGTAGTCGGTGGCGAAGAGCTTGACGGCGTCGATCCAGGAGGTCGCCCACGGCAGGAAGGTCTGCGCGTCGATGTTCGCGCTCTTGAGGAGCGCCGCACCGTGGATGAAGCTGTTCAGGGTGCCCCACATGACGCCGAGCAGCGCGACGTCGTAGAGGACCGCGAGGCCCGGCTCCTCGCCGACGTGAGTGGTGCGGCCGCCCAGCAGCCTCAGCGTGGACTCGTGCTTCTCGAAAGCACCCTTGGAGCCGCTGTAGAAGAGGACGGACTCGGCCGAGCCGATGGTCGCGGGAATGGCCATGATCGCACCGTCGAGGTACTCGGCACCCCGGGCGGCCGCCCAGTCGAAGGTCTCGCGGGCCTGCTCCGAGGAACCGGAGGTGAGGTTGGCGAGGACCCGGCCCTCGAGGGCCCCGTCCAGCGGGTCGAGGACGTCGTGCATGACGTCGTAGGTCGACACGCACACGACGATCAGTTCGCTCGCGGTGACAGCGGCCCGCGGGTCGGCGGCGAGCACGGCTCCCTGCCGGACGAGTTCGTCGGCCTTCTCCGGCGAGCGGTTCCAGACGGTGGTCGGGTGTCCGGCCTTCAGAAATGCGGAGGCCAGCGCCTGTCCCATCAGGCCCAGGCCGATGACCGTGACCGGAGAGCGATCGTTGCCCGCCATTGCAGCTCCTAGCGCGTGTTCGGGAAGGGCGGCGCGGCGCGAGACCACGCGTCCCTCCTCCTGACTCTCGATGGCATACGGCCGCCGCCGAGGGGCGTTGAAGGATCTCCTCAGGCGGCGGTGATTTCAGGCTCGCCGATCGCGAAGGTCCGATCAAGTACTTACCTTCAAGTGCCCACTTACCACGTGGTTAGTGCTCCGGCCGTAGTCGTGGATCTTCGGGCCGGCGGTCTCGTACCGGCGGAAGCGGCACGCGCGGTCCCCGGTGTGACCCTTCGCGTACTTGTCCGCGGGAGGGGAGAAACGACGGACGACCGGGGCCGCCACCCCCCACAGGAGAGGCCCCGGTCGTCATCTACGGAGCCGCAGCACGGCTCCGTACTCCCTACAGCGCCGGTGGTGCGGTTTCTGTCACACCCACCCGCCTCCGGCAGGAAGGTTGCAGCTTGTACAAGGTGCGGGTACCCGCGTGGACGCGGCGCCCGGATTCGACGTAGCGTGCTGGAGCGCGAGGCGGACTCGGCGGCGATGACCAGCCCCGACTCCGCGACCGACACGCTGACGCGCACGCGGAACGCGACCGACGGACAGGGTTTGGGGAGTGCTGGGGGACGACGCGGAGCTGACGGCCGCGGTGCTCGCTGCGCAGGACGGGGACGAGGACGCCTTCCGTACTGTGTACCGCGCCGTGCACCCCCGTCTGCTGGGCTACATGCGCACACTGGTCGGAGAGGCCGACGCCGAGGACGTCACCTCGGAGTCCTGGCTCCAGATCGCCCGTGACCTCGACCGCTTCAGCGGCGACGCGGACCGCTTCCGCGGCTGGGCGGCCCGGATCGCCCGCAACCGCGCCCTCGACCACCTCCGGATGCGCGGCCGCCGGCCCGCCTCCGGCGGCGACGAGACCGAGCTGACCGACAAGCCCGCCGACTCCGACACCGCGCGCGAGGCCATGGAGGCGCTGACCACCGGCGACACCCTCCGCCTCATCGCCCGCCTCCCGCAGGACCAGGCCGAGGCCGTCGTCCTGCGCGTCGTCGTCGGCCTCGACGCCAAGTCGGCCGCCGAGGCCCTCGGCAAGCGCCCCGGCGCCGTCCGCACCGCCGCCCACCGCGGCCTGAAGAAGCTCGCCGAACTCCTCGGCGTCGACGGCACGACCGGTCCCGAGCCGGGCGAGGAGCCCGCCGACGGCGTGCGGGGACTCGACGGAATGCCCCCCCAGCGCGGCCGGAACCCGGGGTTCACAGCCCCCGGCGGTGTGACGCATTGGCGTCCGCGTACGCAGAAGGACATGTGATGGCCGACGAGCGGTACCAGTGGCTCGACCCGGAAACCGCGGAGCGGCTGCTCCGGGGCGAGCCGGTCGACCCCGCCGACCCCGCCGACCCCGCGGCCCGCGCCCGGGCCGCGGCCCTCGCCGCCGCCCTCGACGCGGCCCGCGCCGCCGCCCCCGCCCCCGGCGTCCCGCTCGCCGGGGAGGAGGCCGCCCTCGCCGCCTTCCGCACCGCCACCGCCGCCCGGGCCACCGCCGCCCGGGCCGGCACGGCCGCCGCCGCACCCGTCGCCTCCGCCGACCTCGGACGGGTGCGGCTCGCCCCCGTCCCCGCCGCCGGCCGGCCGTGGGGGCGCTCCCTGCGCTACGGGCTGGCGGCCGCGCTCGCCGCCGTCACCGTCGGCGGGGTCGCCGTCGCCGCGGGGACCGGGGTCCTCCCGCTGGTCGACCGGGAACCCTCCCGCACGGTCACCGCCGCCGAGACCGCCACCCCGCCCGGACCGGGCACGCCCTCCACCGGGATCGAACGCCACCCGGACCCCTCCCGGAGCGCCGGCCCCGGCCACGAGGCCGGCACGCCCGCCCCCGGCACCACCCCCACGGCCCGGCCCGGCGCCACCCCCTCCGAAACCCCCGGCCGGGGCACGGCCGCCCCGACCACGGGGAGCCGGAACGACGCCGCCGGCGGAGGCAGGGCCCAGGCCTGCCGCGCGTACCGCGCCGGCCGCCTCGACGCGGCCGGCCGCCGGCAGCTCGCCGGGGCCCTGCGCACCGGGGAGACCCTGCGCGTCTACTGCGACCGGCTCCTCGCGACCGGAACGGCCGAGGACGGAACGCCCGCGGCCGGAGAGGGCAGGGACAAGGGCGGGGACGGGGACAAGAACGGCGACAAGGGCGGGGACAAGGGCGACGAGGAGAAGGACGGGAGCGGGGGGAGCGACGGGAACCGGGACAACGGCCGGGACGCCGGCCACGCCACCGCCCCCACCCCCGCCGACTCCGGCCGCAAGCGCGCCAGGGACGACGGCACGGACCGGCCCGACCCGAAGGACCGGCCCAGGACGAAGACGCAGGCCCGGGCGACGGCGCAGCCGGAGCCGGACGCGCGGCGGGAGACCCGGCGGGAGACGCCCGCCGCGGCGGCCGCGCGGGCCCCGGAGCCCTGCCCGACGGGAGCCCCGCGCACGGGGGTGTGACACTTTCGGGCCCGCCGGCGCAGTACGGAGTGAGCCGACTGGTCATCGGCCCGCGCAGAGAGCCGGGGTTCCCCCCGTACCTACGGCTCCGCGCACCCGGCGCGGGTGGGGCACGTTCCCCCGGTCCCACCCGCGCCCCTTCTCCCCTCCCCGTCCGCTACCAGTGGACGACGACCTTGTCGCCGACCTTCACCTGGTCGAAGAGGGCCGAGATCTTCGCCCGGTCCCGGACGTTCACGCAGCCGTGCGAGGCCCCGTTGTAGCCGCGCGCCGCGAAGTCCGCCGAGTAGTGCACGGCCTGGCCGCCGCTGAAGAACATCGCGTACGGCATCGGCGTGTGGTAGATCGTCGACGTCCAGTCCCGGGCCTTCCAGCCCACCGCGAAGGTGCCCTCGCGGGTCGGCGTGTTCTCCGAGCCGAAGCGCACGTCCATCGACGACACCACCCGGCCGTCGATCATCCAGGCGAGGGTCCGGCTCTCCTTGCTGATGCAGAGCACCCGGCCCTTCATGCAGCGCGCGTCCGGCGTGTCCAGCTCGTTGGTGGTGGACGGCTTCAGCTCGTTCGCCGTCGGCTTCTTCGTCGTGCCGAGCAGCCGCTGCCAGGTCGTCCCGTCCACCGAACCCGTCGCGGGCAGCCCCCGCTTCTTCTGGAAGGCCGAGACCGCCTTCGCCGTGATCGAGCCGTAGAACCCGGTCGGCGCCCGGTCGAAGTGGTCCAGCTGCCGCAGCCGCGCCTGGAGCTCCCGCACCTGCTCGTTCTCGTCGCCGTCCTTCATGAGCGCCTTCGCGGCGGGCGCGGGCGACGACGGCTTCCCGTCCGGCGTCGCCGCACCGGACGCGGACGCGGACGGACGCGCGGACGCGGTGGCCGTCGGCGCGGACGACGCGGACGGAGCGGACGGAGCCGACGGCTTCCCGCCCCCGGTCCCCGCGGCCTGGGCCGTACAACCCGTGGCGGCGAGCGCGACGGCGACGGTCGCGAGAACGGCTCTGCTGATGACGGAACGCTTCATGGTGGCCCCCCGAGGAACGAACTGTGCCCATAGGGATGCTTCCCGCCCGCCCTCGGTTGCGCACCCCCGCCGACGAGCCGCCATGCTGTGAGGAAGGTCCCAGCGTGCTGGCCTCCACCGGGCCGCACGCCCACGGCTACAGTCCGTCGCGAGGGTCGGTACCGCCGAAGAGCGGCAGCAGGTCAATCGGGAGGCACAAGCAATGGCGCGCGAGTCGGAGTCGGGACTGCCCATCGAGCCGGTGTACGGCGCGGATGCCCTGGACGGCTGGGATCCGGCGGAGAAGCTGGGGGAGCCGGGCGCGTACCCCTTCACCCGCGGCGTGTACCCGTCGATGTACACGGGACGGCCGTGGACCATGCGGCAGTACGCCGGTTTCGGCACCGCCGTGGAGTCGAACGCCCGCTACAAGCAGCTCATCGACAACGGCACGATGGGCCTGTCGGTCGCCTTCGACCTGCCCACCCAGATGGGCCACGACTCGGACGCGGCGATCGCGTCGGGCGAGGTCGGCAAGGTCGGCGTGGCGATCGACTCGATCGACGACATGCGCGTGCTGTTCGACGGCATCCCCCTGGACAAGGTGTCGACGTCGATGACGATCAACGCCCCCGCCTCGCTGCTGCTGCTGATGTACCAGCTCGTCGGCGAGGAGCAGGGCGTCCCGGCGGACAAGCTGACGGGCACCATCCAGAACGACGTGCTCAAGGAGTACATCGCCCGCGGCACGTACATCTTCCCGCCCAAGCCCTCGCTGCGGCTGATCGCGGACATCTTCAAGTACTGCCGCGCCGAGATCCCGAAGTGGAACACGATCTCGATCTCCGGCTACCACATGGCCGAGGCCGGCGCCTCGCCCGCGCAGGAGATCGCCTTCACGCTGGCCGACGGCATCGAGTACGTCCGCACCGCCGTCGCCGCCGGCATGGACGTCGACGACTTCGCCCCCCGGCTCTCCTTCTTCTTCGTGGCCCGCACGACGATCCTGGAGGAGGTCGCGAAGTTCCGCGCCGCCCGCCGGATCTGGGCGCGGGTGATGAAGGAGGAGTTCGGCGCGAAGAACCCCAAGTCGCTGATGCTCCGCTTCCACACCCAGACCGCGGGCGTGCAGCTGACGGCCCAGCAGCCGGAGGTCAACCTCGTCCGCGTCGCCGTCCAGGGCCTCGCGGCCGTGCTCGGCGGCACCCAGTCGCTGCACACCAACTCCTTCGACGAGGCCATCGCCCTGCCGACGGACAAGTCCGCCCGCCTCGCCCTGCGCACCCAGCAGGTCCTGGCGTACGAGACGGACGTGACGGCCACGGTCGACCCCTTCGCCGGCTCGTACGTCGTCGAGAAGATGACCGACGACGTCGAGGCCGCCGCCCTGGAGCTGATGGCCAAGGTGGAGGAGATGGGCGGCGCGGTCAACGCCATCGAGCGCGGCTTCCAGAAGAGCGAGATCGAGCGCTCCGCCTACCGCATCGCGCAGGAGACGGACTCCGGCGAGCGGGTCGTCGTCGGCGTCAACCGGTACACGATCGACGTCGAGGAGCCCTACGAGCCGCTGCGCGTCGACCCGGCGATCGAGGCCCAGCAGGCCGACCGCCTCGCCAAGCTGCGCGCCGAGCGCGACCAGCCGGCCGTCGACGCCGCCCTCGCCGCCCTCAAGAAGGCCGCGGAGGGCACGGACAACGTCCTCTACCCGATGAAGGACGCCCTCAAGGCCCGCGCCACCGTCGGCGAGGTCTGCGACGCCCTGCGCGAGGTCTGGGGCACCTACGTCCCCAGCGACGTCTTCTGATCTCACGTAGACGCAGCTCACAGCGGAGTGTCGCACCCGTGTGCGACACTCCGCCCATGCTGGGTGTCACCGATCTGCCGACCTATCTCGCCGGGCTCGTCCTCATCATCCTCCTCCCGGGGCCGAACTCGCTCTACGTGCTCTCCGTGGCCGCCCGCAAGGGCACCAGGACCGGCTACAAGGCCGCGGCCGGCGTCTTCACCGGCGACACGATCCTGATGACCCTGGCCGCCCTCGGCGCGGCCTCCCTGCTCCAGACCACGCCGCTGCTCTTCACGATCGTCAAGTACGCGGGCGCCGGCTACCTGGCCTGGATGGCGTACGGCATGCTCCGCGCCGCCCTCGCCATGTGGCGCTCCCGCCGCGAGCCCGCCGGGGACGCGCCCGACACCGCGGCCGCGAGCGGCTCCACCGAGCACCCCTACCGCCGGGCCCTCGTCATCAGCCTCTTCAACCCGAAGGCGATCCTCTTCCTGATCTCCTTCTTCGTGCAGTTCGTGGACCCCTCCTACGCCTACCCGGCGCTCTCCTTCCTGGTCCTCGGCACCCTGCTCCAGCTCGGCAGCTTCCTCTACCTCACCACCCTGATCTTCAGCGGCACCCGCCTCTCCGCCGCCTTCCGCCGCCGCAAGCGCCTCTCCGCCGGCGCCACCTCCGCCGCCGGCGCCCTCTTCCTCGGCTTCGCCGTGAAACTCTCCCTGAGCAGCGCCGCCTGACCTGACGGCGTCCGGTCGCTCGTTCGTGTGAAGCCTTTGGATGCTCGAAGGAACGGCCGAAGGCGGTCATACCGTCGCATCATGGCGATCTCCTCCGCAGCAGCCGGTGGCACGGCGTACGCCCGGTACTCGTACCGGCTTCGTGTGTCGTCCACGGCACCGGCCGCGCTGCTCGGGGAGTGGGATCGATGCCGCAGCAACGACTTATCCGCGACTTCGGCAGGGCCCGCACGAAGGCGCTGAAGGACATCGAGGATCGTCTGCCCGTTCGGCGGCGGGCGGGACTGCCCGCGTACAAGAAGAAGCGTGAGGCCGCCGACGCGGCGATCGGCGCGACCAAGAACGCACTGATCGAAATGGGCCGCAAGCACGGGCGGGATGTCCGTCTCGTGGACCCGGCCCACACCACCCTGGACTGCGCGCGGTGCGGAGCGAGAGCCGAGCACGCCCTGCCGCTGTCGGAACGCACCTACACGTGCAACGCGTGCGGAACGATGTCCCCGAGGGACAAGAACTCGGCCCGCGTGATGCTCGTCCGGGCAGGTCCGGACCCGGCTGGCGCCGAGGATACGAGACCTCCTGGAGCGTGGCTCCAGGAGGCGACCCGGGCCAGGAATCCCGGCCCCCTTGGGGGCTGGGAGCCTTCAACATCGGAGACTTCGCCACGGCTTACGCTTTCGGGACGCAGTTGACCCTCACACCGTGTCAGGGCATCCCGTAGGAGTCGTCATGTTCGCCATCGGAGACTTCGCCCGGCACGGGCGGGTGTCGGTCCGGATGCTGCGTCACTACGACAGCATCGGGCTGCTGCGCCCGGCCCACGTCGACCCGTACAGCGGGTACCGCTTCTACTCGGCGGACCAGCTCGCGCGGCTCAACCGCGTCATCGCGCTCAAGGACCTCGGCTTCACCCTGGAACAGGTGGGGGCCATCCTCGGGGACGAGATCGGCGCGGAGGAGCTGCGGGGGATGCTGCGGCTGCGGCAGGCCGAGCTGGAGGCGGCCCTGGAAGCGGCGCGGGCCCGGCTCGCCCAGGTCGGCGCGAGGCTCCGAGCCATCGAGAGCGAGGGACGCATGTCCACGCAGGACGTCGTCGTCAAGAAGATCCCCGCGGTCCGGATCGCGGAGCTGAGCGCGGAGGCCGGCGGCTTCGAGCCGGAGGCCATCACGCCCGTCATCGGGCCGCTGTACGAGGAGCTGTGCGGCCGGCTGGAGGCCGCCGGGGTCACCGGGTTCGGGCCCGGGATCGCGTACTACGAGGACGCCGGGAAGGGCGACGGGTCGGTCGTCGTGCACGCCGGCATGAGCGTGCCCGAGGGCACCCGGGCGGAGGGCGTGCGGGTACACGTGCTGCCCGGGTTCGAGGAGGCGGCGACCGTCGTCCACCGGGGTTCGATGGACGACGTCCTGACGACCTCGCAGACGCTCGCCGCCTGGATCGACACCAACGGGTACGCGTCGGCCGGCTTCGCCCGCGAGCTGTACCTGGAGTGCCCGGAGGACCCGGCCGGGTGGGTGACCGAGATCCAGGAGCCGATCAGCCGGCGGTGACCGCGGGGGCCCGGGACCCCGCACGGGTCCCGGGCCCTCCCGCGGGCTACTTCTTCAGGGCCCTGCGCAGCCGCAGGGCCCGCCGCGCCAGCCGGCGGACCTTCGGGTGCCGGGGGACCGGCAGGCCGCCCGGGAGGTCGAGGACGGTGAGCCGGCGGCGGGTGAAGTGGTGCCGGGTGCGCTCGGCGTACGGCCCGGAAAGGTGGCGCACCGCCGCCGCCCGCAGGTCGGCCCGTATGTTCGGCTGCATCGCGAAGCCGACGGCGGCGACCAGGTCGTCGAGGCGGGCGGCGTCCGTCACCGGCTCCTCGTCCTCCGGGCCCGGCACCAGCGGCGGGACGACCGCGTCGACGACCGTCAGCGGGATCCGGTTGCTGTTCTGGAACGGGGTCAGCCGCTGGAGCAGCTCCCGGGTGCCGACCCGGGCCACCGGCAGGCCGTAGAAGGCGCGGGCGGTCATCAGCGCCGTCGAGAAGCAGCCGACGACCAGGACGGGCCGCAGCTCGCGGTAGAGCACCTCGGCGAGCACCGGGCGGGTCTCCACGGTCAGTTCGGCGCCCAGCCGGGCCGCCTCCTCGCCCAGCGAGCGCGTCCAGGAGTCGGGGGCGGTGGGGTGCGGCTTGAAGACGAGCCGCCGGTGGCCGCGGGCGACCGCGCCGCGCACCATGTCCAGGTGCAGCTCCTCCTCCTCGGCGGCCGTCATCAGGTGGAGCGCGGCCAGGTACTGGCCGAGGAGCAGCGCGGGGCCCTCGCCGGCGGCGGCGGGCGCGCCGGTGCCCGCCAGTTCCCCGACGGCCTTGGTGAAGGCCTCCGCCGGCACCGTCTCCGGCTCCGCGCCGAACTCGCCGAGCAGCAGCGGCCGCAGGCCGGGCACCAGGTCGAGGTGGAGGAGGCGGGCGGCCCGGCCGCCGATCAGCGGGTCGATCTTGTTGCGGGTCGGGCCGTAGCTCATCAGGCCGTCCGCGTAGACGGTGATCGCCGCCTCCGGGAGCAGGGTGGCGAGGGCGAGGGCCGGGGTGACCTGGATGGACTCCAGGACGAGCTCGATCCGGTCGTCGCCGAGCCCCCACAGCTTGTGGAGGTGGCGCTGGAGCATCGGCACGTCCTGGCCGCGCGGGGTCCAGCCGCCGGGGTGGAGCGGCGAGATGGTCTCGTTCCAGGACAGCACCTCGTCGAAGCGGTCGCGGATCCGGCCGAAGCCCTCGGAGGAGTCGAAGGCCGGGGTGGTCTCCGGGATCGGCGCGTTGTTCGTGACGAGGAGGATCCGGCGGGCGGCGCTGTCGAAGCAGCCGCTGTCTATGGCGGCGGCCAGGGTGACAGCGCCGTACAGGGTGGACGCGGCGAAGATCTGGGTCGTACGGGCCGTGCTCACGCGGCCACCTCCGAGGGGGTCGGGCCGGCGGCGGGACCGCGGCCGCCCGGCGGGGCCGGCGGCGGCGGCGCGGGGCGCCGGCGGCGCAGCTTGCGCAGGACCGCGGCGCGCTCGCCGCCCATCGCGGTCAGCGCCTCGTCGAGGACGTCCTGCGGCATGCGGCGCAGCGCGCCCGCGCTCATCGCCTTCAGCTGCCGGGCCACCTCCGGCTCGAACTTCTCGATCGAGCCGACGTGGTGGGCGATCACCGCGCAATAGGTGCGGACGGCCTTCGGGAGAAAACGGTCCGCGTCCTCGTCCCGGGCCGTCTCCTCGACCACCTGGTCGAAAGCGCGGATGAAATCCAATTGCCGGACGTCGCCGATCTGGGTGAGCGAGGTCGCCACTCCGCGCCGGTAGAAGACGCCGAGTTCGCCGATGGCGGCGAAGGATTCCGCCTCGCGGTGCAGCCGCCATATCCACGGCCGGTCCTCGGCGGTGCGCAGCCCGTGCGGGAAGTGCAGCAGGCCCCGGTCGAGGAGCCGGCGGTGGTAGATCCCGGCCCACGCGAAGGGGTAGTCGACGGAGGTGGTGCGGTGGGCGGGGAGGATCGCCCCGCGCGGGTCGAGGACCTCGGCGCGGCGCGGCACGGGCACCCGGCGGACCGAGCGGGCGCGGCCGGTGACCGAGGTGTGGTCGGTGCGCAGGAAGTCGCAGCCGAGCCCTTCGGCGGCGGCGACCAGGCGCCCGTAGTAGCCGGGGGAGAGCCAGTCGTCCCCGTCGAGGAAGGTGATCCACTCGCCGCGGGCGGCGTCGAGGCCGGTGTTGCGGGCGGTCGCCAGGCCCTCGTTCCGCTCGTGCCGGATGAGGACGGCGCCGGGCAGTTCGCGGGCGGCCCGTTCGAGGATGTCCGGGGTGTCGTCGGACGAGCAGTCGTCGACGAGGAGGAACTCGACGTCGTCGCGGGCGTTGGCGCGCAGACTGGCGAGCGTGTCGGGGGCGTATGTCTGCACGTTGAAGAACGGCACGACGACGGAGAGCTTGACCACGCGGCCGACGCTAGGCGCCGCCCCGGCCGCTTCGCCGACCGGCCGGGGGATTTTCGGTGAACACGAAGCGGCGGGCTTCTTAACCGCCTTTACCCAAGGGGATTTCGGGCGGTCCAACGGCTGAATCCCGGGGCGCTTCAGATCGCGGAGAGATGCTGTTCACCGTTTGTTGCCGTTCAGTTGGGCCGTAGACCGGAATGCCCTTCTAGCGTCCTCGACGTGCCAGCAAGTTCCAGTGAAGCGATACGGGTCGCCGTACTCGCCGATTCCGACACCCGGTGGAAATGGGGTGCGCTCACCGCGCGCCGCATCACCGCGGCGGACGCCGAACCCACCGGTTTCGTCCTGCGCGGCCGGGCCACGCCCACCGCCCGCCAGCTCGCCGAGACGGGGGCCTCCACGGCCGCCCCGCGCGAGGTGACCGGCGCGGAGTTCCTGCGCGAGGTGCGGGATGCCGAGGCGCGCGGCGAGCGGTACGACGTCGTCGTCCTCGCGCTGGTCGGCGGCACCGTCCGGGCCGTCCTCCAGGGCCTGGCCGACCTCGGTCTCGACCGGCGGCCGGTGGTCGTCACGGGCTACGTCGGCGTGGTCTACGAGAAGCTGGCCGACGGGCTGCTGCTGCGCCACGGCGCCGACGTCGTCCTCGCCAACTCCCGTCACGACGCCGACCGGTTCCGCGCCGTGTACGAAGGGGTCGGCGCGGGCGCCGGATCGGTCGTCGAGGCCGCCCTGCCGTTCCTCGGCGGCGCCCCGTACCGCCCCGAGGAGGGCCGCGACACCCTGGTGTTCGCCGCCCAGCCGTCCGTCCCGGTCACCCGGGCCGAGCGGGCGTACGTCCTGGAGCGGCTCGTCCGGCACGCCCGGCTGCACCCCGGGCGCGAGGTCCTCCTCAAGCTCCGCTCCAAGCCGGGCGAGCACACCACGCACCTGGAGGAGCACCCGTACCAGAAGCTGGTGCGCGACCTGGACCCGCCCGCCAACTTCCGTCTCGTGTACGGACACATGGGCGAGGTCCTGGACCGCACCGACCTGCTGGTCACCGTCTCCTCCACGGCCGCCCTGGAGGCCCTGCACCGCCGGATCCCCACCGCGGTCCTCACCGACTGCGGGGTCCGCGAGGTGAACGGCAACCACCACTTCATCGGCTCCGGCCTCCTCACCTCCTTCGACCGGCTCGACCGCGGCGAGGTGCCCGGGCCCGACGAGGAGTGGCTGGCCCGGCAGGGCGTCGGAGCCGACGGCGGTTACGACTCCGCCTTCGACGCCGCCCGCGAGCGCGTCGCGCGGCTCCTCGCGCTGCCCGCCCTCCCCCCGATCAGCCCCTACTACACCGCGGAGACGGCCCCCGGCTACCTGCCGGGGATCCTCGCCCGCCACCGCCTGGACGTCACCGCGCCGCCGGTCCGCGACAGCGGGCTGCGCCGGATCGTCCGCGAGGCGGCGCGCGGCGCCTACCGCCACGGCGTCCAGCGCGTGGCCCCCGTCGTCCGACGCCTGGGAGAACTGTGATGCCCACCCCGAAGCCGAACCCCACCGTGCTCGCCGTCATCCCCGCGCGGGGCGGCTCCAAGGGCGTCCCCGCCAAGAACCTCGCCCCGGTCGCCGGGATCCCGCTGGTCGGCCGGGCCGTCCGGGCCTGCCTCGGCGCGGCCGGCGTCACCGACGTCGTCGTCTCCACCGACGACCACGCCATCGCCGCCGCCGCCCGCTCCTTCGGCGCCGAGGCCGTCCGGCGGCCCGCCGCCCTCGCCGGCGACACCGCCACCAGCGAGTCCGCCGTCCTGCACGCCCTGGACGCCTTCGAGGCAACCGCCGGCCGCACCGCCGACGTGGTCCTCCTCGTCCAGTGCACCAGCCCCTTCCTCACCTCCGCCGAGGTCGCCGAGGCCGTCGCCCGGATCGCCGGCGGGGAGGCCGACACCGCCTTCACCGCCGCCCCCTCGCACGGCTTCCTGTGGAAGGACACGGCCGACGGCGCCACCGGCGTCAACCACGACAAGGCGCACCGCCCGCGCCGCCAGGACCGCGAGCCCGAGTACCTGGAGACCGGCTCCGTCTACGCGATGGACGCGGCCGGGTTCCGCGCCCACGGCCACCGCTTCTTCGGCCGCACCGCCGTCGTCGTCACCGACCCGGCCCGCGTCCTGGAGATCGACGACCCGCACGACCTGGCCCGCGCCAAGGCCCTCGCGCCGCTCCTCGACGAGCCCGCCACCCCGTCCTTCGCCGACGTCGACGCGGTCGTCCTCGACTTCGACGGCACCCAGACCGACGACCGGGTCCACCTCGACGCGGAGGGCCGGGAGTTCGTCTCCGCCCACCGCGGCGACGGCCTCGGCATCGCGGCCCTGCGCCGCGCCGGACTGCCCGTCCTCATCCTCTCCACCGAGCAGAACCCCGTCGTCGCCGCCCGCGCCCGCAAGCTGAAGATCCCCGTCCTGCACGGGATCGACCGCAAGGACCTGGCGCTCAAGGAGTGGTGCGAGGCCGAGTCCATCGACCCCGCGCGCGTCCTCTACGCCGGCAACGACGTCAACGACCTGCCCTGCTTCCACCTCGTCGGCTGGCCCGTCGCGGTGGCCAGCGCCCACGACTCCGTACGGGCCGCCGCCCGGGCGGTCACCGTCACCCCGGGCGGCTTCGGAGCGATCCGCGAGATCGCGGCCTGGCTCCTCGGACCCGAGCTGAACACCCCCACCCCTCTCCCGAACTGAACCGAAGGAAGCACCACCATGAGCACCCGTCTGCGCACCCTCGGCCCGAAGACCGCCGGTCCCGGTCGGCCCGTCTACATCTGCGGCGAGATCGGCATCAACCACAACGGCGACCTCGAGAACGCCTTCAAGCTGATCGACGTGGCCGCCGAGGCCGGCTGCGACGCCGTGAAGTTCCAGAAGCGCACCCCGGAGATCTGCACCCCGCGCGACCAGTGGGACATCGAGCGCGACACCCCCTGGGGCCGGATGACGTACATCGACTACCGCCACCGCGTCGAGTTCGGCGAGGACGAGTACCGCCAGATCGACGAGCACTGCAAGAAGCGCGGCATCGACTGGTTCGCCTCCCCGTGGGACACCGAGGCCGTCGCCTTCCTGGAGAAGTTCGACGTCCCGGCCCACAAGGTCGCCTCCGCCTCCCTCACCGACGACGAGCTGCTGCGCGAGCTGCGCGCCACCGGCCGCACCGTCATCCTCTCCACCGGCATGTCGACCCCGGCGCAGATCCGCCACGCGGTCGAGGTCCTGGGCAGCGCGAACATCCTGCTCTGCCACGCCACCTCCACCTACCCGGCCAAGGCCGAGGAGCTGAACCTGCGCGTCATCCAGACGCTCCAGGAGGAGTACCCGAACGTCCCGATCGGCTACTCCGGCCACGAGACCGGCCTCCAGACCACCCTCGCGGCGGTCGCCCTCGGCGCCACCTTCGTCGAGCGCCACATCACCCTCGACCGCGCCATGTGGGGCTCGGACCAGGCGGCCTCCGTCGAGCCGCAGGGCCTGGAGCGCCTGGTCCGCGACATCCGCACCATCGAGACCGCCCTCGGCGACGGCGTGAAGAAGGTGTACGAGTCGGAGCTCGGCCCGATGAAGAAGCTCCGCCGCGTCATGGAGCCCGTCTCCGCATGACCGGCCGCCTGGCGTTCGTCGAGAGCCCCGTCCAGCTCCTGAACGTCCTGGAGTGGGCGCACGCGCGCGGCCGGGGCCCCGTCCCGGCCGCCGCCCCCGGGCCGGGCGCCGCGGCGGTCCCCGCCCCGGCGCCCGGCCCCGCCCCCGCCCCCGACGACCTCGGCATCGTCGTCCTCTCGCCGAACGACCCCATGTCGCGCGGCCAGCTGCGCCGGATGGCCCAGCTGGCCCGCGACGAGGGGTTCACGGTCCACTGGCAGGAGGCGCGGGCCGGGCGCGGCGCCCTGGTGCGCACCCTGCGGGAGCTGGGCGGGCCGCTGCGCGCCGCCGAGCGCGTGATCGTCGGCGACCCGTTCTCCCGCTACGTCCAGCTGCTGCTCACCCTCTTCGGGCCCCGCCACGTCACGGTCGTCGACGACGGCACCGCGACCATGGAGTTCGCCGCCCAGCTCGCGGGCGGGGAGCGGCTGGTCCGCTGGCACCGCAAGGGCGACCTCGGGCCGCGCGAGCTGCTGCTCGCCCCGGTCACCTCGCTGGCCCGGCGCCGGCTCGCCCCGGGACCCCACCGGACCGTCGAGATCTTCACCTCGCTGCCCGTCCAGGCCCCGCCCGGCACCGAGGTCACCGAGAACGCCTACGCGTGGACCCGGGCCCGCTTCGGACCGCCCGCGCTGACCGGCGGCGCCGACCTGGTCGGCACCTCGCTCGTCGAGACCGGCGTGGTGGACGCGGAGCACTACCTGCGGGTCGTCGGCCGGCTCGCCCGCACCCACGGCGCCACCCGCTACTTCGCCCACCGCCGCGAGACCCCGGAGAAGCTGCACCACATCGCGGTCGAGACCGGCCTCCAGGTGGTCCGGCCGGAGCTGCCGCTGGAGCTGATCGCCCGGCGCGGACCGGTGGGCGCCACCGTCGTCAGCTTCCCGTCCACCGTCGTGCACACCCTGCCGCTCGCCCTGGCGGGCACCGGGGTGAAGGTCGTGGTCTGCGAGATCGCGCCCGAGTGGCTGAAGGCCACCGCCTCGCCGCGGGCCCAGGGCTTCCTCGCGGGCGTCGTCGGCACGGCGTCCGGGGCGGACCGGCTCGAGTTCGGCTGACCGGGGCGGGGCGGCGCCCCGCCGCACGGAGGGAGGACCCGTTTCGTATACGACCGTCCGGCGCGAAATCGGGTGAGCTTACCCACACGGAACGTGGCCCATGCACGGCAAACCGAGATTCTTTCCCCTAACGGGCTGAACTTTTCGTGATCAACGGGCAGTTGATCACCGGTTGGGCCTACGCTTCAAAGGGTGAACCAGTTGAAGTCCCGTGAGCCAGGCTCCGTCACCCTGCCCGGAACGCTGTCCTCCTCCCTGCGCGGCGAACTGATCGCCTTCCGCAGGGACCTGCACATGCACCCCGAGCTGGGCAACCAGGAGTTCCGCACCACCGCCGCGCTCAAGGCCCGCCTGGAGGCGGCCGGCCTCGCGCCGCGCGTACTCCCGGGCGGCACGGGACTCATCTGTGACATCGGCACCTGGGACGGCGGGCGGCCCATGCTCGCCGTCCGCGCCGACCTCGACGCCCTGCCCATCCCGGACGTCAAGACCGTCCCGTACCGCTCCACCGTGCCCCACCGCGCGCACGCCTGCGGCCACGACGTGCACACCACCACCGTCCTCGGCGCCGGCCTGGTCCTCGCCGAGCTGGAGCGCGAGGGCCGGCTGCCGCGCCCGGTGCGGCTGCTCTTCCAGCCCGCCGAGGAGGTCCTGCCCGGCGGCGCGGCCGACGCGGTCGCGGCCGGCGTCCTCGACGGCGTCGGCCGCATCATCGCCGTCCACTGCGACCCCAAGGTCGACGCCGGGAAGATCGGGCTGCGCGTCGGCCCCATCACCTCCGCCTGCGACCGGCTGGAGGTCACCCTCGACGGCCCCGGCGGGCACACCGCCCGCCCGCACCTCACCACCGACCTGGTGACCGCCGCCGCCCGGATCGCCACCGACGTGCCGGCCGTGCTGGCCCGCCGGGTCGACGCCCGCTCCGGCCTCTCCCTCACCTGGGGCCGCATCGAGGCCGGCCACGCGCCCAACGTCATCCCGCAGCACGCCGAGCTCTCCGGCACCGTCCGCTGCCTCGACCTGCCCGCCTGGCGCGACGCGCCCGACCTGGTGCACGCCGCCGTCGACGAGGTCGCCGCGCTGCACCGCGCCAAGTCCACCGTGAACTACGTCCGCGGCGTCCCCCCGGTGGTCAACGACGCGGCGGTCGTGGAGCTGCTCCGGGACGCCATGACCGCCCGCCGCGGCGCCGACGCGGTCGAGGACACCGAGCAGAGCCTGGGCGGCGAGGACTTCTCCTGGTACCTGGAGCACGTGCCCGGCGCGATGGCCCGGCTCGGCGTCCGCACCCCCGGCGACCCGCGCGTCCGCGACCTCCACGCGGGTGACTTCGACGTGGACGAGCGGTCCATCCAGACCGCCGTGGAGCTCTTCACCGCGGCCGCCCTCATCGACGCCGACGGCGCCGAGGGCTGACCCCCGCCGCACCGCCGCCGCCCCCGCGCCCGCGCGGGGGCGGCGCCGTCATCTCGGCTGATGACACGGGGTTGCGCCTTGATCGCGAAGTGTGTACGGGTACTGTGACCCGTGGGTTCGCGTCGATACGGTAACGACTCATGAACGGGTCTTTAACTGACATCTACGCGCGTTACGATCGCCGCAAAGCCAGCGCCGGAAGAGGCGCTTTCGGTCAGTCTTGAAGGGACCCTCCTCTTGCGCCGGATCACCAGGATCACCACCGTGGGCATCGCCTCCGCGGCGCTCGCGCTCTCCGCCACCGCCTGTGGCAAGTCTTCGAACGACTCGGGCTCCGGTTCCGACTCGAAGGCGACCAAGGCCGCCATCGCGTACGACATCGGTGGTCGCGGCGACCAGTCCTTCAACGACGCCGCCTACGCGGGCCTGAAGAAGGCCGAGGACGACCTGGGCGTCAAGGGCGCCGAGGCCGAGCCGTCGTCCGGCGAGGGTGACGCCGACAAGGTGCAGCGCCTCACCTCGCTGGCCCGCGCCGGCAACAACCCGGTCATCGGCGTCGGCTTCGCCTACGCCCCGGCCATCAAGAAGGTCGCCGCGCAGTTCCCGGACACGACCTTCGGCATCATCGACGACACCTCGGTGACCGGCAAGAACATCGCCAACCTCGTCTTCAACGAGGAGCAGGGCTCCTACCTGGCCGGCGTCGCCGCCGCCAAGGCGTCCAAGTCCGGCACGGTCGGCTTCATCGGCGGCGTCGAGGTCCCGCTGATCAAGAAGTTCGAGGCCGGCTACGTCCAGGGCGTCAAGGACACCAACCCCAAGGCGAAGGTGCTCACCCAGTACCTGACCCAGCCGCCGAACTTCGACGGCTTCGCCAAGCCCGACCTCGGCAAGGCCGCCGCCCAGGGCCAGCTCGACAAGGGCGCCGACGTGATCTACGCCGCCGCCGGTCTCGCGGGCTCCGGTGCGATCGAGGCCGCCTCCAAGGCCGGCAAGTGGTCCATCGGCGTCGACTCCGACCAGTACAACCAGGCCGGTCTCGCCGCGTACAAGGACTCGATCCTGACCTCGGTCACCAAGGACGTCTCCGACTCCGTCTACAACCTGATCAAGTCGGTCAAGGACGGCAAGCCGCAGACCGGTGAGGTCCGCTACGGCCTCGCCACCGACGGTGTCGGCCTCGCCGACTCGAACCCGAAGTACAAGTCGATGACCGACCTGATCGCCGCGGTGGACAAGGCGAAGAAGGACATCGTCGACGGCAAGATCACGGTCAAGACCGCCCCGTAAGGCGCGCGTCACGACCAGTCGTCCGCGGGCCCGGCCCCGGTGGGACTCCCACCAGGACCGGGCCCCGGGCCCATTCCCGTACGGGTTTTCACTTTTCGGCAGCGCTACGCGTGTAGATGTCGCACCGGCACGATAACTTCGCCCCGCCCTGCCCTCGCCTCCCACTCCTTTCGGCCAAGGAGAGTGCGTCATCAACGCGTCCAGCCCCCCTGCCGTGGAACTCCACGGCATCACCAAGCGCTTCCCCGGCGTCGTCGCCAACAAGGACATCGCGATCACCGTCCGGAAGGGCACCGTCCATGCCCTGATCGGTGAGAACGGTGCCGGCAAGTCGACCCTCATGAAGATCCTCTACGGCATGCAGAAGCCGGACGAGGGCACCATCGCCATCGACGGGGAGCAGGTCAGCTTCTCCAGCCCCGGTGACGCCATCGCGCGCGGCATCGGCATGGTGCACCAGCACTTCATGCTCGCCGACAACCTCACCGTCCTGGAGAACGTCGTCCTCGGCGGCGAGAAGCTGTACGGCATCGGTGCCAAGGCCCGCAAGAAGATCCAGGAGATCTCCGACGCGTACGGCCTCGGCGTCCGCCCCGACGCCCTCGTCGAGGACCTCGGCGTCGCCGACCGCCAGCGCGTGGAGATCCTCAAGGTCCTCTACCGCGGCGCCAGGATCCTCATCCTCGACGAGCCGACCGCCGTGCTCGTCCCGCAGGAGGTCGACGCGCTCTTCGACAACCTGCGCGAGCTCAAGGCCGAGGGCCTCACCGTCATCTTCATCTCGCACAAGCTGGGCGAGGTCCTGAAGGTCGCCGACGACATCACCGTCATCCGGCGCGGCACCACCGTCGGCACCGCCGACCCGAAGACCGCCACCACCAAGCAGCTCGCCGAGCTGATGGTCGGCAGCGAGCTGCCCTCGCCGGAGACCCGCGAGTCGACCGTCACCGACGTCGCCATGCTGCGGGTCGAGAACCTCACCCTCCTGGAGGGCGGTGCCACCGGCGCCCCGCTGACCACCGCCGCCCCCGCGGACCCGTCGAGCACGACGATCGTCCACGAGGAGGCCGCGGTCGGCCGCAAGCTGCTCGACGACGTCTCGCTCACCATCCACAAGGGCGAGATCCTCGGCATCGCCGGCGTCGAGGGCAACGGCCAGACCGAGCTCATCGAGGCCCTGATGGGCATGACCGTCCCCGACGCGGGCGTCATCACGCTCGACGGCGAGGACATCTCCAAGGTCTCGGTGCGCAAGCGTCGCGAGGGGGGCATCGGCTACATCCCCGAGGACCGCCACCGCCACGGCCTGCTCCTGGAGGCCCCCCTCTGGGAGAACCGCATCCTCGGCCACGTCACCGAGGCCCCCAACTCCAAGCGCGGCGTCCTCGACCCGAAGGCCGCCCGCAAGGACACCGAGCGGATCGTCCGCGAGTACGACGTCCGCACCCCGGGCATCGACGTGACCGCGGCCTCCCTCTCCGGCGGCAACCAGCAGAAGCTGATCGTCGGCCGCGAGATGAGCCACAACCCCAAGTTCCTGATCGCCGCCCACCCCACCCGCGGTGTGGACGTCGGCGCGCAGGCGCAGATCTGGGACGCGATCCGGGACGCCCGCCGCGAGGGCCTGGCCGTCCTGCTGATCTCGGCCGACCTCGACGAGCTGATCGGCCTCTCCGACACCCTCCGGGTCATGTACCGCGGCAAGCTCGTCGCGGACGCGGACCCCGCCACCATCACGCCCGAGCAGCTGGGCTCCGCCATGACCGGCGCGGCCACCGGCCACCTCGAAGGCACCGAGCAGTCCGAAGACGGTGACGCCCGATGATGAAGATCGACAAGGACAAGCTGCTCATCGGGGCCGCCGGCCCGGTGCTCGCGCTCGTCTCCTCGTTCGTGCTCACCATGCTGGTGCTGCTCGCGACGGGCCTCGACCCGATCGAGCCGATCCAGCTGATGATCGAGAACGCCGGGTACGCGGACATCCAGGTCCTGATCGTCAACCAGACGGGGATCTACTACCTGGCAGCCCTGGCCGTCGCCATCGGCTTCCGGATGAACCTCTTCAACATCGGCGTCGACGGCCAGTACCGCCTCGCCGCGATGCTCTCGGCCGTGGTCGGCGCCTCGGTCGAGCTGCCCGGCCCGCTGCACATCCTGCTGATCGTGGTCGTCGCCACCCTCACCGGTGCCTTCTGGGCCGGCATCGCCGGCATCCTGAAGACCACCCGGGGCGTCTCCGAGGTCGTCTCGACGATCATGCTCAACGCCATCGCGACCTCCCTGATCGCCTGGCTGATCCTGCCGAAGAACCTCGGCGTCCAGCCCGAGGGCTCCAACGACCTCACCACCGGTGAGATCGCCGAGTCCGGCTGGTTCCCCGGCATCGACATGGGCCAGGGCAACGGCGAGATCTACGGCTTCACCTTCGTGGCGCTCGCCCTCGGCGTCGTCTACTGGTTCGTCCTCAACCGCACCCGCTTCGGCTTCGACCTGCGCGCCACCGGCGAGAGCGAGTCCGCGGCCCAGGCCAGCGGCGTCGACGCCAAGAAGATGATCCTCACCTCGATGCTCATCTCCGGCGGTCTGGCGGGCCTCTCCGGCATGCCCACGCTGCTCGGCGACACCCACACGTACAGCCTGTCCTTCCCGGTCGGCGTCGGCTTCACCGCCATCACGATCGCCCTGCTCGGCCGCAACAACCCGGTCGGCATCCTCTTCGCGGCCCTGCTCTTCGCGTTCCTCGACAAGGCGTCCTCGTCGCTCGACGTCGAGGGCTACCCGAAGGAGATCACGCAGATCATGCAGGGCATCATCGTGATCGCCGTGGTCGTCTCCTACGAACTCGTCCGCCGTTACGGCACCCGCCGCCAGCAGCAGAAGGTCGGCGAGGAACTCGCCGCCGGCGGTGCCATCAAGACCGACAAGGAGGTCTCGGCATGAGCACCGCCACCGCCGCCAAGCCGAGCGCCGCACCGAAGAAGGCCGGGCGCCGCAAGCTCACCTGGCCGTGGATCCTGCTGATCGTCGCGGCCGGCCTCGTCCTCTTCTCGCTCGTCCGCGTCGTCTCCGGCGCCGACGACCTGACCTCCGTCGGCCAGGTCTCCGGCGCGCTCCAGCTCGCCATCCCGATCGGCCTCGCCGGCCTCGGCGGCCTGTGGTCCGAGCGCGCGGGCGTGGTCAACATCGGCCTCGAGGGCATGATGGTGCTCGGCACCTGGTTCGGCGCCTGGGCCGGCTACCAGTGGGGCCCGTGGACGGGCGTCGTCGTCGGTCTCCTCGGCGGCGCGATCGGCGGTCTGCTGCACGCGATCATCACCGTCACCTTCAACGTGAACCACATCGTCTCCGGTGTGGCGATCAACATCCTCGCGGTCGGCTTCACCCAGTACCTGTCGAACTTCACGTTCGGCGAGGCCGAGGGCGGCTCCTCCAAGCAGTCCCCGCGCATCGACCCGATCACCGACATCACCATCCCGGGGCTCTCGGACTGGCTGATGGACCTCCAGCAGAAGCACTGGTTCCTGATCTCCGACCTCGCCGGCATCCTCGGCGGCCTGGTCACCAACCTGTCGCTGCTCACCGTCGTCGCGATCCTGCTGGTCCCCGCCACCTGGTGGGTGCTGTGGCGCACGGCCTTCGGCCTGCGGCTGCGCTCCTGCGGCGAGAACCCGGTCGCCGCCGAGTCCCTCGGCGTCAACGTCTACAAGTACAAGTACATCGCCGTCACCGTGTCCGGCGCCCTCGCCGGCCTCGGCGGCGCGTTCCTGGCGATCGTCTCCACCGGCATCTACCAGGAGGGCCAGACCGGCGGCCGCGGCTACATCGGTCTCGCCGCGATGATCTTCGGCAACTGGATGCCGGGCGGCATGGCGCTCGGCGCGGGCCTCTTCGGCTTCACCGACAGCCTCAAGATCCGCGGCGGCGCCGAGAACGTCCACGCGCTGCTGCTGCTCGTCGCGATCCTCCTGGTGCTGGCCGCCGCCTGGCAGCTGTACAAGAAGAAGTACGTGCCCGCCGTGATCGCCGCCGTCTTCGCGGTCGGCTTCTTCCTCTGGTACGCGCTCACCGACCAGGTCCCGAGCCAGTTCGTCGACGCCGCCCCGTACATCACCACCCTGCTCGTGCTGGCCCTGTCGGCACAGCGGCTGAGGATGCCCAAGGCGGACGGCCTGCCCTACCGGAAGGGCCAGGGCAAGTGACGACCGCCCCGACCGAGCCCGACTGGGACGCCCTGCGGACGGAGGCCCGGGCCGCGATGGCCCGCGCGTACGCCCCGTACTCCGGCTTCCCGGTCGGCGCGGCCGCCCTCGTCGACGACGGCCGGACGGTCTCCGGCTGCAACGTCGAGAACGCCTCCTTCGGGCTCGGCCTGTGCGCCGAGTGCGGTCTGGTCTCGCAGCTCCAGGCCACCGGCGGCGGCCGGCTCACCCACTTCGTGTGCGTGGACGGCCTCGGCGACCCGCTGGTCCCCTGCGGCCGGTGCCGGCAGCTCCTGTACGAGTTCGGCGGCCCCGACCTCGTCCTGGAGACGCCCGCGGGGTTCCTCACCCTGGCGGAGATGCTGCCGCAGGCCTTCGGCCCGGACCACCTCGCCAAGTAGCACCTCGGAGCGGCCCTTCCGGCACCATGGGAGGGGCCGCTCCTCCCGTTCCCCCCTCTATGCGCGTAGAAAGAGGCACCACGACATGGACGTCATCTCCGTCATCCGGACCAAGCGGGACAAGGGCGAGCTGAGCCCGGAGCAGATCGACTGGGTCATCGACGCCTACACCCGCGGCACGGTCGCAGACGAGCAGATGTCGGCCCTGGCCATGGCGATCCTGCTCAACGGCATGAACCGCGACGAGATCGCCCGCTGGACGGCGGCCATGATCGCCTCCGGCGAGCGCATGAACTTCGACGCGCTCTCCCGCCCGACCGCCGACAAGCACTCCACCGGCGGCGTCGGCGACAAGATCACCCTTCCGCTCGCCCCGCTCGTCGCCGCCTGCGGCGCGGCCGTCCCGCAGCTCTCCGGCCGCGGCCTCGGCCACACCGGCGGCACCCTCGACAAGCTGGAGTCCATCCCCGGCTGGCGCGCGCTGCTCTCCAACGAGGAGATGCTGCACGTCCTCGACACCACGGGCGCCGTCATCTGCGCCGCCGGCGACGGCCTGGCCCCCGCCGACAAGAAGCTGTACGCGCTCCGCGACGTCACCGGCACGGTCGAGGCGATCCCGCTGATCGCCTCCTCGATCATGTCGAAGAAGATCGCCGAGGGCACCGGCTCCCTCGTCCTCGACGTCAAGGTCGGCACCGGCGCCTTCATGAAGACCATCGAGGACGCCCGCGAGCTGGCCTCCACCATGGTCGCCCTCGGCACCGACAGCGGCGTGAAGACGGTCGCGCTCCTCACCGACATGTCGACCCCGCTCGGCCTCACCGCCGGCAACGCCCTGGAGGTCCGCGAGTCCGTCGAGGTCCTCGCCGGCGGCGGCCCGCAGGACGTCGTCGACCTGACGATCGCCCTGGCCGCCGAGATGCTGGCCGCGGCCGGCATCAAGGACGCCGACCCGGCGAAGGCCCTCAAGGACGGCTCGGCGATGGACGTCTGGCGCCGGATGATCGCGGCCCAGGGCGGCGACCCGGACGCGGCCCTCCCGGTCGCCCGCGAGCAGCACGTCGTCACGGCCCCGTCCTCGGGCGTCCTGACCCGCCTCGACGCGTACGACATCGGCATCGCCGCCTGGCGCCTCGGCGCCGGCCGCGCCCGCAAGGAGGACCCGGTGCAGGCCGGCGCGGGCGTCGAGCTGCACGCCAAGCCGGGCGACACGGTGACGGCGGGCCAGCCCCTCCTCACCCTCCACACGGACACCCCGGAGAAGTTCGACTACGCCCTCGGCTCCCTGGAGGGCGCCTGGGACATCGCCCCGGCGGGCACCGACTTCACCCCGACCCCGATCGTCCTGGACCGCATCGCGTAACGGCCCTGGCATGTGCCGCTGACACCTTCGGGTGAACGGGACCGGTGGACCCCCACCGGTCCCGTTCGGCATGCTGGGATCGGTGACGACCGATTGAGGAGCACACCATGAGCGCACTCGCTGCCGAGCCCCACGCCGACGCGGGCAACGGCTGGGAGGACCTGGTCCGTCGCTGGGAGTCGATGGACTGGCCCGAGGGCTGCAAGGTGGAGATCATCGAGGGGATCATCACCGTGGCACCGTCACCTGCCAACCACCACAACAGCATCGCGGGGAAGATCCAGCGCCGTCTGTACCAGGCCATCCCGGAGGACTGGGGGATCTACCAGACTCAGGCCGTGGCGATTCCGGCAAGGTCGGGCATGTACATCCCCGACCTCCTGGTCGCACCTGAGGCGGCACTGGGCGAAGCCGGCCACTCCGTCCCCGCCACGGAAGCGGAACTCGTCGTGGAGATCACCTCGCCGTCGAACGCGAACCACGACCGGATCGCGAAGGCCGCCGGCTATGCGACGGCAGGCGTACCGCTCTACCTGCTGGTCGATCGCTGGGCCCCCGGCGGCCCCACCGTCACCCTCTACGGCGAGCCGAAGGACTCCGTCTACCGGGTCCTGAGCGCTGTCCCGTTCGGCGAGAAGATCCACCTCCCCGCCCCCTTCGACCTGACCCTCGACACCGCCGAGTTCCCCGTCAGCTGACCCCCAGCAGCCCCGTCAGCTCCCGCATGTCGCCGAAGACCACCGTGCCCGCCCCCTCCAGCCGGTGGGCCGGGGTCAGGCCCCCCGTATAGCCGTACGCCCGCATCCCCGCCGCCCGCGCCGCGCGGACGCCGTACGGGCTGTCCTCCACCACCGCGCACCGCTCCGGCGGCACGCCCATCGTGGCCGCCGCGTGCAGGAAGAGGTCCGGGGCGGGCTTCCCCTTCGCGACGTCCCGGGCGGAGAAGATCCGGCCCTCGAAGCGGTCCAGCAGGCCGGTGCGGGCGAGGTTGCGGCGGATCTCGGCGTGGCTGCCGTTGGAGGCGAGGCAGTACGGGACCGCCAGCGCGTCCAGCACCTCCGTGACCCCCTCGACCGCCGTCAGCTCGGCGTCCAGCACCGTCTCGTACCGGACGCGGTACGGCTCCTGCCACCCCGGTTCCAGCGGTCGGCCCCGGCGCTCCTCGACGAGGGCCGTCCAGATCTCGTGCGGGGAGCCCACGAAGTGCTCGACCAACTCCGCCTCGGTGAACTCGGCCCCCAGCTCGGCGAAGACCTCCCGGTCGACCCGGCAGTAGAGCCGCTCGCTGTCCACCAGAACACCGTCACAGTCGAAGATCACCAGTTCGACGGGGTGAGAAGTCATGATCGCGAGCCTAGCGCGATGACTTTCCCGCCCCGGGGCGGTCACCCCCTCGTGGACACCAGTCAGCCCCTCGTCGTGACCCTGCCCGCCGCGCCCACCCGCGAGGAGGTCGCCCGGCTCTGCGCCGAGCTGGCCGCCGCCCCGCCGGGGGACGTGCGGTGCGAGGTCGACCCGCGCGCCCGCGGCCTCGCGGCCGTGGACGCGCTGGCCCGCCTGGCGCTCGCGGCCCGGCGCGCGGGCCACCGGCTGACCTTCGACGGAGCGGGACCCGACCTCACGGCCCTGCTCCGCCTCACCGGCCTCGACGAGGTCCTGTGAAGGACTACGCCTCCAGCCGCTCCGGCAGGTCGAAGAGCGGGAACCAGCGCGGGGTGTCCAGGAAGAAGTCCATCCCGGCCACCTTGCCGTCCCGCACCTCCAGCACGATCAGGGCCCACGGGCTGTAACCGCCCTCCGGGTCCGGGTGGTAGTGCGCGAAGGCCGGCGAGCCGTTGGCGACGGTCGGGACGAGCTTCGAGCCGCGGCACACGTCGCCGACGCCCAGCATCCAGCCGACGATGTCGTCGTGGCCCCGGAGCCACAGGTCGAACGGCGGCATGGTCATGGTCGCGTCCTCGTGGAGGAGCGCGGTCAGCGCCTTCATGTCGTAGCCCTCGAAGGCCGCCACGTACCGCTCCAGGAGCGCCTGCTGCTCCTCGTCGAGCGGGTTCGCCGCGTCGGACTCGGCGGGGGCCTGCTCGGCGATGGTCGCCCGGGCCCGCTGGAGCGCGCTGTTCACCGAGGCGACGGAGGTGTCGAGCAGCTCGGCGACCTCGGCGGCCTTCCACGCGAGGACCTCGCGCAGGATCAGCACGGCACGCTGCTTGGGCGCCAGGTGCTGGAGCGCGGCGACGAAGGCGAGCCGCACGGTCTCGCGGTGCAGCGCCGCCTCCGCCGGGTCGCCGGCGGTCGGCATCACGCGCCCGTCCGGGATCGGCTCCAGCCAGGTGATCTCCGGCTGCTTGACGAGCTGCGCCTGGGCGACCGGCGTCGGCCCGGAGAGGTCCATGGGCCGGGCCCGCTTGTTGCCCGCGCTGAGCGCGTCGAGGCAGACGTTGGTCGCGATCCGGTAGAGCCAGGACCGCAGGCTGGAGCGGCCCTCGAAGGAGTCCATCGCCTTCCAAGCCCGCACCATCGTGTCCTGCACCGCGTCCTCGGCCTCGAAGGAGGAACCGAGCATCCGGTAGCAGTAACCGGTCAGCTCGCGCCGGTACTTGTCGAGTTCATCGGTCGTCACCACGGCGGTCTCGCCCATCGCGTCCCCATCACCCCTCACCGGCGCCGGCGTTCGGCACCGGTGAGAGCGAAGCTACCGCAGCCCACCGACAGTCGGGGTCAGGTTCCCGGCTTGCGTCCGTACACGTAGACGTCGTCGCCGTTGCGCAGCAGGTTCCAGTAGGCCTTGGCGTCCGCCGAGCGCATGTTGACGCAGCCGCCCGAACCGGGCGGGTTCCACATGGACTTGGTCGTCGAGTGGAAGGCCTGGCCGCCGTCGAAGAACTGCGAGTACGGCATCGACACGTGGTAGATCGTCGACCAGTGGTTGATGTTCCGCCAGTAGATCTTCTTCAGGCCGGTACGGGTCTCGGTGCCGTCCTTGCCGGTGCGCACCGGCACCGGGCCGTACTTGAGGCGCGAGCCGTCCTGGATCCAGCTGAGCTGGCGGGTGAGGTCCACGCAGGCGATCCGGCCCTTGTTCGTCGGACACTTGCGGTCCTTGTTGGGGTTGGTCCCGGCCGCCTTCTGCTGGATCATCGTGTTCATGGTGCGCCAGGTCAGCGGGCCCGCGTACCCCACGGTCGGGGTGATGCCGTGCTTGCGCTGGAAGGCCTGGATGGCCTGGCAGTCGCCGAGCGACTGGCGGCCGTCGACGGTGCGGCCGAGGAACTTCTCGACCTGCTTCTGGTACGGCCCCGTCGTCACGTTGCACGACGCGGCCTGGGCCGGCGCGGCACCCAGCACGAGGGCGGCCGGCACGAGCAGCGAGGTGAGGCCGGCGGCTATGCCGGCCCTCTTCCCCACCCGGTTCGCGAATCGGTTCATGATCGTCAACTCCCCCTAGAGTCCTGACATGCGAGACGTGCGGGGGAGTGGTTCAGTTGCACCGGGCCCGGAATCGTGACGGTACGGTCATCCGGGCGTGCTCAGGCCGTCACCGGGTGGATCCGCCGCGCCTCGACGCGCGCGCTGTGCGAGCCGTACAGCGTGATCGAGACGACGCCGAGCACCGCCACCAGACCGATCCCGACCGTGCCGGCCCAGCCGCCCGCGTGGAAGGCGATCGCGCCGAGCGTGCCGCCCGCGCTGGAGCCCAGGTAGTACGCGGACTGGTAGAGCGCCGAGGCCTGCGCGCGGCCCGTCTTCGCCGTCCGGCTCACCGAGGAGGACGCCACCGCGTGGCCCGCGAAGAAGCCGGCGGTGATGAGGACCAGGCCCGCGAGGACCGCGGCCAGCGACGCGGAGAGCGAGAGCAGCAGGCCCGCCGCGGTGGTGGAGACCGCCAGGTAGAGCGCCCCGCGCCGGCCCAGCCGGCCGACGAGCCTCCCGGCCGCCGCGGAGGAGACCGTGCCGACCAGGTAGACCAGGAAGATCGAGCCGATCACGCCCTGCGGCAGCGAGAACGGAGCCTCGGCCAGCCGGTAGCCGATCACCGTGTACACGGCGCCGAAGACCGTCATGAACAGGGCGCCGATCCCGTACAGCCGCATGAGCAGCGGGTCCGCGAGGTGGCCCTTCACCGTGGCGGCGAGCGCCTTCGGGTTCAGCGTGCCGGGGGTGAAGTGGCGTGCCTTCGGGAGCAGCGCCCGGAAGACGAGCGCGCACACCAGGGAGGTCAGGCCGACGGCGGCCAGACCGGCCCGCCAGCCCCACAGCTGCGCGACCCAGCCGGTGACGATCCGGCCGCTCATGCCGCCGATCGAGTTGCCCGCGACGAAGAGGCCGATGGCGCCGATCAGCGCCCGGGGCCGCACCTCCTCGGCCAGGTACGCCATCGCCGAGGCCGGCAGCCCGGCCAGTGCCGCGCCCTGCAGCGCCCGCAGCGCGATCAGGACCTCCAGGCTGGGCGCGAAGGGCACCAGGAGCGCCACGCCGACCGCGACGGCGAGGGAGGCGGTCATCATCGTGCGCCGGCCGAAGCGCTCCGACAGCGCGCTGAGCGGCAGCACGCACAGGGCGAGCGCGCCGGTCGCGGCGGAGACGGTCCAGGAGGCGGCCGACGCGGTGGCGCCGAACTCGGCGGAGATCGCCGGGAGGAGGGCCTGGGTGGAGTAGAGGAGCGCGAAGGCGGCGAGGCCGGCGGCGAAGAGCGCGAGGCTCATCCGGCGGTGGCCGGGGGCGCCCGGGGCGAGGCGGGTGTCGGCTGCGGTGTCGGCGGACGCGTGGGTGGCGTCCGCCTTGGTACTGGCGGAAGGCATGCCACGAACGTAGGACGCTCCGATTCATGCGTCCAATGCATGGATCTGCTGTAATCGTTCCCGTGGTGCATGAGTACAGGTCACAGCCTCGGCTGTCACCGAACAGTAACGAAGAAGACATGGGGCCGGTGCTCGCGCCACGGCTCGCGTACTTCGCCGCGGTGGCCCGGCACGAGCACGTGACCAGGGCGGCGGCCGAGCTGGGCGTGCCCCAGTCGACGCTCTCGCGGGCCATGGTCCGGCTGGAGGAGGACCTCGGGGTGGCGCTCTTCGCCCGCCGGGGTCGCACGGTCGCGCTCACCCCGGCCGGCCGCCGCTTCCTGACCGCCGCCGAGCGGGCCCTCGCCGAGGTCGAGCGGGCCGCCGACACCGTACGGGCCGACGCGGACCCCACCGCGGGGCGGGTCGCCTTCGGCTTCCTGCACACCATGGGCTCGGAGACGGTCCCGGCGCTGATCCGAGCCTTCCGGGTCGACCACCCGAAGGTCCGCTTCACCCTCGTCCAGAACTACGGCGAGGCGATGATCGAGCGGCTCCGCGCCGGCGAGCTGGACCTGTGCCTGACCTCCCCGGTGCCGGACGCCCCCGACCTGGTCGGCCGCCGGCTCGACGAGCAGCGGCTGCGGCTGGTCGTCCCCGACGACCACCGGCTGGCCGGCCGCCGCCGCATCCGGCTCGCCGAGGCCGCCGAGGAGACCTTCGTGACCCTCGAACCGGGCTACGGGCTCCGCCGCATCACCGACGACCTGTGCGCGGAGGCGGGCTTCACGCCCCGGGTCGCCTTCGAGGGCGAGGAGGCCGAGACCCTGCGCGGCCTGGTCGCGGCCGGGCTCGGCGTGGCGCTGCTCCCGCCGCCGGCCGTGGCCCGCCCCGGCGTCGTCGAGCTGACCGTCACGGCCCCGCGCGCCGTCCGCGAGATCGGCGTCGCCTGGCTGGACGGCCACCCGGACACCGCCCCGGTGGCCGCCTTCAAGAAGTTCCTGCTGAGCCGCCGAGGCCACCTCCTCCCGAAGGGGTCGCAGCCGCCGCGGGACGACTCAGCGCCGGCGTGAGCCGCTGGTGAACCCGGCGGCCAGCGGCATCCGCAGGCCGATCGGCGGCGGGGCCGCCATCGCGTCCGTCAGGGGGCGGGTGACCGGCCGGGCGAAGAGCGCGCCGAGGACGAAGTCGGCGGCGAGCTCCCGCACCTCGTCGGCGTACTGGCGCAGCCCGTGCCCGTCCGCGTGGACCTCGAAGCGGCAGGTCTCCCGGTTCGCCTTCTTGGCGCGGGCCGCGTAGCGGAAGGACAGTTCGGGGTCGGTCCTGGCGTCGTTGGTGCCGTGCACGATCAGCACCCGGCGTCCCACCAGCTGCCGCACGGGCTCGGGCTCGGCGGCCACGTCCTCCTCGGGCAGCCAGGGCGCGAGCGCCAGGACCGCGCCGACCGCCGGGTGTCCGGCCGCCCGCAGCGCCGCCCGGGCGCCCATCCCGTGGCCGACCAGGCAGACCGGGACGTCGCCGTAGCGCCGTACCGCCTCGGCGACCGCCCAGGAGGCGTCCGCCGCGAGCTCCGCGTCGGTGCCGTTCCAGCCGCGTCCCCGGTAGCGCACCACCTGTGCGACGAGCCCCTCCGGCCGCCCCGCGCGGGCGAGTTCGCGCCCCAGCGGCAGTGCGGCGGCGTGCGCGCGGGCCGAGGCCCGGCGGCCGGACACCGGCTCCCCGTCCGGCAGGAGCAGCGCCACGCCGCCCACCGCCGCCGCGGACCGTGAAACCCCGACAGGCCGACCGAGCCGGGGTCTCCGGCCGTCGGCAGTCCCCACGAGTGCGTACTGCGCCATGACAGAACAGTCTCAGAAGCCGAGGTGTACGGCAGTCGTACGCGCGGTCTCTGTTACGTATCGCCGTCCCGGCGAACCGCCGTCCGCTCTACGCGCGTTCGAAGCAGTGCACGGTGCCGACGGGAGCGAAGCCCCGCCGCTCGTACCAGTGGCGCGGCCAGTCGTCCGCGAGCGCGGTGAGGAAGACGGTGGCGCAGCCGGCGCCGGCCGCCGTGCGCAGCGCCGTGTCCAGGACCACCCCGGCGTGCCCCTGCCGCAGATGGGAGGCGGCCGTCACCAGGTCCTCGATCTGGGCCACCCCCGAGGCCGGGTCCAGGTAGAGGTCGCCCCAGGCGGCCACCTCGCCCCACTCGTCGTGGGAGGCGAGGAAGCGGACGTCGGGCGCGCCCCTGAGGCGGGCCGCCCGGCGGCCGACCAGGTCCCGGACCACCTCGTCCCCCGCGTCCGGCAGGAAGCGGCGCCAGCTGTCGGCGACCGGCCCCGCCAGGGACGGCAGGTCCACCTCGCGCGCCCCGCCGAGCTCCGGCACCGGGCCCTCGTGGCGCATGAGGAGGACGGTCGCGCGGGTGTACCCGGCCCGGGCCAGCGGCTCCGCGCAGGCGGCCGCGGTCGGTCCGTCGAGCACGTACACCGCCCGGTGGGGGAGGTGGGCGAGGAGTTCGTCGGCCCGGCCGGGCAGTGCCCCGGGGTCGGTCGGGCCGTCCACGAGGAGGTGGTTGTTGCCGCGGGACAGGGCGTAGGCGTCGTCGAGCGCGGCGAACCCGCCGGGGAAGTCGACGGTCCGGGCCGCCTGCCGGCGGGTGAAGGCGGACACGAAGCCGTGGATGCGACGGAGTTCGGCGGGGTCGGCGGCGACGGGCGCGGCGGGTCCGGACGCGGTGCTCATGCGGTCAGGGTAGGCGGCCGAGGCCCGGCCGCGCACCCGGGAAAACCCCGTCGTCCCCGGCGTCGACAAGGCGCGTTCTACGCGCGTAGGGGCTAGAGTGCGGCAATGACGAGCCAGACATCCCACGTCCCCACCGCGGACCAGGTCCGCCGTGCCCCGAAGGTGCTGCTCCACGACCACCTCGACGGCGGACTGCGCCCCGGCACGATCATCGAACTCGCCCGGGAGCAGGGCTACTCGAAGCTGCCCGAGACGGAGCCCGACAAGCTCGGCATCTGGTTCCGCGAGGCCGCCGACTCCGGCTCCCTGGAGCGCTACCTGGAGACCTTCGCGCACACCTGCGCCGTCATGCAGACCCGCGAGGCGCTCTTCCGCGTCGCCGCCGAGTGCGCCGTCGACCTCGCCGAGGACGGCGTGGTCTACGCCGAGGTGCGGTACGCCCCCGAGCAGCACCTGGAGGCCGGGCTGACCCTGGAGGAGGTCGTCGAGGCGGTCAACGAGGGCTTCCGCGAGGGCGAGCGCCGGGCCCGCGAGGCCGGCCACCGGATCAGGGTCGGCGCCCTGCTCACCGCCATGCGGCACGCGGCCCGCGCCCTGGAGATCGCCGAACTCGCCAACCGCTACCGCGACGACGGCGTGGTCGGCTTCGACATCGCGGGCGCCGAGGCCGGCTACCCGCCCACCCGCCACCTCGACGCCTTCGAGTACCTCAAGCGGGAGAACAACCACTTCACCATCCACGCCGGCGAGGCCTTCGGCCTGCCCTCGATCTGGCAGGCGCTCCAGTGGTGCGGCGCCGACCGGCTCGGCCACGGGGTGCGGATCATCGACGACATCGAGGTGGCCGAGGACGGCTCGGTGCGGCTCGGCCGGCTCGCCGCGTACGTCCGCGACAAGCGGATCCCGCTGGAGATGTGCCCCACCTCCAACCTCCAGACCGGCGCCGCCGCCTCGTACGCGGAACACCCCATCGGGCTGCTCCGCAAGCTCCACTTCCGCGCGACGGTGAACACCGACAACCGGCTGATGAGCGGCACCAGCATGAGCCGGGAATTCGAGCTGCTGGTCGACGCCTTCGACTACACGCTCGACGACCTCCAGTGGTTCACGGTCAATGCGATGAAATCAGCGTTCATTCCTTTCGATGAACGACTGGCCATGATCAACGACGTGATCAAGCCCGGATATGCCGAACTGAAATCCGAGTGGCTTTTCCGGCAGACCGCCACGACCAGCGCTTCTTCCGGCCAGGAGGGCTGAGGAAAGGCGCGCGGAGGGGTACGGAGCCGCCGGGGAGGCGCGACACCCGGCGGCTTTCCGGTGTTTGCGGAGCGAAGGCGGGGCGGTTAGTTTGCGGAGCTGCTCTGCATGTCCGGATTCCCCTGTTCCGGATCGTTCTCCTGATGTCCCGAAGCTCAGCTCCCCAAGCCCAAGGAAGATTTTCAGATGAAGCAGTCTGCCGCCAAGAAGCTCGGTGTCGCCGCTCTCGGCGCCGCATTCGCCGCTGCCGCCGCCGGCACGGCCTCCGCGGCCCCGCTCCCGGCACCGCTCGACGGCGCCGACGCGCTGGGCTCCGTGACCCAGCTCGCCCCCCTGGGCGACGGCCTCACCGAGCTGCCCGACGGAGCCGGCGAGGCCCTCGGGGCCGGCCAGGGCGCCCTCGGCCAGGGCCTCGACCAGGGCGTCAAGACCCTCCCCGCGGCGGCCGGCCAGGCCACCCAGAACCTGCCGACCGACGCCGCCGCCGGCGCCCTCGGCGCCACCCCGCTCGGCGCCGCCACCGGCCTGCTCGGCGGCCTCCCGCTCGGCGCCGGCGGCCTGCCGATCGGCTGACCCGCGCACACGCCGGAGGGGCGCGCACCCGGAAGATCCGGGTCCGCGCCCCTCCGGCGTGCTCCGGGGCCCGCTACCAGGCCGCCGCCTTCGTGGCCCGCGACTCGCCCGGCAGCAGCAGCCACAGCGCCGCGTAGAGCAGGACCTGCGGGCCGGGCAGCAGGCACGAGGCCAGGAAGATCACACGCATCGTCGGGGCGGAGGTGCCGAAGCGCCGGGCGAGCGCCGCGCACACACCGCCGAGCATCCGGCCGTCGCGGGGGCGGACAAGTGCGGCCATGGTGGGCTCCTTCGTCGGTTCCGGGAAGCCGCTCCTCCGGGCCTCCCGACGACTCCATGGTGCCGCCGCGCCCACCCCGCCGACGTCGGTCTACCGGGCGATCGGAACCCTGGGAATCCTCGGGGTACGACCCTGAGCCCGCCCGTTCCCGGTCAGGACGCGACCCTGGGGGCGCCCCTCCCGGGATTCCCGCCGGCGCCGCAGCCGCGCCCGCGCCGCCGGCACCACCAGGAGATGCGCGAGCGCCACCCCGAGCGTGTTCAGGAGCACCGAGTCCACGTCCACGACCTGCCCCGGCACCGCGGTCTGGAGCAGCTCCAGGGCCAGCGACACCAGCGCCCCCGCCGCCGTCGTCCGGGTCAGCGACCCCCACCGCGAGGCGTCGAGCCGCCCGTCGCACATCGGCAGCAGCACCCCGAGCGGGGCGAGCAGCAGCAGTCCCCCGGCGATCGGCCGGGCCGCCGCGGCGGGCCCCAGCGCCAGATCGGCCCGCAGCCCGGCCAGCGGCACCGTGTTCGGGGCGGTCACCCAGGCCACGTCCCGTGGGAGCAGGCCGGTCCAGGCGACGAGCAGCAGATGCGCGATCAGGAGCACGAACCCGATCACGCGGACGACCACGGCGGCGTTCCCGCCCGAACCTTGACGCTGCACGCCCCCCAAGACGCGGCCCGCGCCGGAAACGGTTCCGGTTCAGCCCGCCGGCGTCACCTGGACGGCCGCCGTCGGCGGCGCCGACTCGGGCCGCTCCCGCAGCTCCGTCGTACAGCGGTAGCGCTTCGGCGGGTACGCCCCCGGGCCCGCGAGCAGCACCGTGTGCCCGCCCGCGCCCGCCGAACTCTCCGCGAAGGTGCACACCAGCTGCGACAGCGCCGCCGGCGCCAGGTCCTCCGGCTGCCGGCTCAGCCGCAGCGTGCCCTCCGGATCGCCCGCCCGGCCGCGCGCCACCGACAGCGGAGCCCGTACCGCCGTGGTGAAACCGGCCTGCCGCTCCGCTTCCGACGGCTCCGCGAGCAGCTGCGCGAGCAGCGCCGAAGCCGTCCGCACCGGATCGCCGCTCGCCTTGTCCTCCGGCTGCGGCGACCTGCGGTCCACCGGCTCCAGCTGCGAACCGCACACCAGGAACGCCCGCACCGGCACCCCCGGCGCGGGCGCCGACGCCTCCGGCACGTTGCACGGCACCCGGGACGGGGCCGCGCCCGCGTCCACCGGCACCGACGTCGTCCTGATCCCGCAGCCGGTGACCAGCGCGGCGAGCGCCACCGCCGGAAGGACCGCCGCCACCGTACGCAGCCTCACTCGTCCTCTCCCTTGCCCTGCCGGGTGCCGGTGCCCAGGGCGCGGGCGACCGCCGACGCGTCCCGGGGCAGCCGCAGCACGAACACCGCGCCGTCCACCGCGCCGTCCCCGCCCACCGAGTTGTCGGCGGTGATCGTGCCGCCGTGGATCAGCGCGTTCTCCATGGCGATCGACAGCCCGAGCCCGGAGCCGTCGGAGCGGGGCCGCTGCGCGCTCGCCTTGTAGAACCGGTCGAAGACGTGCGGCAGCACCTCCTCGGGAATGCCGGGACCGTGGTCCCGCACCGTGATGACCAGCTCCTCCTCGCCGTCCGGGTCCGGGTCCGGCTCGGTGCGCACCGCGACCCGCACCGGGGAACCGCCGTGCTTCAGCGCGTTCCCGATGAGGTTCGCCAGGATCACGTCGAGGCGGCGCGGGTCGAGCCGGCACACGACGCCGCGGTCCGCGTCCAGGTCCACCGCGTCCAGCCAGGCCCGCGCGTCGATGCACGCGGTGATCTGGTCGGCGATGTCCACGTCGTCCAGGACCAGCCGGGCGGTGCCCGCGTCGAAGCGGGTCACCTCCATCAGGTTCTCCACCAGGTCGTTGAGCCGCCGGGTCTCGCTCACCACCAGCGCCACCGCCGGGGCGATCATCGGGTCCAGCGAGTCCTGCTCGTCCTCCAGGACCTCCGTCACCGCCGTCAGCGCCGTCAGCGGGGTCCGCAGCTCGTGCGACATGTCGGCGACGAACCGCCGGGAGGACTCCTCCCGGGCGCTCATGTCCGCCACCTTCTTCTGCAGGTTCTCCGCCGCGCTGTTGAACGTCCGCGACAGATCGGACAGCTCGTCCGCGCCGGTCACCCGCAGCCGGGTGTCCAGCTTGCCCTCGCCGAGCTGCCGGGCCGCCTCGCCGAGCCGCCGCACCGGCCGCAGCACCGTCGACGCCGCCACCTGCGCCAGCAGCACCGAACCGATCACCGCGAGTCCCGTCGCGATCCCCAGCGACCAGGCCAGCGAGTTGAGGTCCGCCTTCTCCGCCGCCAGCGACTTGAACATGTAGCCGGCCGGACCGCCGCCGTCGATCCGCGTCCCGCCCACCAGGTACGGCGTCCCGCCCCGCTCCGTCCGCTGCCAGAACAGGTGGTACGGATACGGGTTCGCGTCCGTCACCGGGCGCCGGGTGTCCACCGCCGCCCGCAGCGACGCCGGCACGTCGGCCAGCGTGAACACGTCCGGGTCCGAGGCGCCCACGATCGGCTTCCCCGCGGCCCGTTCGCCGAGCAGGAGCACCTGGTAGCCGGCGCCGCCCGCCGTCATCTCCTCGGAGGTGCGCCGCAGGTCCTCCTGCGTCGGCCGCAGCGGCAGCGTCGCCGCCCGGTTCTGCATCTCCTGCCGGAAGTCGTTCAGCGCGCTGTCCTGGGTCCGCTTGAGCACCGCCTCGCGGTTCAGCCAGTACGCGATCCCCGACGCCGACACCGCGGCCGTCAGCGCCACCAGCGCGAACACCACCACGAGCCGCAGGCGCAGGCTGGACAGCCGCAGCCGGGCGAACACCCCCTTGTTCCCCTTCGTCACGCAGGGACGTCCAGCCGGTAGCCGACGCCGCGCACCGTGCGGATCAGGGTCGGCGAGGACGGCACGTCCTCCACCTTCGCCCGCAGCCGCTGCACGCACGCGTCCACCAGGCGCGAGTCGCCCAGGTAGTCGTGCTCCCAGACCAGCCGCAGCAACTGCTGCCGGGACAGCGCCTGTCCGGGCCGCCGGCTCAGTTCGAGCAGCAGCCGCAGCTCGGTCGGGGTCAGCTGGAGGTCCGCGCCGTTCTTCGTCACGGTCATCGCGGCCCGGTCGATCACCAGCGAGCCGAAGCTCGCCGAATCCGTCGACTCCCGCTCGCCGCGCCGCAGCACGGCCCGGATGCGGGCGTCGAGCACCCGCCCCTGCACCGGCTTCACCACGTAGTCGTCGGCGCCCGACTCCAGCCCCACGACCACGTCGATGTCGTCGTTGCGCGCGGTGAGCAGGATGATCGGGAGCTGGTCGGTGCGGCGGATCCGCCGGCACACCTCGAACCCGTCGATGCCGGGCAGCATCACGTCCAGCACGATCAGGTCCGGCCGCTGCTCCTTGAGCAGCAGCAGGCCGTCCTCGCCCGACGCGGCGGTGGCCACCCGGTGGCCCTGCCGGGACAGGGAGAGTTCGAGGGCCGTGCGGATGGCGTCGTCGTCCTCGATCAGCAGCAGAAAAGGCACGGAGGTCATTCTGGCTCATGAGCCGTCCGAGTTCGACCGCCCGGAGGCGCGCTTCCGCGGCCGTCCCTGTGACACGTCTGTGACAGTCGGCGGACAACGCCATGAAGTCCGCCGGGCAAGCTTCTTGGCACACGGACCGAAACGAAGGACTCCGACCGACAGGGGGGCGCGAGATGAACGCACTGCACAGCACCACCTCCAGCGCAGTCGTCACGCGGCTCCACGACGTCGTGCGGAGCACCGAGAAGTCCGGCGGTGCAACGAACGGACGGGGGTGCGTTCGAACCGTCGGGCGTCAGCGCAAGGCGCCCTACATGGTCGCCGTCGCTGACGGGGGAGCGGTGTACGGGGAGGCCACGGGGGAGCGTTCCTGCTCGGAGGCCGAGTTCACGGCCTACGTCCAGGAGCGCCGGGCCTCCCTGTACGCCACCGCCTACCACCTGACCGGTGACCGTTTCGAGGCCGAGGACCTGCTCCAGAGCGCGCTGTTCTCCACGTACCGCGCCTGGGAGCGGATCAGCGACAAGGCCGCCGTCGGCGGTTACCTGCGCCGCACGATGACCAACCTGCACATCAGCGCCTGGCGCCGGCGGAAGGTCAACGAGTACCCGACCGAGGAGCTGCCGGAGACGGTCGGCGAGACGGACGCGATGCGCGGCACCGAGCTGCGCGCGGTGCTGTGGCAGGCCCTGGCCCGCCTGCCCGAGCTCCAGCGGACCATGCTGGTGCTGCGCTACTACGAGGGCCGGACCGACCCGGAGATCGCGGAGATCCTGGACATCAGTGTCGGCACGGTGAAGTCGAGCATCTGGCGGTCGCTGCGGCGGCTGCGCGAGGACGAGGTGCTGAGCTTCGGCCGTGACGAGGAGGAGTCCTTCGGCGAACTCGTCGCCTGAGGATCGGGGGAACACGGGGGAAACACGGGGGACGGCTCCAGGGGGGATCTGGGGCCCACGGGGGAAAAAGCGAAGCGGGTCGTACGAGTCCGGGGGGTCTCGTAGGGCCCGCTTCGCGCGTGTACGGGGGTGTCAGCGGCTCGCGGGGGTCCGGTGGCGGCCCGCCGCGGCGGCGGCGAGGCGGCCGAGGGCCTCCGGCTTGGCGCAGGGATGGGCGCCCAGGGCGGTCTGGCGGGTGACGATCGCGCGCTCGGCGCGCATCAGGCGCCAGCCGCGGCGCAGCAGCACCGGGACCGACTTGCGGCCCTCCCGCAGGTCGCGCAGGAGCCGGCGGCGGAAGGTGGTGGAGGGGCGGCCGCGCAGGCAGAGCGCGTCGGCCAGCACGCCGAGCTCCCGGCAGCGGCTCACGATCTCGGCGGCGAAGATGCCCTCGGCGATGAAGAGCGGGGTCCGCCCGATGTCGAGGCGGTCGCTGCCGGTGCGGGAGCTGGTCGCGATGTCGTACACCGGGACGTGGGTGCGGCCCGTGCGGCACAGCTCGGTGATCGCGGCGACGGCGGCGTCCGCGTCCCAGGAACGCGGGGAGTCCCAGTCGGTGTCACTGCTGCCGTCGACGAGCGGGAGCGTCGGGTCGCCGGCCTCCTTGTAGAAGTCGTCGAGGCGCAGCACCGGAAGGCCCGCGGCGGCGGCGAGGGACGACTTGCCGGAGCCGGAGGGGCCCGCGAGCAGGACGACCCGGGTCGGGATCGGTTGGGAACTCACGGAACACCAGTGTGAGGCATTCCCCCGTCCAGGGGACCACCGAGGAGGGCCGTTGGTATCGAGCATCACACCTCCACTACTGTCGGTGGCCGCCCGCTCACCCCTCGGAAGGAACCTCATGGCGCGTCACGCAGAGCCGAAGACCCCCCGCCGCGGCCTCCTGTGGAAGGCCGGTCTCGGCGTCACCGCGGCCGGTGCCGCCGTGTTCGGGGCGTCGGCGGCGGCCCAGGCCGCCCCGGGCGCCGCCGTGCCGCTGCCGGTGGACTCGCTGACCCGCACGGACGCCGGCGCGGCCGGTGCGGGCGCCCTGGCCGGCGTCACGCACGGGGTGGGCCCGCTGACGAGGCTCCAGCTCGACCCGCTGGCCAACACCGGCGTCGACCCGCTGGCCAACGGCATCGGCACCCAGGTCGCCGACTTCAAGCCGGTCGGCACGAACCTGGTCACCGACCACGTCACGAAGGGCGGCGCGGTCGCGGACCTGCCGGTCGCGGGCCCGCTGACGCAGAAGCTGCTTCCGTAGGGCCCGCGCGGCCCGCGCCCCTCAGCGCCTCGCGCGGCGCAGCCAGCCCAGTGCCCCGCGGGGCTCGGCCGACTTCATCGGACCGCCGGCGTTCCGGCCGCTGCTGTGGGGCCGCACGTCCTTCAGGCGAGCGGTCCAGGGGGCGTCCGCGGCGGACACGTGGACGAGGAGCGGGCCCTCGGGCAGCGGCAGGGTCTCCTTGCGCGCGCCGATCTCGTTGACGACGGCCCGGCCGGGCTTGGGGAGCGCGGTGGTGTCCGTGTGCCCCGCCAGCCGGTAGAGGTGGACGATGAAGTTGCCGCCGCCCTTGTAGTGGAAGGCGACGTCGGCCGTCCCCCGGGTGTGGAGCAGGACCTCGGGGCCCCAGGCCTCCAGCCGGCTCTCGGTCAGGCGCCGGGCCTCCGCCAGCGGCAGGATCCGCACCTGCCAGGAGCCGCTCGCCTCCAGCCGCAGGCGCAGCCGTCCGTGCGCGGGGACGGAGGCGATCACCCGGCCCCGGAAGTCCTTCTCCGTGCTGTTGACGAGGTAACGCCCCTTGGCGTTGGAGTCGTCGAGGGGCCACAGCCCGGTGTAGTGCTCGCCCTTCACGGCCAGTTCGACCATGACGGGACCGGCCGGGAGGTCCTCCACGGTGATCACGTCGTTGTCCCGGCCGGTGACGGTGCGCGGCTTGAAGTCGGGCCCGCAGGTCCAGGCCGACGGGTCGGGCGGCGGCACGGACGGGACGGACGCCGGCGGGGTCCCGGGCTCGGCCCCGGCCTGCCGCTGGGCCCGGGCCAGGGCCCGGATCTGGTCCGGGGTCATGTCCAGGAGCTGGTCACGGGTGGGGCGCCGGCCCTGCGCCGGGACGTCCGCCGGGGCCTCCGCCGGCGCCTCCGCAGGCGCCGGGGCCTCCGCCCGGGCCGGAGCGGCGGGGGCCGGGACCGGTGCCGGGGCCTCCTGCGGCTCCTCGCCCACGTCCACCCCGTGGTCCACCGCCAGACCGGTCAGCCCGTCGACGTACCCCTGGCCCACCGCGCGGAACTTCCAGCCGCCCGAGCGGCGGTACAGCTCCGCGACGACCATCGCCGTCTCGGGGCCCGCGTCGGTGACCTCGTACGCCACGACCGTCCCGCCGTCCGGCCCGAGGACCTCCACGGACAGGGCGGGCGCGTCCCGCAGGGCGCCCTCCTCCGTCGACGCGACGACGAGGACGCGGGCGACGGCCTCCTCGACGCCCGCGAGGTCGGCGTCCAGCCACACCGTGCCGTCCTCGCCCGCGGCGAGCCGCACCGCGCCCGACGCGTGCGCCGGAGCGCCGTCGAACACGATGTCGGCGTCCCCCCGGACCCTGCCCCGCTCCGTCACGAGCAGTGCCGCGACGTCCACCCCGCTCCGGACGGCGACACGCAGCGCCGCCGTCGGGACGAAGGCGTTGTCTCCCTTGATCAGTCCCCTCAGCATGACCGGATCATCCGGTCCCCCACGGGCGTGCGCAAGGCCCCCGGGTGCGGACACCCGGGGGCCTCGCGCGGACGGGGCTAGTACGAGGAGCCGGAGGCGCCCAGCGAGCCCGTGGGGTGCCAGACGGTCTTGGTCTCCAGGAAGGCGGTCATGCGGTCCGTGCCGGGGGACTCGGCGAAGTCCTCGGCGCGGGGGCGCAGGACGCGCTTGAGGTTCTCCGCGGCCGCGACCTCCAGCTCGCGGGCCAGGTCGGCGTCCGCGCCCGTCAGGTCGATCGCGTTGACGTCCAGGTGGGCCGCGAGGTGCGGGCCCATCTCGGAGGCCTTGCCGGAGAGGATGTTGACCACGCCGCCGGGGAGGTCGGAGGTGGCCAGGACCTCGCCCAGGGAGAGGGCGGGGAGCGGGGCCTTCTCCGAGGCGATGACGACGGCGGTGTTGCCCGTCGCGATGACCGGGGCGATCACCGAGACCAGGCCCAGGAAGGACGACTCCTGGGGGGCGAGCACGGTGACGACGCCGGTCGGCTCCGGGGTGGAGAGGTTGAAGTAGGGGCCGGCGACCGGGTTGGCGCCGCCGACGACCTGGGCGATCTTGTCGGTCCAGCCGGCGTACCAGACCCAGCGGTCGATCGCGGCGTCCACCTGCGCCGCGGCCTTCGACTTCGACAGGCCCTCGGCGTCCGCGACCTCGCGGACGAACTGGTCCCGGCGGCCCTCCAGCATCTCGGCGACGCGGTAGAGGATCTGCCCGCGCAGGTAGGCGGTCGCGCCCGCCCAGCCGCCCTGCGCCTTGCGGGCGGCGACGACCGCGTCACGGGCGTCCTTGCGGGAGGACAGCGGCGCGTTGGCCAGCCAGTTGCCCTTGGAGTCGCTCACCTCGTACACCCGGCCGCTCTCGGAGCGGGGGAACTTGCCCCCGACGTACAGCTTGTAGGTCTTGAAGACGGAGAGTCGGGTCGTGTCAGACATCGAGGTACGCCTCCAGGCCGTGGCGGCCGCCCTCGCGGCCGAAGCCCGACTCCTTGTAGCCGCCGAACGGCGAGGTCGGGTCGAACTTGTTGAACGTGTTGGCCCAGACGACACCGGCGCGGAGCTTGTTCGCGACCGCGAGGATGCGGGAGCCCTTCTCCGTCCAGATGCCGGCGGAGAGGCCGTACTGGCTGTTGTTGGCCTTGGCGACGGCCTCGTCCGGGGTGCGGAAGGTCAGCACCGACAGGACCGGGCCGAAGACCTCGTCGCGGGCGATGGTGTGCGCCTGGGTGACGTTCGTGAAGAGCGTCGGGGCGAACCAGTAGCCCGCCTCCGGCAGGTCGCAGGCGGCGGTCCAGCGCTCGGCGCCCTCCGCCTCGCCCCGCTCCACCAGCGAGGTGATGCGGGCCAGCTGCTCCTCGGAGTTGATGGCGCCGATGTCGGTGTTCTTGTCGAGCGGGTCGCCGAGGCGGAGCGTCGACAGGCGGCGCTTGAGGCTGTCCAGCAGCTCGTCCTGGATCGACTCCTGGACCAGCAGGCGGGAGCCCGCGCAGCAGACCTGGCCCTGGTTGAAGAAGATGCCGTTGACGATCCCCTCGACGGCCTGGTCGATGGGGGCGTCGTCGAAGACGATGTTGGCGCCCTTGCCGCCCAGCTCCAGCGTGAGCTTCTTGTCGGTGCCGGCGACCGTGCGGGCGATCAGCTTGCCGACGGCGGTCGAGCCGGTGAAGGCGACCTTGTTCACGTCCGGGTGCGCGACCAGGGCGGCGCCGGTGTCCCCGTACCCGGGGAGGATGTTGACGACGCCCTTCGGCAGGCCCGCCTGGCGGCAGACGTCCGCGAAGAACAGGGCGGAGAGCGGGGTGGTCTCGGCCGGCTTGAGGACGACCGTGTTGCCGGTCGCGAGCGCCGGGGCGATCTTCCACGCCAGCATGAGCAGCGGGAAGTTCCACGGGATGACCTGGCCGGCGACGCCGAGCGGGCGCGGGTCCGCGCCGTAGCCCGCGTGGTCGAGCTTGTCGGCCCAGCCCGCGTAGTAGAAGAAGTGGGCGGCGACCAGGGGGAGGTCCGCGTCGCGGGTCTCCTTGATCGGCTTTCCGTTGTCCAGGGTCTCCAGGACGGCCAGCTCGCGGCTGCGCTCCTGGATGATCCGGGCGATCCGGAAGAGGTACTTGGCGCGCTCGGAACCGGGCAGCGCGGACCACTTCTCGAAGGCCCGGCGGGCGGCCTTCACCGCGCGGTCCACGTCCGCCTCGCCCGCCTGGGCGATCTCGGACAGGACCTCCTCGGTGGAGGGGGAGACGGTCTTGAAGACCTTGCCGTCGGCCGCGTCGGTGAACTCGCCGTCGATGAACAGGCCGTAGCTCGGGGCGATGTCGACGACCGCGCGCGACTCGGGCGCGGGGGCGTACTCGAAGGGGGAGGTCATGTCGATCAGTCCACCGTCACGTAATCGGGGCCGGAGTAGTGGCCGGTCGCCATCTTCTGGCGCTGCATCAGCAGGTCGTTGAGCAGGCTGGAGGCGCCGAAGCGGAACCAGTGGTTGTCCAGCCAGTCCGCGCCCGCGGTCTCGTTGACCAGCACCAGGAACTTGATGGCTTCCTTGGTGTTGCGGATGCCGCCGGCGGGCTTCACGCCGATCTGCACGCCGGTCTGGGCGCGGAAGTCGCGCACCGCCTCCAGCATGAGCAGGGTGTTCGCCGGGGTGGCGTTGACCGCGACCTTGCCGGTCGAGGTCTTGATGAAGTCGGCGCCGGCCATCATGCCGAGCCAGGAGGCGCGGCGGATGTTGTCGTACGTGGACAGCTCGCCGGTCTCGAAGATCACCTTGAGGCGGGCGCGGTCGCCGCACTCGGCCTTGATCGCGGCGATCTGGTCGTACACCTCCAGGTAGCGGCCGGCGAGGAAGGCGCCACGGTCGATGACCATGTCGATCTCGTCGGCGCCGGCGGCGATCGCGTCGGCGGTGTCGGCCAGCTTCACGGGGAGGGCGGCGCGGCCCGCCGGGAAGGCGGTGGCGACCGAGGCGACCTTGACGTCCGCGCCCGCGAGGGCGGCCTTCGCGGTGGCCACCATGTCGGGGTAGACGCAGACGGCGGCGGTCGTCGGGGTCGTGCGGTCGGTCGGGTCGGGGTGGACGGCCTTGGCGGCGAGGGCCCGGACCTTGCCCGGGGTGTCCGCGCCTTCGAGCGTGGTCAGGTCGATCATGGAGATGGCCAGGTCGATGGCGTACGCCTTGGACGTGGTCTTGATCGAGCGGGTGCCGAGGGACGCGGCGCGCGCCTCCAGGCCCACGGCGTCGACGCCGGGCAGCCCGTGGAGGAAGCGGCGCAGCGTGCTCTCGGACGCGGTCACGTCGGCGAAGGCCGCTGCTGCGGATGCGGTGGTGGGCATGGTCACCAGTCGAGCATATCTACGCGCGTAGCGACCTGTACAGGGGAGGGCGTCCGGGGAGGCCGAGGTCACGGGCCCGCACCGGCGTGGTGCCCGGGCGGCGCGGGGGTTCCGCAGTGGTGTGGCGGTCGGGCGGGGCGGGGGGTCCGTGGCGGTGTGGTGGTCGGGCGGGGCGGGGGTTCCGCGTGGCGGGGCGCCCGGGCGGAGCGGGGGCTTCGCGCCGGCGTGCGCGGGGCGCGGAGGGAGGGGGCGGAAAGGTCCGTCGGGGGCGGTGACGGCTGTCACACGCCCGTGACACGGAGCGGACCGATCCCCCATACAAGATCTTTAGATTCTTTATCAGCAGCCAGCGAGAACTCACCGGCCCTCCCCGAACGAGACATCAGCCAGGCATGCGGCTCTTCTCCATCCACCACCGAAACCTCTCGGGAGTCGTTATGCGCACCGCCCTTCGCACCGCCCTCGCCACCGCTCTCGTCGCCGGCGTCGCCGCCACCCCGGTCCTCGCGGCCGGCAGCGCCTTCGCCGCCGGTACGACCCCGGCGCCGACCGTGAGCACCCCGGCCACCGCGCCCGCGAAGACCGCCGCCAAGCCGGCTGCTGCCGCCACCGCCGCCCCCGCCGCCAAGACCCCGGCGACCACCGCCCCGACCACCGCCCCGGCCGCCAAGACCCCGGCGGCGACCGCTCCGACGACCGCTCCGGCCGCCACCGCCCCGGCCGCCGACGCCGATGCCGACGCCGACGTCCTGGTCCGCACCGTCGAGCTCGACGGCGGCCTCACCGCCAAGGTCTACGACCAGGGCACCCAGCACCGGTACTTCACCGCCACCGTCCTGCGCGGCACCACCGTGCTGGGCGAGCTGAAGGCCGGCGGCGGCCACGCCGGCGAGGAGACCGGGGTCTTCGCCGGGTACGCGGTGACCCTGGACGCCGAGGGCGAGGTGACCGCCGTCGAGGCCGGCCCCGAGCACGCCACGCTCGTCCGCACCGACAAGCTGCTCAGCGGCACCGTCGCCAAGATCTACAAGCTCCAGGAGCAGAACTGGTTCGCCGAGCTCTTCCGCGGCGACCGCAAGGTCGGCGAGCTGCACGCGGTCACCCGCTCCGTCGCGGGCCAGGACAACGGCGAGTTCCTCGTCCTCAACCCGGACGGCTCGACCCACAACTGGATCGGCAACTCCGCCCCCGCCAAGTCCGGCCACTACCGCCTCGCGGACGGCACGATCGTCGAGGTCGGCGAGAAGGACGGCTACTACGGCCTCCGGACCGTCGACCCGGCCACCGGCAAGGGCGGCGGCTTCGTCTACCTCACCGCCGGCGACCGCAAGGTCTACTTCCTCGGCAAGGCCGTCGTCGTCCTGGAGTCGCCCGGCTACTTCGCCGCCTTCGTCCCGGGCCAGACCGAGCAGTCCGCGCCGCAGCCGTACAACCTGGAGACGGGCAAGGTCGACCACTGCCTGCCGCAGAGCACCGAGTTCCCCATCGGCGCGGGCACCCAGGCCCAGCTGACCATGACCACCAAGGGCCCGAAGGCGAAGCTCGTCACCGCCGGGGACGAGAAGGTCATCGGCGTCCTCGACCGCGAGCACCCCTCGCTGCCCGCGAGCGCCGGCATCGTCGCCCGGATCGACGACGCCTTCAGCGCCACCCCGTCCCTGTACGCCAAGGTCGAGGGCGGCGACGCCGAGGGCTCCAGCCACCCCTTCCCCCGGCTCCCGAAGGGCTGCGTCCTGGAGCCGGTCCCGGCCGGCGGGACGCAGACCGGCGGCACCGCCGGCACGGGCACCGGCGCCCAGGCGCAGGGCGGGCAGACCTCCGTCGTCCCGCGGGGCGGGGTCGCGGCCGGTGCCGAACTCACCGCCGAGGAGGGTTCCGCCACGCTCGTCGCGATCGGCGCCGGCGCCGCCTCGCTGGCCGCCGCCGGGCTCGGCTTCACCGTGCTGCGCCGCCGCGCCGCCGCCGTCCGGGGCTGACCCGCACGCCCCGCGCGCACGACCCGTGCGCCCCGCTCCTCGCCCCTGACCCGAGCCGGAGCCCCGAACCCTCCCGGCCGGCCGTCGACACCCCACGACGGCCGGCCGCACCCGTCCACCCGGAGCCGTCCCATGCGCCGCCGTACCCTCACCGCCGCCGTCCTCCTCGTGGCCGCCCTCGCCGGCTGCTCGGCGGAGGGCGGGACCACCGCCACCACCCCGCCCGCCCGGATCGCGGAGTCGGCCGCCCCGGCGCCCGCCGGCACCGCCGCCGCCCCCGTGAAGCCGCTCGCCCGCTCGCTGCCGGTGCGGGTCCGGCTGCCCGCCGCCGCCGTCGACGCCCGGGGCGTCCTGAACCTCGGGCTGAACGCCGACGGGACCGTCGAGGTGCCCCCGGTCGCCCAGGCCGACCGGATCGGCTGGTACGACAAGGGCGTCACGCCCGGCGAGACCGGCCCCGCCGTCCTCATCGGGCACTTCGACACCGCGCGCGGCCCCGCCGTCCTGAAGGACGTCGCGAAGGTCCGGGTCGGCGACGAGATCACGGTGACCCGCGCGGACGGCACCGCCGCGGTCTTCCGCGTCCGCGAGCTCCAGCAGGTCGACAAGGACGCCTTCCCGACGGAGAAGGTCTACGGCGACACCCGCCGCCCCGAACTGCGCGTGATCACCTGCGGCGGCGAGCTCGTCGACGGGCACCGCCCGGACAACATCATCCTGTACGCGGACCTGGTCGCCACCCGACGGGCCTGACCGCCCGGGGAGCCTGACCGCCTGGGAGGTCTGATCGCCCGGGGTCCTGACCGCCCGGGGGCCTGATCGCCCGGGAGTCCTGACCGCCCGGGGTCCTGACCGCCCGGCACGGCGGCCGGGGCCACTGCGCCGCACCTCGGTCGCCGCGTCCCGCCGGGGCCCCGTCCGGGGCGGGGTGGTCGAGCCCCGTGGGGGCTCCTGAGGCAGAATCGGCGGCATGACGAGCCCCTCGCCCTCCGATCCGAACCCCGAGCCGACCTTCGCCGACCGCGTCTACCGCTCCACCGCCGGCATCGTGGGAGGCGTCTTCCTGCTCGCCCTGACGCTCGTCTTCGCCGGCGACGCGGTGCTGCGCGGCGAGGGCCGGACGCCCTGGCTGGCGATGGCGGGACTCCTGCTCGTCGTGCCGCTGGTCCTCGCCTTCACCATCCGGCCCGCCGTGTACGCGAACGAGGACCGGCTCCGGATCCGCAACCCCTTCCGCTCGATCCTGCTGCCCTGGGCCTCCGTCGCCGACGTCCGGGCCGGCTACTCCAGCGAGGTCTTCACGCAGGAGGGCGCCAAGTACCAGCTGTGGGCCGTCCCCGTCTCGCTGCGGCAGCGCAAGCGGGCCGCCCGCCGGGCCGCCCGCGCCTCCCAGGACGACCCGCACGGACGCACCTCCGTCACCGCCGACGTCCGGGACTCCGCCTCGCGCGTCGCCCCCAGCGACCAGAACGTCGCCGACCTGCGGGAGATGGCCGAGCGGTACCAGGGCCGGCCAGGGGCGCAGGGCGCGCCGCAGATCCGCTGGGCGTACGAGATCCTCGCCCCGGCCGCCGTCGGACTGGTCCTCTTCGTGGTGCTCGCCGCGACCGGCTGAGACCGGCCCGCACCCCCTCCACCCCGCCGGTGTCCTAGGGGCAACGGCGGGGTGAAGCATGCCTCCCGCGGTTGGTTTACTCCCCAACGATCCCGGCGGCGTCAATAGATTGCCCGTGCCGAGACTGTGGGGGTGGGGGGCAATGACCAAGGACACCGGTGTGTCCGGGACGCGCTGTCTGGTGGACGTGAGAGCCGACGGCCGGTACGGCTGGCGGCTGGTCGCGCAGAACGGACGGGTGGTGGCGCGGTCGGGGCAGTGCTTCGCCGACCACACCGCCTGCCGGACCGCCTTCGCGGCGCTCTGCGCGGAGCACGCGACCCTGGGGGGCGGGGTGCAGCACACCGCGGGCGGCAACGGCTGGGTCTGGCTGCTGCGCGACGCCGAGGGACGGACCGCGGCGCTCTCCGGGAGGGCGTACGAGCGCCACTCCACCTGCCGCTCCGCCTACGACCGCTTCCGCGCCCTGCTGGCCTCCGAGGCCGCCCGGTGGGCCTCGACCGCCTTATGGTGAACGGAAGTTGCCCCTCGGGCGCCCCTCGTTCACGCCTCGTGGCGAACACGTCAACCGGGCGGGACTTACGTCCTTCCCGTGACGACCGAGACGACCGACCCGAGCGCGCCGCCGACCGCGCCGCCGGGCGCCCCTGACGCGCGGCCCGACGGCCCGCCCGACACGCCCAGACGGCTGCACGCCGACCCCGGCCCCGCCGACCGGGTCTTCCGCGGCGTCGCCCGCGCCGGCGGCGGCCTCGTCCTCGCCGTGATGCTCCTCGTCGGCGGCTTCCTGCTGCACCGCGCCCGGCAGGCCCTCGGCCGGGCCGGCGGCTCCTTCCTCACCACCGAGAACTGGGAGCCGGACGCCGGACGGTTCGGCATCGCCGCCGTCCTCACCGTCGTCGCCCGCCGCCGCTGGGGCCCCCGCCAGACCTGGACCGCCGCCACCCCGGTGCTCGTCGCACTCGGCGTCCTCGTCTCCGGCGAACTGACCCGACTCCTCCCCAACCTCCTCTGAAAGCCGTGGAGCTGATGCCCGCATGACCGACCCCGCCGCCACCGCCACCCTGCCGCCCGTCCCCGCGCCGGCGCCCCCGGCCGGCCGCGCCGGCGCGCTCGAAGCCGAGGCCGTCTCCGCCTGGTTCGGCGACCGCAAGGTCCTCGACCGGGTCTCGCTCGCCATGCCCGCCCACGAGGTGACCGCCCTCATCGGACCGTCGGGCTGCGGCAAGTCCACCTTCCTGCGCATCCTCAACCGAATGCACGAACTCGTCGGCTCCGCCGCCCTGTCGGTCCGCGTCCTCCTCGACGGCGCCGACATCTACGACCGGGGCCGCCGCATCACCCACGCCCGCCGCGAGATCGGCATGGTCTTCCAGAAGCCCAACCCCTTCCCCGCGATGTCCCTGTACGAGAACGTCCTCGCCGGCCTCAGGCTCGGCGGCGTCCGGGCGAGCCGCGAGGAGAAGGACGCCCTCGTCGAGGAGTGCCTGACCAGGGCCGGGCTCTGGAACGAGGTCAGGGACCGGCTCCGGCAGCCCGGCGGCGCCCTCTCCGGCGGCCAGCAGCAGCGCCTCTGCATCGCCCGCGCGCTCGCCGTCCGCCCCCGCGTGCTCCTCATGGACGAGCCCTGCTCGGCCCTCGACCCGACCTCCACCCACCGGGTCGAGGAGACCGTCGCCGAGCTCAAGTCCGAGGTGACGATCGTGATCGTCACCCACAACATGCAGCAGGCCGCCCGGGTCTCCGACTCCTGCGCCTTCTTCCTCGCCGAACAGGGCACGCCCGGCGTCATCGTCGAGCACGGCCCCACGGAGACGATGTTCGGCTCCCCGGCCGACCCCCGCACGGAGGACTACGTCAGCGGCCGCTTCGGCTGACGGAACCCGGGCCGACGACGACGGCGGCGGAACCGGAACCGGAGCCGGGGTCGGAGCCGGAACCGGAACCGGAACCGGCGGCGGGGCACGGGGAAGGGCCGGTACGGAACCCCGTACCGGCCCTTCCCCGTGCCTCACGCCCCGGTCACAGCCCCGCGGCCGCCGCCAGGTCCTTCTTCAGCGCGCCCAGCACCTCGGCGCCGGTCGCCCGCGCCGAGGCCAGGCCGCTCGCGTCGGCGACCGGGACCACGACCTCCAGGTAGCACTTGAGCTTGGGCTCGGTGCCGGAGGGGCGGACGATCACGCGGGCCTTGAAGTCGCCGTCCAGGTGGTAGCGCAGGCCGTCCGTCGGCGGCAGCGACTCCGTGCCCTTCGTCAGGTCCTCCGCCGAGACGACGGCCAGCCCCGCGAGCCGCACCGGGGGCTTCTCGCGCAGCGCGGCCATCGCGTTCGCGATGATCCCGAGGTCCTCCACGCGCACCGACAGCTGGTCCGTGGCGTGCAGGCCGTGCGCGACCGCCAGGTCGTCGAGCAGGTCCGTCAGCGTCCGGTCCCGCTCCTTCAGCTCCGAGGCCAGCTCGGCGACGAGGAGCGCCGCCGTGATGCCGTCCTTGTCGCGGACGCCCTCCGGATCCACGCAGTAGCCGAGCGCCTCCTCGTAGCCGTACCGCAGCCCCTCGACGCGGGCGATCCACTTGAAGCCGGTCAGCGTCTCCTCGTACCCGACCCCGGCCGCCTCCGCGATCCGGCCGAGCAGCGAGGACGACACGATCGACTCCGCGAAGACGCCCCGCGCCCCCTTGTGCACCAGGTGCGCGGCGAGCAGCGCGCCGACCTCGTCGCCGCGGAGCATCCGCCAGCCGCCCTCCACGGACGCGTCCGGCACGGCCACGGCGCAGCGGTCGGCGTCCGGGTCGTTGGCGATGACCAGGTCGGGGCCGACGGCCCGGGCCGCCTCGAAGGCGAGGTCCATGGCCCCCGGCTCCTCGGGGTTCGGGAAGGCGACGGTCGGGAACGCCGGGTCGGGCTCGGCCTGCGCGGCGACGAGCGCCGGCGGCGGGAAGCCGTGCCGGGCGAAGGCCGCCGTCAGGACGTCCTTCCCCACCCCGTGCATGGCGGTGTAGACGGTCCGCGCGCCCCGCGGCGAGCCGGGGGTCAGGACGGCGTCGGTGCGGGCCAGGTACGCCTCCAGGACCTCCTCGCCGAGCACCTCCCAGCCGCCGTCCGGGCGCGGCACGTCCGCCAGCGCCCGCACGGCGTCGATCTCGGCCGCGATCCCGGCGTCGGCCGGGGGCACGATCTGCGAGCCGTCGCCCAGGTACACCTTGTAGCCGTTGTCGCGCGGCGGGTTGTGGCTCGCCGTCACCTCGACGCCGGCCACCGCGCCCAGGTGCCTTATGGCGTACGCGAGGACCGGCGTCGGCAGCGGGCGCGGCAGCAGCGCGGCGCGCAGCCCGGCGCCCGTCATCACGGCGGCGGTGTCGCGCGCGAAGTCCTCGGACTTGTAGCGGGCGTCGTACCCGATGACGACCAGTCCGCCGGCCTGCCCCTGCGCCTTGAGGTACGCGGCGAGACCTGCGGCGGCCCGGATCACCACGGCCCGGTTCATCCGCATGGGCCCGGCGCCCAGCTCCCCGCGGAGCCCGGCGGTGCCGAACTGCAGCGTCCCGGCGAAGCGGACGGTCAGCTCGTCGGTGTCGCCGTTCTCGATCAGCGCGGCGAGTTCGTCGCGCGTCTCGCTGTCGGGGTCCTCGGCGAGCCAGGCCTGGGCCCGGGCGAGGAGTTCGTCCTGCGTCACGGTGGTGCGCCTTTCGTGTGCGGGCGGGGTGGTGGGGTGGTGGGGGAGGGTGCGGGGTGCGCGGGTGGGGCGCGGTGGTCCGCTGCGCGGAGCCTTCCCCCACCCCGCCCCTTCCCGAAACCGGGGGCGAGCCCCCGGGCCCCGTACGGCCTTCGGCCGTGTCCTCAGGTGCCGGACGGGCTGAAATCAGCCCGTCCGGCACCTGAGGGCCGGGATCCGGGGCGGAGCCCCGGTTTCGGGAAGGGGCGGGGCGGGGAGAGGCCCCGCGCAGCGGCCCCCGTCCCGCCGGGCCCGCGCTCCCGCGGCCGTCCGCCCGGCTCCGGGCCGGCGGTGCGGGGGCCGCGGAGAGGACGTCAGATCCGGTCGAGGACCCGGGTCAGCAGTTCACCCATCCGCGCCGCCGAGTCGCGCCCCGCCTGGAGCACCTCCTCGTGGTTCAGCGGCTCGCCCGAGAGCCCCGCCGCCAGGTTGGTGACGAGGGAGATGCCGAGGACCTCCGCGCCGGCCTCGCGCGCGGCGATGGCCTCCAGGACGGTGGACATGCCGACGAGGTCGCCGCCCATGACCCGGACCATGTTGATCTCGGCGGGGGTCTCGTAGTGGGGGCCGGGGAACTGGACGTACACGCCCTCCTCCAGCGTCTCGTCGACCTCCTTGCACAGGGCCCGCAGCCGCGGCGAGTACAGGTCGGTGAGGTCGACGAAGTTCGCGCCGACGATCGGCGAGGCGGCCGTCAGGTTGATGTGGTCGCTGATGAGGACCGGCTGGCCGGGGCGCATGCCCTCGCGCAGGCCGCCGCAGCCGTTGGTGAGGACGACGGTCTTCACGCCGGCGGCGACGGCGGTGCGGACGCCGTGTGCGACGGAGGCGACGCCGCGGCCCTCGTAGAAGTGGGTGCGGCCGAGGAAGACCAGGGCGCGCTTCTCCCCGATCTTGTACGAGCGGACCTTGCCGCCGTGGCCCTCGACGGCCGGCGGCGGGAAGCCCGGCAGCTCGGTGACGGGGAACTCGGCCTCGGGGGCGCCCAGGGCGTCCACGGCCGGGGCCCAGCCCGAGCCCATGACCAGGGCGACGTCGTGGTTCTCGACTCCGGTCAGCTCGCGCAGTCGCGCGGCTGCGGCCTCGGCGGCCTCGTACGGGGTGGCAGTAGCGTTCACTGGCTCTCTCGCCTCGGGGAGGGGGTCCGAGGGAGGTGGCCCCGGACGGAATTCGTTCGCGAAGAAGCCTAGCCGGAGAATTCCTACGCGCGTAGATGACGGCGCGGACGGACATGCGATCGTTGTCTTGTCGTTTCCCACGAAGGCGCTCCGGCGCCCGGACGGGGGAAGGCCTCAGCAGGGCCGCTTGCGGATCTCCATCACGTAGTCGTGCGGCGCCCCCGCCGACTCCGCCGCGTCGGCGACCTCGCCGAGGTAGCGCGCGGACGGCAGCCCGCCCTCGTACGCGTTGAGCACGTAGACCCAGGCCGGCTCCTCGCCGTCGAGGGTGTGCACCCGGACCCGCATCCGCCGGTAGATGTCGAGCCCGACGCCCTCCCACCGGTCCATGGAGTCCTCGTCCATCGGGGCGATGTCGTACAGCGCCACGAAGACCTGCTGGCGCGGGGCCTCCACGAGGGTGGCGAGCGCGCCCTCCCAGCCCATCTGCTCCCCGCCGAAGGTGAGCCGCCAGCCGTTCAGCCAGCCGGTGCCGCGCAGCGGGGAGTGCGGGGCGCGGCGGGTCATGAGCCGCGGGTCGAGGTTGCCGGCGTACGCGGCGTAGAGCGACATGGGTCCGAGGGTACGGGAGGGACGGGGGTGTCCGGCGAACCCCGAGGTGGCGGCCGTACGGGGGCCTCCGCCGCGTCCCGGCGGGGTTTTTCCGGCCCCGGCGCGAGGGAGTCCGCCCGGTACGGGACAATGGGGTACGCACTTGAAGCGTGCGGGACAATGGCGTACGCACTGCAGCCCAGCGGGGGCCGCACACCCCCGGCAGAACGAGAGCGCGAGGCGTAGATCCCAGTGACCCGGATCGTGATCATCGGCGGCGGACCCGGCGGATACGAGGCGGCCCTGGTGGGCGCCCAACTCGGCGCGGAGGTGACCGTCGTCGACTGCGACGGCCTCGGCGGCGCGTCCGTCCTGACCGACTGCGTCCCCTCCAAGACCCTGATCGCCACCGCCGAGGTGATGACCACCTTCGACTCCTCCTACGAGGAGCTGGGCATCATCGTCGCGGACGACACCCCGCACGTGGAGCAGGCCGCCCGCGTCGTCGGCGTGGACCTCGGCAAGGTCAACCGACGGGTGAAGCGGCTCGCGCTCGCCCAGTCGCACGACATCACCGCCTCCGTCACCCGGGCCGGCGCCCGGGTGCTGCGCGGCCGGGGCCGGCTCTCCGGCCGCCAGGCCGTCGACGGCTCCCGCCAGGTGATCGTGACGGCGGCCGACGGCACCGAGGAGACGCTGACCGCCGACGCGGTGCTGATCGCGACCGGCGGCCACCCGCGCGAGCTGGCCGACGCCCAGCCCGACGGCGAGCGGATCCTGAACTGGACGCAGGTCTACGACCTCAAGGAGCTCCCGGAGGAGCTCATCGTGGTCGGTTCCGGCGTGACCGGCGCCGAGTTCGCCGGCGCCTACCAGGCCCTCGGCTCCCGCGTCACCCTGGTGTCCAGCCGCGACCGCGTGCTGCCGGGCGAGGACCCCGACGCCGCCGCGGTCCTGGAGGACGTCTTCCGCCGCCGCGGCATGAACGTCATGGCCCGCTCCCGCGCCGAGTCCGCCAAGCGGGTCGGCGACCGGGTCGAGGTCACCCTCGCGGACGGCCGGGTCATCTCCGGCACCCACTGCCTGATGGCCGTCGGCGCGATCCCGAACAGCGCCGGGATGGGCCTGGAGGAGGCCGGCGTCCGGCTCAAGGACTCCGGCCACATCTGGACCGACAAGGTCTCCCGCACCTCCGCCCCGGGCGTCTACGCCGCCGGCGACGTCACCGGCGTCTTCGCGCTCGCCTCGGTCGCCGCCATGCAGGGCCGGATCGCGATGTACCACTTCCTCGGCGACGCGGTGGCCCCGCTCAACCTCAAGACGGTCTCGTCGAACGTCTTCACCGACCCCGAGATCGCGACCGTCGGCTACACCCAGGCGGACGTGGACGCGGGCAAGATCGACGCCCGGGTCGTCAAGCTGCCGCTGCTGCGCAACCCCCGCGCGAAGATGCAGGGCATCCGGGACGGCTTCGTCAAGATCTTCTGCCGCCCCGGCACCGGCATCGTGGTCGGCGGCTGTGTCGTCGCCCCCCGGGCGAGCGAGCTGATCCACCCGATCTCGATCGCGGTCGACAACAATCTGACGGTCGAACAGATCGCAAATGCTTTCACCGTGTACCCCTCCCTGTCGGGCTCGATCGCGGAAGTGGCACGGCAGTTGCACACCCGAAAGACCTCGGGCGAGGGCTGACCTCCCGCGGGGCGGGGGCGCCCGGAGCGGCGAACACCGCCCCCGCCTGCGGGAACGGTTCGCCGACTCGGACAACCCCCGGCAAGACGGGGCATAGTCCAGGCGCGGAACGGATCAAGGGCGGGGCTTCCTATACCACTTGGGAGCCCCGCCCGTGTGCATCTTCCGCAATCCGGCCCATAGTGCTGAAAAGGATCCGCGCCGCACGTTACTGTCAGTTTCGTGTTCGCTGCAGAACGTCGCCAGTTGATCCTCGAAATGGTGCGAGCCAATGGGGCCGTGTCGCTCCGCGAGCTCGCCCGCGTCGTCCAGACCTCCGAAGTGACCGTGCGCCGCGACGTACGGGCCCTGGAGGCAGAAGGACTCCTCGACCGCCGGCACGGCGGTGCGGTGTTGCCGGGCGGATTCACGCGAGAATCCGGCTTCCCGCAGAAATCCCATCTCGCGACCGCGGAGAAGACGGCCATCGCCGACGTCGCCGCGAGCCTGGTCGAAGAGGGCGAGGCCATCGTCGTCGGCGCCGGGACCACCACCCAGGAGCTGGCCCGCCGGCTCGCCCGGGTGCCCGGTCTCACCGTGGTCACCAACTCGCTGCTCGTCGCCCAGGCCCTGGCGCACGCCAACCGGGTGGAGGTCGTCATGACCGGCGGCACCCTGCGCGGCTCCAACTACGCCCTCGTGGGCAGCGGGGCCGAGCAGTCGCTCCAGGGGCTGCGGGTCTCCCGCGCCTTCCTCTCCGGCAGCGGGCTCACCGCCGAGCGCGGCCTCTCCACGTCCAACATGCTCTCCGCGAGCGTGGACCGGGCGCTGGTGCAGGCGGCCGCCGAGGTCGTCGTCCTCGCCGACCACACCAAGCTCGGCACCGACACCATGTTCCAGACGGTGCCGACGGACGTGATCACCCGCCTGGTCACCGACGAGCCTCCGCCGCACGACGAGCGGGCCGCCACCGAGCTCCAGGCCCTCGCCGACCAGGGCGTGCAGATCGCCGTGGCCGGCACCGGGCAGGGCGGCGTCCCCGCCGCCGAGCAGCTGCCCCCGGGCGTCCGGGGCCGCCGTGACGTGCCGCTGCCCGTGCAGCGCGGCGGCAGGATGCCCGGCGGACAGTTCCGCGGCCCCGGTCCCGGCGGCCTCGGCGCCGAACCCCTGGAGCGCACGGCCCGGGTGGCGGACCTCCGCCGCCGCTGAGCCCCCGCCCCGCACGGCCGGGCTCCGAACCGTACGGCCCTGGCGCCGCCTCCGTACGACCCGGTCCCGTCCCGCACGACCCCGACGCAGTGAGCCGCCGCCCCTTCCGCCGGATACGGCGAAGGGCCCCCAGGCGGCTGCCTGCGGGCCCTTCCACGCGATCGGACGGGCCGTCAGGCCTTGATCTCGCAGATGCCGGCGCCGGACGTCACCGACGCGCCGACCTCGGCGCTCAGGCCCGTGACGGTGCCGGACTTGTGCGCGTTGAGCGGCTGCTCCATCTTCATGGCCTCCAGGACGACGATCAGATCGCCCTCCTTGACCTCCTGGCCCTCCTTGACCGCGACCTTCACGATCGTGCCCTGCATGGGCGAGGCGAGGGTGTCGCCCGAGGCCGTCGGGCCGGACTTCTTGGCGGCGCGGCGCTTCGGCTTGGCACCGGCGGCCAGACCCGTGCGCGCCAGGGACATGCCCAGCGACGACGGGAGGGAGACCTCCAGGCGCTTGCCGCCGACCTCGACCACGATGGTCTCGCGGCCGGCCTCGTCGTCCTCCGCGTCGGCACCGGCCGGGGCGAACGGCTTGATCTCGTTGACGAACTCCGTCTCGATCCACCGGGTGTGGACGCGGAACGGGTCGGCGGTGAAGTCGGGGTCGACCACGACGGCCTGGTGGAACGGGATGGCCGTGGCCATGCCCTCGACCTTGAACTCGGCGAGCGCGCGGGCGGCGCGCTGGAGAGCCTGCTCGCGGGTGGCGCCGGTGACGATCAGCTTCGCGAGCAGCGAGTCCCAGGCCGGGCCGATGACCGAGCCGGACTCGACGCCCGCGTCCAGGCGGACGCCCGGGCCGGTCGGCGGCTGGAAGAGGGTGACCGTGCCGGGGGCCGGGAGGAAGTTGCGTCCCGGGTCCTCGCCGTTGATGCGGAACTCGAAGGAGTGGCCGCGCATGGCCGGGTCGCCGTAGCCGAGCTCCTCGCCGTCGGCGATCCGGAACATCTCGCGGACCAGGTCGATGCCGGTGACCTCCTCGGTGACCGGGTGCTCCACCTGGAGGCGGGTGTTGACCTCCAGGAAGGAGATCGTCCCGTCCATGCCGACGAGGAACTCGACCGTGCCGGCGCCGACGTAGCCGGCCTCCTTCAGGATCGCCTTCGACGCCGCGTACAGCTGCGCGTTCTGCTCGTCCGTCAGGAACGGCGCGGGCGCCTCCTCGACGAGCTTCTGGTGGCGGCGCTGGAGCGAGCAGTCACGGGTCGAGACGACGACCACGTTGCCGTGCTGGTCGGCGAGGCACTGGGTCTCGACGTGGCGCGGCTTGTCGAGGTAGCGCTCGACGAAGCACTCGCCGCGGCCGAAGGCGGCGACGGCCTCGCGCACGGCGGAGTCGTAGAGCTCCGGCACCTCTTCGAGGGTGCGGGCGACCTTGAGGCCGCGGCCGCCGCCGCCGAAGGCCGCCTTGATGGCGATCGGCAGGCCGTGCTCCTCGGCGAAGGCGACGACCTCGTCCGCGCCCGAGACCGGGTCCGGGGTGCCCGCGACGAGCGGGGCCCCGGCGCGCTGGGCGATGTGACGGGCGGCGACCTTGTCGCCGAGGTCGCGGATCGCCTGCGGCGGCGGGCCGATCCAGGTGAGACCGGCGTCGATCACGGCCTGGGCGAACTCCGCGTTCTCGGAGAGGAAGCCGTAGCCGGGGTGGACCGCGTCCGCGCCGGCGTCCTTCGCGGCCTGGAGCACCTTGGCCATGTCCAGGTAGCTGGTGGCCGGGGTGTCACCGCCCAGGGCGAACGCCTCGTCGGCCGCGCGGACGTGCAGGGCGTCCCGGTCCGGGTCCGCGTAGACGGCTACGCTGGCGATCCCGGCATCCCGGCAGGCACGGGCGACACGAACAGCGATTTCGCCACGGTTGGCGATGAGCACCTTGCGCACGATGGCTCCCTCCTTGAAAACAAGCTGAGTTTAGGGACTGCCGACACGGCCCCTCGACCCGTCCCCACGGGTGAGCTTGCCCACACGGAGTGTCGTCGGGGGCTCGCTCGGGTCGTGAAATCCCTTGTCGCACCACGGTACGCAGGGTTCCTTTACGGCACAGTAGCCCTGAGGTGTGGCGCAGGTCTCTGTTCGCGGGGCCAGTCGCCATTCGGGTTTCTTTGTGGAGTCCCTACGAATGGCGGAATGATTCTTTGCCGGAACGTCGCCCTTCGGCCATGACGCGCGAACCCTTGTCCCGACGTTTACCGGCCAGTAGCCTTCGCGCTGTCGACCGTACTGTCGGTAACAGTCGCATTCAGGGGGTGGCCGAGGTGGCCCGCAGACCGATCGCATGCGTCACGGCCGCCGTCCTCCTGGTGGAGGCGCCCGCCGTCGTCGGGCTCAACGCGGTCATGGCCCGGTTCGTCGAGGTCCAGTCGATGTCCCTCGACGGACTCGATCCCGACCACATGGTCACCGGCACCTGGGCCCTCGGCATCGGCTCCGGCCTCGCCCTGCTCCTCTGCGCCCTCACCGCCCTCGTCGCGGGCGTCCGCGACCGGCGCCCCGGCCGGCTCGGGCGGGGCCTGCTGATCGGCTGCGCGGTCGTCCACGGACTCCTCGCCGCGGTCGCCGCCGCCCTGGTCGGCTGGACCGCCTTCGCCGCCCTCATGACCGTCGTCGCCCTCGTCGTGCTCACCCTGGTGGCGTACGGCAAGGAGCCCGGGGCCCCGGCGCGCGCCGGGGCCCCGGAGCCGGCCGAGGCCTGACGCGGACTCGGCCGGACCGGCCGGATCCGGTCCGGCTCAGGCGGTCCAGAGGTCGGTGATGCCCACGTCGAGCCTGGCGAGGAGCCGGCGCAGCAGCGGCAGCGACAGGCCGATCACGTTGCCCGGGTCGCCGTCGATGCCCTCGATGAACGGCGCCGAGCGGCCGTCCAGCGTGAAGGCGCCCGCCACGTGCAGCGGTTCGCCGCTCGCCACGTAGGCCGCGATCTCCGCGTCCGTCGGCTCGCCGAACCGGACCACGGTCGAGGCCGTCGCCGACTCGTACCGCTTGGCCGCCGTGTCGTACACGCAGTGGCCGGTCTGGAGGACGCCGACGCGGCCCCGCATCTCCTGCCAGCGGGCGGTCGCCTCGGCGGCGTCGGCGGGCTTGCCCAGCGCCCTGCCGTCCAGCTCCAGGACCGAGTCGCAGCCGATCACCAGCGCGCCGCTCGCCTCGGGGCGGGCCGCCACGTGCGCCGCCTTGGCCTCCGCCAGGGACAGCGCCAGCTCGGCCGGGGTCGGGGCGTGGACCTTGTCCTCGTCCACCCCGCTGACGATCACCTCGGGGGCGAGGCCGGCCTGGCGGAGCAGGCCGAGCCGGGCCGGGGAGGCGGAGGCGAGGACGAGGCGGCGGGGCGTGCCGCCCGGGTGATCAGCAGTCATGGGGGCAGCGTACTCAGCGCGCGCCCATCACGAGCATCAGGACGACCATGGCCAGCGCCAGCACCACGCCCGACCGGCGCAGCATCTCCTGCGCCTCGCGCAGGAACTTCGGCGGCTTGTTCTCGGGGTCGGACCACAGCATGTTCCCGATGGTGCGGTGCGGGGCGGCGGGGCGCCTGAGTACGGATACTCAAGCGCTCCCGGAATCCCGCTCAGGAGGCGTACGCGCCCGCCGCCGCGGCGGCCAGGGCCGCCGTGACGGCCCGCTCGGCGTCGGCGGGCGACAGCTCCTCGTACGTGACGGAGAAGCGGTAGTAGAGCGGCGCCGAGACGGCCCGCAGCAGCTCCGTCGGGTCGGTGCCCGCGGGCAGTTCGCCGCGGGCCGCCGCCCGCTCCGCGACCGGCGCCCACGCGGCGAGCCGGGTGCGGTAGAAGCCGCTCAGGGCCCGGGCGCACTCCGCGTCGCAGGCGGCGGCGGCGAGGACCGCGCGGAAGACGGCGCCCATCCGCGGATCGGTGAGGGTCTCCCGTACGAGGTCGGCGTTGGCCCGCAGGTCGCCGGCGAGGCTGCCGGTGTCGGCGGCGGGCACGGACTGCTCGGCCATGTCGCGCAGGAGGTCGGCGACCAGGCCGACGGGGGAGCCCCAGCGGCGGTAGACGGTGGTCTTGCCGACGCCGGCGGCGGCCGCGATCTGATCCATGTTCAGGGTGGGGAAGCCGCCGGTGGCGAGGGCCTCCTGGGTGGCGTCGAGGACCGCCCGGCGCACCTTCGCAGTACGGCCTCCGGGCCGTCGGGTGCCGGGTCCGGACGAGGGGTCCGGCGTCCCGCCGCTCCCGCCCGCGCTCTCGTCCCCGCGCGTCCCGCCGCTCTCGCGCGTCCCGCTGTTCTCGTTCAAATGGGTCTCCTGTTCCGTTAAGGCGCCGGAGTCTGCTAGCGTCTCGCCCATCTTAACGGAACCAGTCTCCCATTAAGGGGTCCCGTCATGGTCGCGCTCGCAGCACGCCCCGCCCCGGCCGCGCCCGTCCGCATGGACGGACGGATGCGGCTCGTCCTCGTCGTCCTCCTCGTCGCCCAGTTCATGCTGGCCGTCGACTTCTCGATCCTGAACGTCGCCCTCCCCGTCGTCGGCGAAGGACTCGGCTTCTCCCTCGGCGGCCTCCAGTGGATCGCCACCGCCTTCGCCCTCTCCGCCGCCGGCTTCACCCTCCTCTTCGGGCGCCTCGCCGACCTCCTCGGCCGCCGCCGCGTCTTCCTCGCGGGCATGGCCGTCCTCGGCGCCGCCTCCCTCGCAGGCGGCCTCGCCACCACCCCCGAACTGCTCATGGCCGCCCGCGTCGCCCAGGGCCTCGCCACCGCCGCCGTCACCCCCGCCGGCCTCTCCCTGCTCACCTCCGCCTTCCCCGAGGGCCCGCTCCGCGACAAGGCCCTCGGCCTCAACGGCGCCCTGATGTCCGCCGGGTTCACCACCGGAGCCGTCCTCGGCGGCGTCCTCACCGACCTGCTCTCCTGGCGGTGGGCCTTCTTCGTCAACGTGCCGGTCGCGCTCGCCGTCCTCCTCGTCGCCCCCGCCGTCCTGAAGGAGAGCCGCCCCGCCGAACGCCCCCGACTCGACGTCCCCGGCGCGGTCACCGTCACCGGCGGCCTCCTCGCCCTCGTCCTCGGCCTCACCGCCGCCGGCGAGCACGGCTGGACCGCCCCCGGCGCCCTGCTGCCGCTCGCCGCGGCCGCCGTCCTGCTCACCGCCTTCCCCCTCGTCGAGCGCCGCTCCGCCGCCCCCCTCGTCCCCCTCCGGGTCCTGAGGCGCCGCACCGTGGTCTGGGGCAACCTCGCCGGGCTCGCCGCCTTCGCCACCGAGACCTCGCTGGTCTTCCTGATGACCCTGCACCTCCAGGACGTGCTCGGCTTCTCCCCGCTCGCCGCCGGCCTCTCCTTCGGCGTCCTCGGCGCCGGCACCGTCCTCGGCGGCCTGCTCGCCCCCCGCTTCCTCGGCCGCTTCTCGCCCCGCGCCGCCCTCGTCGCCGGCGGGCTCCTCCAGGCCGCCGCCACCCTCGCCCTCCTCGGCATCGGCGACGGGCGGAGCACGTACGGCCTGCTGCTCGCCGCCACCTTCGCCGGCGGCGTCGGCAACATGCTCGCCATCGTCGGCTTCATGGTCACCGCCACCTCCGGCCTCCCCGACGGCGAGCAGGGCATGGCCACCGGCATCGCCACCATGACCCAGCAGGTCGGCATCACCCTCGGCACCCCGGTGATGAGCGCCGTCGTCGTCACCGCCGCCACGCTCCCGGACGGCATCGCCCGCGCCGTCGCCGTCAACGCCGCCCTCGTCCTGGTGGCGGTCCTCGTCCCGGCGCTCCTCCTGCGGCGCCGCTGAGCGCGCACGACGAAGGCCGGACCCCCCGCACACGGGGTCCGGCCTTCGCCCACGTCACACCGTCCGGACCGGTCAGACCGGCCAGTAGGACCGCGCCCAGGCCCGCGGGCCCGGCCGCGGACGGACCGAACGCGCGATCCGCGACGGGTCCGACCAGCCCTCCGGCACCGCCGGGCCGCCGCCCTGCGCGGCCGCCGCCGCCGTGGCCGCGGCCCGGGCCTGGACCACCGCCAGTGCGGCGGCCAGCTCCTCGGGCGTCGGGTTGCCTCGTACGACCTTGATCATCGTGCTGTCCCTCCCGAGGGCTAGAGCGGGATGTTGCCGTGCTTCTTCGGAGGCAGGGATTCCCGCTTCGTCCGCAGCTGACGCAGACCCTTCACGACCTGCGCCCGGGTCTCCGACGGCAGGATCACCCCGTCGACGTAACCGCGCTCGGCCGCGATGTACGGGTTGAGCAGGGTGTCCTCGTACTCCTGGATCAGCCGCGCCCGCACCGCCTCGACGTCCTCGCCGTTCGCCTCCGCCTCGGCGATCGTCCTGCGGTGCAGGATGTTCACCGCGCCCTGCGCGCCCATGACGGCGATCTGCGCCGTCGGCCACGCCAGGTTCAGGTCCGCGCCCAGGTGCTTGGAGCCCATGACGTCGTACGCGCCGCCGAAGGCCTTCCGGGTGATGACCGTGATCAGCGGGACGGTCGCCTCGGCGTACGCGTAGATCAGCTTCGCGCCGCGCCGGATGATGCCGCCGTACTCCTGGTCCACGCCCGGCAGGAAGCCCGGCACGTCCACGAAGGTCAGCACCGGGATGTTGAAGGCGTCGCAGGTGCGCACGAAGCGCGCGGCCTTCTCCGAGGCGTTGATGTCCAGACAGCCGGCGAACTGCATCGGCTGGTTGGCCACGATGCCGACCGGGAAGCCCTCCACCCGGCCGAAGCCGGTCAGGATGTTCGGCGCGAAGAGCGCCTGGGTCTCCAGGAACTCGCCGTCGTCCACGACGTGCTCGATCACCTTGTGCATGTCGTACGGCTGGTTCGCCGAGTCCGGGATCAGCGCGTCGAGTTCCAGGTCCTCGTCCGACACCTCGGTCTCCGCCGTCTCCGGGAAGGCCGGGGCCTCCGAGAGGTTGTTCGACGGCAGGTACGAGAGCAGCTGCTTCACGTACTCGATGGCGTCCTTCTCGTCCCCCGCCATGTGGTGCGCCACGCCCGAGGTCGAGTTGTGCGTCCGGGCGCCGCCCAGCTCCTCGAAGCCCACGTCCTCGCCGGTCACCGTCTTGATGACGTCGGGACCCGTGATGAACATGTGCGAGGTCTGGTCCACCATCACGGTGAAGTCCGTGATGGCGGGGGAGTACACCGCGCCGCCCGCGCACGGCCCCACGACCAGCGAGATCTGCGGGATCACGCCCGACGCGTGGGTGTTGCGGCGGAAGATCTCGCCGTACATCCCGAGCGCGCTCACGCCCTCCTGGATGCGGGCGCCGCCGGAGTCGTTGATGCCGACGACCGGGCAGCCGGTCTTCAGCGCGAAGTCCATCACCTTGATGATCTTCTGGCCGTACGTCTCGCCGAGCGCCCCGCCGAAGACCGTGAAGTCCTGCGAGAACACGGCGACCGGACGGCCGTCCACCGTGCCGTAGCCGGTGACGACGCCGTCGCCGTACGGCCGGTTCCTCTCCAGGCCGAAGTTGGTGGAGCGGTGCCGGGCCAGCTCGTCCAGCTCGACGAAGGAGCCCTCGTCGAGCAGCAGGGCGATGCGCTCGCGCGCCGTCAGCTTCCCCTTCGCGTGCTGCTTCTCCACCGCGCGTTCGGAGCCGGCGTGCGTGGCCTCGTCGATGCGACGCCTGAGGTCCGCGATCTTGCCCGCGGTCGTGTGAATGTCGATCTCGTACTGCTCTGCCGGCTCGGACATCGGGATGCGGCTCCCTGCCTGGTCACGGGGGGTTCGTTGGCTGCGAATGGGCTACTGGTGGCCTACTGACCCGTAGCGTATCGACGGCGATACGGTTCGGCACTGCGGTCTTTGCCACACCTACTCTGGCTTGCATGACGTCCCCCAACACCTCCGGCGGACCGTGGTCCGACCTCGAACGCCCCCCGCTCAACGCCCGCGTGCTGAGCCAGGCCCTCCTCCTCCCGGACGGACTGTGGCGCTCGCTCGACGTGGTGAGGAGCACCGGGTCGACCAACTCCGACCTGGCCGCGCGGGCGGCCGAACTGCCCGAAGGGGCCGTGCTCGTCGCCGAGGAGCAGACCTCCGGGCGCGGCCGGCTCGACCGCACCTGGAGCGCCCCCGCCCGGTCCGGGCTCTTCCTCTCCGTCCTGCTCAAGCCCGACGTGCCCGCGCACCGGCTCGGCTGGCTCCCGCTGCTCACCGGGGTGGCCGCCGCCACCGGCCTGGTGAAGGCCGCCGGCACCGACGTCTCCCTCAAGTGGCCCAACGACCTCCTGGTCACCGTGGACGGCGAGGAGCGCAAGGCCGGCGGGATCCTCGCCGAGCGGGCCGGCGAGGACGGCGTCGTCGTCGGGCTCGGCGTCAACGTCTCGCTGCGCGCCGACGAGCTGCCCGTCCCCACGGCCGGCTCCCTCCTCCTGGCCGGCGCCGTCTCCACCGACCGCGACACCCTGCTCCGGGCCGTCCTGCGCTCACTCGCCGACTGGTACGGCGCCTGGGTGCGGGCCGACGGCGACCCCGAGGCCTCCGGCGTCCAGGCCGCCTACGCGGCCGGCTGCGCCACCCTCGGCCGCCGGGTCCGCGCCGACCTGCCGGGCGAGCGGGTGCTGGAGGGCGACGCGGTCGCCCTGGACGGCGACGGACGCCTGGTGGTGGCCACCGAGGGCGGCGGCACGGAAGCGGTCGGCGCGGGCGACATCGTCCACCTGCGCGCCACCGGCTGAGCACCCCGGACCGTTCCGGCGTGAGCCAGCCCACACCTGTCGTATCGTGGAGCGCGATCCAGGCGAACAGATCGGCAGGACAGTGGGCAGCGGCAGGGAACGGGCAGGAGGCGGCCGGTGACCGTCGACGACGCGAACGAGGGTGAGGGCCGGTCCGACGGGCCGTCCGGGGCGGCCGAGGCCGCCGGCACCTCGGCGTACCCCACCCCCCACCACGCCGTCGACCACACGGTCGAACCGACCGACGACCCGCTCGCCATCCGCCTCGAACAGCTCATCCTCGGCGCGGACCGCCGCTACACCCCCTTCCAGGCCGCCCGCACCGCAGGCGTCTCCATGGAGCTGGCCTCCCGCTTCTGGCGGGCCATGGGCTTCGCCGACATCGGACAGGCCAAGGCGCTCACCGAGGCCGACGTGCTCGCCCTGCGGCGGCTCGCCGGCCTCGTCGAGGCGGGGCTGCTCAGCGAGCCGATGGCGGTGCAGGTCGCCCGCTCCACCGGGCAGACCACCGCCCGACTGGCCGAATGGCAGATCGACTCCTTCCTGGAGGGCCTGACCGAGCCGCCCGAGCCCGGTATGACCCGCGCCGAGGTCACCTACCCCCTGGTCGAGCTGCTCCTGCCCGAGCTGGAGGAGTTCCTGATCTACGTGTGGCGGCGGCAGCTCGCCGCCGCCACCGGCCGGGTCGCGCAGGCCGCCGACGACGAGGAGATGGTCGACCGCCGGCTCGCCGTCGGCTTCGCCGACCTCGTCGGCTTCACCCGCCTCACCCGCCGCCTGGAGGAGGAGGAGCTGGGCGAGCTGGTCGAGGCCTTCGAGACCACCTGCGCCGACCTGGTCGCCGCGCACGGCGGCCGGCTCATCAAGACCCTCGGCGACGAGGTGCTCTACGCGGCGGACGACGCCGGCATCGCCGCCGAGATCGCGCTGCGCCTGATCGAGACCCTCAGCCAGGACGAGACCATGCCGGCGCTGCGGGTCGGCATCGCCTTCGGCACCGTGACGACCCGGATGGGCGACGTCTTCGGCACCACCGTGAACCTCGCCAGCCGGCTCACCTCGATAGCGCCGAAGGACGCCGTCCTGGTGGACAGCGCCTTCGCCGAGGAGCTGACCCGCACCGGCGAGGTGCCCGTCTCCGAGGCCGAGGCGGCGGAGCAGGCCGCCCGCGCCGAGAAGGAGGGCAGGGCCCCGGAGACGTACCGCTTCGCGCTCCAGCCGATGTGGCAGCGGTCCGTCCGCGGCCTCGGCGTCGTGGAGCCCTGGCTCCTGAACCGCCGCCCGACCTAAGATCCCTCCCGGTGCAGATGTGAACCGTCGTTAACCGGGAGGGCGCAGGAGATGTCCGAGCAGCGTTTTGGTGAGTTCGTGCTGGTCCGCAAGGAGGGGCACGTCGCCGAGTTCGTCCTCGACCGGCCCAAGGCGATGAACGCGGTCTCCTCCGAGATGGCCCGTTCCATCGGCGAGGCCTGCGCGGCGCTCGCCGCCGACCGGGAGGTCCGGGTCACCGTCCTCACCTCCTCGAACGACCGGGCGTTCTGCGTCGGCGCCGACCTGAAGGAGCGCAACTCCTTCACCGACGCCGAGCTGGTCCGCCAGCGGCCCACCGCCCGCGCGGCCTACACCGGCGTCCTGGAGCTGCCGATGCCGACCGTGGCGGCCGTGCACGGCTTCGCCCTCGGCGGCGGCTACGAGCTGGCGCTCGCCTGCGACCTGATCGTCGCCGACGCCACGACCGTCGTCGGTCTCCCCGAGGTCTCCGTCGGCGTCATCCCGGGCGGCGGCGGTACGCAGCTGCTGCCGCGCCGGGTGGGCGCCGCGCGCGCCGCCGAGCTGGTCTTCACGGCGCGCCGGGTGGAGGCCGCCGAGGCCGCGGAGCTGGGCCTGGTGGACGTGGTCGCGGAGGACGCCCGCACGGCCGCCCTGGAGCTGGCCGGGCGGATCGCCGCGAACTCGCCGGTCGGACTGCGCGCGGCGAAGAAGGCGATGCGGCTGGGCCAGGGCCTGGACCTGCGGGCCGGCCTGGAGGTCGAGGACGCGGCCTGGCGCTCGGTGGCCTTCTCGGGCGACCGCGCCGAGGGCGTGGCGGCCTTCAACGAGAAGCGGAAGCCGTCCTGGCCCGGAGAGTGACTGATTGATCCCGCTTTCTACGAAATGTAACTTTCCGTGACGTCTCGGAAGGGAAAACGGATCAAACCTCCCTAAGCTGGAGGAATGGGAGAGGACGTGCGGCTGCGGGCCGTGGTGGCGCTGGCGCAGGGGATGGCGGCGGCGCACACCCCGCGCGAGTTCTGGCGGGCCGCGGCCCTGGGGGCGTGCGCCGGGCTCGGCGGGAGCTTCGGCGCCCTGTCGGTCTGGGAGCGGGACCACGGGCGGCTGCGGGTCCTGGTGAACGCCGGGGACCGGGCGGTCGGCGAGGAGGAGTTCCCGGACGCGGAGACGTATCCGGTGCACCAGTTCCCGGAGATCACCGAGTTCCTCCACGAGCGGTGGGCGACCGGCGCCGGTCCGCACGCCTGGATCGAGACGGCCGACGCGCCCCGGGTCACCGGCCGGGTGGAGGGCCTGCGGCGGCGCGGCCGCCGCTGCTGCGTGGTCGCCCCGATCGTGCTGCACGGCCGGGCCTGGGGTGAGCTGTACGTGGCCCGTCCCGACGGGGCGAAACCTTTCACCACCGAGGACGCCGACTTCGCCAACGTCCTCGCGGCGGTCGTCGCGGCCGGCATCGCCCAGGCCGAGCGGCTGGAGGAGGTCCGCAAGCTCGCCTTCACCGACCCCCTCACCGGGCTCGCCAACCGCCGCGCGGTCGACTCCCGCCTCGACGAGGCCATCGAGCGCTACCGCGCCGACGGCTCGGTCGTCAGCCTCGTCGTCTGCGACCTCAACGGTCTCAAGCGCGTCAACGACACCCACGGCCACGCCGTCGGCGACCGCCTCCTCGAGCGCTTCGGCTCGGTCCTCTCCCGCTGCGGCGCCCGGCTGCCCGGCGCCCTCGCCGCCCGCCTCGGCGGCGACGAGTTCTGCCTGCTGGCCGTCGGCCCGACGGCGGACGAGGTGGTCGCCGTGGCGGAGGAGCTGTGCGTCCGCGCCGCGGAGCTGGAGCTCGGCGAGGGCGTCGCCTGCGGCGTCGCCTCCACCGGCGACCCCATCGGCCCCCTGAAGTCCGCCCGCCGCCTCTTCCGCCTCGCCGACGCGGCCCAGTACCAGGCCAAGGCCGCCCGCTCGTCGAAGCCGGTCGTGGCCGGCCGCGACGGCACCGTCGTCCGCCTCGCCGACGCCCCGCCCGGCGCCCGCGACCGCCGCCGCTTCCGCGACGCCCCGACGGTGGGGCTGCCCCCGGAGCCGTAAGGGTCCGTGCCGGTGGGGGCCAGTGACACATTGCCTAGTGACAGGTCGGTCTTCAATCCGTAGGGTGCTGAATATGGATATGCAGACAGTCGTTCTCGGCACGTCCGGCACGACCCCGCAGGACGTCATCGCCGTCGCCCGTCACGGCGCCCGCGTCGAGCTGTCGGCCGGCGCCGTCGAGGCGCTCGCCGCCTCCCGCGCCGTCGTCGACGCCCTCGCCGCCAAGCCCGAGCCCGTCTACGGCGTCTCCACCGGGTTCGGCGCGCTCGCCACCCGGCACATCGACCACGAGCTGCGCACCCAGCTCCAGCGGAACATCGTCCGCTCGCACGCCGCCGGCATGGGCCCGCGCGTCGAGCGCGAGGTCGTCCGCGCCCTGATGTTCCTGCGGCTCAAGACCGTCGCCTCCGGCCACACCGGCGTCCGCCCCGAGGTCGCGCAGACCATGGCCGACGTCCTCAACGCCGGCATCACCCCGGTCGTCCACGAGTACGGCTCCCTCGGCTGCTCCGGCGACCTCGCCCCGCTCTCCCACTGCGCCCTCGCGCTCATGGGCGAGGGCGACGCCGAGGGCCCCGACGGCACCGTGCAGCCCGCCGGCGAACTGCTCGCCGCCGCCGGCATCGAGCCCGTCGTCCTGCGCGAGAAGGAGGGCCTCGCCCTCCTCAACGGCACCGACGGCATGCTCGGCATGCTGATCATGGCCCTCGCCGACCTCGACGTCCTCTACAAGTCGGCCGACGTCACCGCCGCGCTCTCCCTCGAAGCCCTCCTCGGCACCGAGAAGGTCCTCGAACCCGAACTCCACGCCATCCGCCCCCACCCCGGCCAGGCCGCCTCCGCCGCCAACATGCTGGCCGTCCTCAAGGGCTCCGGCCTCACCGGCCACTTCCAGGCCGGCGAGGCCCCCCGCGTCCAGGACGCCTACTCGATCCGCTGCGCCCCGCAGGTCGCCGGCGCCGGCCGCGACACGATGGCCCACGCCCTGCTCGTCGCCGAGCGCGAACTGGCCGCCGCCGTCGACAACCCGGTCGTCCTCGGCAACGGCGAGGTCCGCTCCAACGGCAACTTCCACGGCGCCCCCGTCGCGTACGTCCTCGACTTCCTCGCCATCGCCGCCGCCGACCTCGGCTCCATCGCCGAGCGCCGCACCGACCGGCTCCTCGACAAGAACCGCAGCCACGGCCTGCCGCCCTTCCTCGCCGACGACGCCGGCGTCGACTCGGGCCTCATGATCGCCCAGTACACCCAGGCCGCCCTGGTCAGCGAGATGAAGCGGCTCGCCGTCCCGGCCTCCGCCGACTCCATCCCCTCCTCCGCCATGCAGGAGGACCACGTCTCCATGGGCTGGTCCGCCGCCCGCAAGCTGCGCACCGCCGTCGGCAACCTCGCCCGGATCATCGCCGTCGAGCTGTACGCCGCCACCCGCGGTATCGAGCTGCGCGAGGGCCTCACCCCCGCCCCCGCCTCGCGGGCCGCCATCGACGCCCTGCGCGCCGCCGGCGTCGAGGGCCCCGGCCCGGACCGCTTCCTCGCGCCCGACCTGGCCGCCGCCGACGCCTTCGTCCGCGAGGGCCGCCTGGTCGCCGCCGTCGAGCCGGTCACCGGCCCGCTGGCCTGACCCGGCCCGCCCCGGCGCCCGAGGGCCGCCCCCACCCGGGGGCGGCCCTTCCGCCGTTCCTAGGACGCGCGCCCGTGCCGCCGCATCGCCAGCGCCACGAAGCCCGCGCCCACGCCGAGGAAACCGGTCCCGCCGAGCACGTACGCCGTCGTGTCGGGCCCCCCGGTCTCGGCGAGCCGGCCGGTCGCGGGCCCGGTGCTCCCGCTCCGTACGGCCGCCCCGGGAGCGGTGTCGGAGGCGTTCGCCGACGGGACGAACCACAGGGCGCACAGCAGGGTCCCCGCCGCGGTGGCGGTCAGCAGCGGACGTCGGGCGGCGGGCACGCGGATCTCGTTCTCCCTCACGGAAAGCCCCGCGGGAAGCCCGCGGTGCGCCGATGCTAGTGAACCCAGCGGGTCGTGGGAAAGCCGAGGCCGGACAGACCCTACGCTCCCAGCCATGAGCACCTCCGAAACCCCCGCCACCGCCGGCACCGAGACCGCCCCCCGCCACGTCCGGCTCCGCGTCGACATCGTCCTGGAGATCGACGGACCGGCCGAGTTGACCGCCGCCGCGGAGGAGCGGATCGACTCCGACGAGTTCATGCCGGCCGAGGAGCGCGAGCACGCCCGGGCCGCCGTCCGGGAGGACCCCTCCGAGGCCCTCGCCTACCTGGTGGAGCCCTTCGACCTGGTCCGCGGCCTGCCCGGCGTCGAGCTCGTCCAGGCCGCCTGGAGCAGCGAGGAGATCGAGTACGACCCCGATGCGATGGAGTGGGAGCTGGACGAGGAAGATGGGGACGAGGAAGACGACGAGCGCGCCTGACCGGCGGTAGGGGCGGCGCCGGCCGCCCCGTCCGCGGGCCCCGGGACGCCGTCCCGGGGCCGTTCCGCGTCCCGGTCCCGGGACGCCGGGAACCGGACGCTCCGCCGTTGCGTGTCGATCGGTGGGGCCCGGTGCCGCTCAGTGGTCTTCCCCACAAACCGCCCCCGTCCGGAACCGGAGGGGTGGCACGGGTGTTCTGATGGATTGACAGGGAATCGGCGACGATGGAGAAGCGTGTGATGACGGTCGGCAAGCGCCGCAGGAGCCTGGCAGCCGCGGCGGCCGTGCTCAGCGGCGTACTCGTGCTCTCGGCGTGCAACGACGACGACGCGTCGGGCCCGGCCGGGTCCGGCTCGCCCACCGCCACCTCCCAGGCCCAGGTCGACGAGGCCGCCGAGCAGAAGACCTCCAAGGCGCAGATCACGATCTCGCCGGAGAACGGCTCGCAGAACGCCTCCATCAACAACGCCGCCAAGGTCGCCGTCACCGAGGGCAAGCTCACCGAGGTCACCATGACCTCCGCCGAGGGCACCGAGGTCAAGGGCGAGATAGCGGCGGACGGCCTCTCCTGGAAGCCGGCCGGCCAGCTGGAGCGCGCCACCGTCTACAAGATCGCCGCCACCGCCGTCGACGCGGAGGGCCTGGAGGCGCACGAGAACTCCTCCTTCACCACCGTGTCGAAGGAGAACAGCTTCATCGGCAACTTCACCCCCGAGGACGGCTCGACCGTCGGCGTGGGCATGCCGGTCTCGATCAACTTCAACAAGGCGATCACCGACAAGAAGGCCGTCCAGGGCGGCATCACCGTCTCCTCCAGCTCCGGCCAGGAGGTCGTCGGCCACTGGTTCAACTCGACGCGCCTCGACTTCCGCCCGGACGACTACTGGAAGGCCGGCTCGACGGTCACCCTCAAGCTCGACCTCGACGGCGTCGAGGGCGCCGACGGCGTCTTCGGCGTCCAGCAGAAGACCGTCACCTTCAAGGTCGGCCGCAGCCAGGTCTCCACCGTCGACGTCGAGAAGAAGACGATGACCGTCGTCCGCGACGGCAAGGTGATCCGGACCATCCCGATCTCCGCCGGCTCCCCGGAGAACACCACCTACAACGGCCAGATGGTGATCTCCGAGAAGTTCAAGGAGACCCGGATGAACGGCGCCACCGTCGGCTTCACCGACTCCGACGGCAAGGGCGAGTACGACATCAAGGACGTGCCGCACGCCATGCGCCTGTCCACCTCCGGCACCTTCATCCACGGCAACTACTGGGGCTCCCGCTCCATCTTCGGCTCCGTGAACACCAGCCACGGCTGCGTGGGCCTCGCCGACGTCAAGGGCGCCGGCGACCCCAAGCAGATGGCCGCCTGGTTCTACGACCAGTCGATGATCGGCGACGTCGTGATCGTCAAGAACTCCAAGGACAAGACGATCGCCCCGGACAACGGCCTCAACGGCTGGAACATGGACTGGTCGGCCTGGAAGGCCGGCTCGGCGGCCTGACCCGCCCCGCCCGATCCACGAGAAGGGCCCCCTCCACTCCGGAGGGGGCCCTTCCCGTGCCCGCCGCGCTCAGGACACCTTGTCGCACAGCGGCTCGACCGAGCCGTGCAGCAGGCCCAGGGTCTTGTAGCCGGTGGCCGAGACCTCCAGCGTGTACGTCCCGTCCACGGTGTACAGCCCGCGCACCACGTTCCCCCCGCCCTCGCCGAAGCCGGCCAGGATCGGACCGGTGACGTACCAGCTCTGCGAGCGGTCCGGGCGCACCACCACGACCGCCCGGCCGCTCGCGTCCGCGTCGTGGGAGGCACCGGTCGCCGAGTTGGTCACCCGTACCACGAGCGTGCCCTTGTACTCGACGACCCGGGTGCCGTCCTCGTACGTCGCGAGGGTGCGCCGCACCACCTCGTCGACGACCGGCCCGCCGTGCACGGCGACGTCGCAGCGCGCCCCGGCCGGATACGACCAGGACGGCGAGGGCACCGGCTCCCACGGGCCCGGGGCGACGGCCGCGGAGGCGGGGGCGGCGGTGACGAGCGGGGCGGCGAGCACGCCGCAGACGGCCAGGGCCAGGGCGGACCTGCGCATGGTGAACTCCTCGGTGCGGAACGGCGGATGCGGACGTCCCCAGCCAACGCCCGCCCCCTGACCACAACCTGACCACCGCCCCCGTAGGGTGCCCGCACCATGGACTTCGCCCTCCTCGGGCCCTTCGAGGCCCGCCACGAAGGACGGCCCGTGCCGCTCGGCATCCGCCGCCAGGAACGGTGCCTGCTCGCCCTCCTCCTGCTGGAGGCCGGCCGGGCCGTCCCCACCGCCCGCCTCGCCGGTCTGCTGTGGGACGGCGCCCCGCCCCCCGCCGCCCGCGCCACCCTGCACACCTACGTCGGCCGGCTGCGGGCCGCGCTCCGGCCGTACGGCGTCACCGTCTCGACCCGGCACGACGGCTACGCGGTCGAGACCGACGGACACACCGTGGACGTACGGGAGTTCCTCGACCTCCTCGGCCGCGCCGCGCACGCCGGCGACCCCGGCGAACGGCTCCGCTGCCACGACCGCGCCCTCGCGCTCTGGCGCGGCCCCCTCCTCGACGGCACCCTCGACCCCGAGAGGCGCGCCCGGCTCGGCGGCCGACTCGCCGAACTCCGCCTCACCGCCCTCGAACAGCGCGCCGAGACCCACCTCACCATGGGCCTGCACACCCGTGTCCTCGCCGACCTCGCCCCGCTCGCCGCCGCCCACCCCGACCGCGAACGCCTGGTGGCCGCCCTGATGACCGCCCTCTACCGGGACGGCCGTCAGGCCGAGGCGCTGGAGACGTACCGGACCACCCGCGACCACCTGGCCGGCGAACTCGGCATCGACCCCGGTCCGGCGCTCACCACCCTCCACGAGCGGATCCTCGCCGCCGACCCCCGCCTCGACCGCCCCCCGGCCCCGCTCTACGCGGTCCGCGTCCGCGACCACTGGCTCCCCTGGACCACCGGCGGCCACCCCGCGCTGGAGTTCTGCAACACCTACGCCGGCTGGCACCGCGGCCCCGGGACCCCCGGCTCCGACTGGCTCCGGAGCTACGCCACCCTCGCCGTCTGGGCCGGCCACCTCGACCTCGCCGACGACACCGTCGTCGACGCGCTCCTCGACCTGGCCCGGGCCCGTCCCGACGAGGCCGCCGCCGCCCTGACCGAGGCCAGGGCCTTCCGCACCGCCCTCTACGCCTGCCTCACCGACCCCGCCGACGGGCGCGCCTTCCGCGCCGTCGCCGCCACGGCCGGCGAGGCGGCGGCCACCGCCGTCCTCACCGCCGGGACCGACGGCCTCGCCCACTGGCGGCTGCCCCCGTCGGCCGGCCTGCGCCTCCCGCTGCTGGCCACCGCCCGGGCCGCCGCCGACCTCCTCACCACCCCCGCCCGCCTCACCCTCCGCGCCTGCCCCGGCGCCGACTGCGGCTGGCTCTTCCAGGACGCGACGGGCCGCCGCCGCTGGTGCTCCCTCTCCACCTGCGGCGCCGCCCCGTCCCCGGCGCCCGCCGCCGGAGGATGACCCCCGGGGTAATCGACCCCGCCGCCGCACCCCGGCACGCTGTTCCCATGACCGCGTACGCGATGGCGAACCTGAGCCCGAAGCCCGTCCTCGACCCCGAGGTGCTCGACTACATGGAGGGGATCCAGGCCACCCTGGACCCCTTCGGCGGGCGCTTCCTCGTGCACGGAGCGCCCCGCCGCGAGGTGCTCGAAGGGGAGTGGCCGGGCGCCGTCGTCGTCATCGCCTTCCCGTCCTACGACGAGGCGAGGGCCTGGTACGACTCCGAGCCGTACCAGGCCCTGCTGCCCCTGCGGACCCGTCACATGGCGGGCGACGTCCTGCTGGTCGACGGCACCCCGGAGGGGTACGCGCCGGCCGCGACGGCCGCGGCCCTGCGCGCCGCCTACTCCGCCGGCGCCACGCCGACCGGGCACGAGACGCCCGTGCCGCCGATTCCGCAGTAGCCCGCCGGGTTCTTGTCCAGGTACTGCTGGTGGTAGGGCTCCGCCGGGTAGAACGGCCGGTCCTCGGCGGGCAGGACGGCGGTGGTGATCTCGCCGTGGCCCGCGGCCGTCAGGACCTTCTGGTAGGCGGCCCTGGACGCCTCCGCCGCCGCAGCCTGGGCGGGGGAGTGGGTGTAGACGGCGGAGCGGTACTGGGTGCCCACGTCGTTGCCCTGGCGGAAGCCCTGCGTCGGGTCGTGGGACTCCCAGAAGACCTTCAGGAGCGTCTCGTACGGGACCACCGCCGGGTCGAAGACGACCCGGACCACCTCGGTGTGCCCGGTGAGGCCCGAGCAGACCTCCTCGTACGCGGGGTTCGGCGTGTAGCCGCCCTGGTAGCCGACGAGCGTCGTCCAGACGCCCTCGGTGCGCCAGAACCTCCGCTCGGCGCCCCAGAAGCAGCCGAGCCCGAAGTCGGCCGTCTCCAGGCCCTCCGGGTACGGGCCGGACAGCGGGTTGCCGAGCACCGTGTGGCGCTCGGGCAGCGAGAACTCCGGCTCCGGACGGCCGCGCAGGGCCTGCTCCGGGGCGGGCAGGACGGGGGTGCGGGACAGGAACATGGGGCATCTCTCCTCGGCGTTCGGCAGTCCTCACAACACCCGCGCGCACACCGCTGTTCCCCGCCGGCCCGTCACCGCCGCGGCGTCACCGCCGCAGCGTCGCCGGGTTCCCGCCGTTCGACTCGTACCCGGCCACCGCCAGGTTCCGGTGCAGGGTGTACTCGGCCGCCGGGTCGTCGCTCAGCGTCCACGGCACCGCGCCCACGTGCCCGTCCACGTGCACCAGCTGGTGCATCGCCTCGGCCCAGCGCTCGCCGCGCACCAGGAAGTACACGAGCAGGTGCCGCACGTGCGCGAGCATCGGGTCGTCGGGGCGGGCCGAGTGCACCGCGTACAGCGCGCCCTCCATCGCCCGGCTCACCACCGCCGTGCGGTAGAAGTCCTGCACCAGCACCACGTCCGGCACATGCTCGAAGACCGCGAAGAGCGGCAGCGCGGCCAGCAGCGAGCCGCGCGGCGCCCGCGCGGCGGCCGTCGTCGCGAAGTGGTCGGCCTCCTCGCGCGAGCCGTGCCACTTCTCGCACCAGTAGTGCAGCGCCGCCAGGTGCGCGCCCATGTGCTGCGGCGCCCGGTCGATGACCTTCGCCCACACCTGGTCGAACTGCTCGTGGCTGTAGCCGAGTCCGCGCGCCACCGCCAGCTGCGTGAGGTACGGGACGGGGTCGCCCGGCGCGAGCAGCGCGGCCTCCTCGGAGACCTTCCGGGCCTCCTCCAGGATGATCCGGAAGTCGTCGGAGCCGGCCGCGGAGGAACGCCACGCCTGCTGCACCAGGAACTCCGCGTGCACCGCCGCGGCGCCCGGGTCCTTCGGCGCGTCCGAGCGCCAGGCCCGCAGCCAGGCCCCGCCGACGCCCGGCTTCTCCGCCAGCTCCAGGGAGGCCGCGCCCGCGAACGCCTGGACGCGTTGCCAGCGGACCTCGCCCTCCTTGTCCGTGCCGGCGAGCAGCTGCGCGGCGGCACGCCAGTCCTGGGTGGCCTGGACGACGTCGAGGACGTCGAGGAGATCGCGGTCCGGCCCGGGGAGCCGCACGTCCAGTTCCTCCTGACGGACGAATCCGTACGCGTCCGGGTCGGCGGCGTCCGGCGTGCCGGGCGCGACCTGCTGGATGCCGCCGCCGCGGCGGCGCAGCAGATAGGGGCCGAGGACGCCGAAGAGCAGGCCCAGGGCGATCAGGAACCAGAGAATCTCCATGTGTCCATTGTCCAGGACGCCGTCGTGGACGAATCGCGGCGGTGGGGGTGCCCCGGCACTACGCTCCTGACCATGAGCGACCAGCACAACCACCAGAACTTCGAGACCCGCGCCATCCACGCGGGCAACACCGCCGACCCGCTGACCGGCGCGGTCGTCCCGCCCATCTACCAGGTGTCCACCTACAAGCAGGACGGCGTGGGCGGGCTCCGCGGCGGCTACGAGTACAGCCGCAGCGCCAACCCGACCCGTACCGCCCTGGAGGAGAACCTCGCCGCCCTGGAGGGCGGCCGGCGCGGCCTCGCCTTCGCCTCCGGCCTGGCCGCCGAGGACTGCCTGCTGCGCACGCTCCTCGCGCCGGGCGACCACGTGGTCATCCCGAACGACGCGTACGGCGGCACCTTCCGGCTCTTCGCCAAGGTGGTGCAGCGCTGGGGCGTCGACTTCTCCGTGGCGAACACCTCGGACGTCGACTCCGTCCGGTCCGCCGTCACCGACCGCACCAAGCTGATCTGGGTCGAGACGCCGTCGAACCCGCTGCTCGGCATCACCGACATCGAGGCCGTCGCGGGCGTGGCCCGGCAGGCCGGCGTGAAGCTGGTCGTCGACAACACCTTCGCCTCGCCCTACCTCCAGCAGCCGCTGGCGCTCGGCGCGGACGTCGTCGTGCACTCCCTCACCAAGTACATGGGCGGCCACTCGGACGTCGTCGGCGGCGCCCTGATCGCGGCCGACGCGGAGCTGGGCGAGGAGCTGGCGTACCACCAGAACGCGATGGGCGCGGTGGCCGGCCCGTTCGACTCGTGGATCGTGCTGCGCGGCATCAAGACGCTGGCCGTCCGCATGGACCGGCACAGCGAGAACGCGACGAAGGTCGCCGACTTCCTGACCCGGCACCCGAAGGTCACCCAGGTGCTCTACCCGGGGCTCGCCGAGCACCCGGGCCACGAGGTCGCGGCGAAGCAGATGCGGTCCTTCGGCGGCATGATCTCCTTCCGCGTCGAGGGCGGCGAGGAGGCGGCGGTCGGCGTCTGCGACCGCGCGAAGCTCTTCACCCTGGGCGAGTCCCTCGGCGGCGTCGAGTCGCTGATCGAGCACCCGGGCCGGATGACGCACGCCAGCGTCGCCGGTTCGGCCCTGGAGGTCCCGGCCGACCTGGTCCGCCTCTCGGTCGGCATCGAGAACGTCGACGACCTCATCGCGGACCTGCGCGAGGCACTGGGCTGATCCGTCCGCCGGGCCGCCCCGTACGCGGGGGCCGGCCCGTCCGCCGGGGCCCGGGTGCGGTGATCCCGCACCCGGGCCCCGGGCGTGCTCAGGAACCGGGCAGCGCGTCCTTCAGGGACGCCCGGACCTCCTCCCGCAGCTCCGGGGTGTCCGCGTGCTCGTGGACGGAGACCGCGTGCTCGGACGCGGCACGCACGACCTCCTCCTCCTCGCCGGAGATGTAGAGGGTGCAGCCCGACACGCTCGGGGTGTCCCGGCAGTCGGCGGCTTTCCTGGTCATGGCGGCCTCCCGCGATGGTGGTCCGGCCCGCCCCTCCCTTCCAGGCTAGGACCGGTCTCACGGCCCGGCGAACGGCGGCGTCGTCGCGGCCGGCGGCCGCTCCCAGGGCCGGACCTCGGCCGCCCAGACCGTGAAGCCGAGCGCGGCCAGCCCGGCCAGCACCCCGCCGATCCTCCGCACCACCCGCTCCCGCCGCCGCACCCGGCCGCCCCGGGCCGCCGCCCGCGCCGCGAGGTCCCGGGGGACCGGCGGGTGGGGCGTGTCGAGCAGCCGCCGGACGGCCGCCTCCTTGTCGCCGTACCTCACGCCGCCGCCCTCCCGCCGGGGCCCCGCGCCCGCATCCGGGCCACCGCCCGCGCGTACACCGCCCGGATCCGCGCCTCGGGCAGGCCGAGCAGCGCGGCCGTCTGCTCCTCGGGCACGCCCTCGTACAGGCGCAGCACGAGCACCAGCCGTTCCCGAGGGGTGAGGGCGGCGAGGGTCCCGCCGTGGCCGGTGCGGTGCCGCCAGGCGGTCCGCGCGAAGCGCAGCGCGAGGTCGTCCCGGGTGAGCGCGTACGGATCCTCGTCGCGGCCCCGGTCGCGGACCGCGTACGCGTGGGCGAGGGCGGCGGTCAGCAGGGCGCGGGCGTACGGGTTGCGGGTCCGGGTCTCGGCGGTGAGCAGGGTGGCGACATGCAGCAGCCGCGCCGCCGCGCCCGCCACGAAGGAGGCGAACTCCTCGGCGCGGGCGGCGTGTTCGTACCGGCTCCGCTGGGTGCCCACGCCCCCATCTAGCGGGCGGGGACGAAGCGGGGTCAACCCCCTTGCGTCAGCCCTGCGTCGGGGCGCCGCCTGCCTGGCGGGCGGAGAGCGCCGCGTTGAAGCGGGTGAGCAGGGAGCAGAAGGAGGCGCGCTCGTCCTGCGTCCAGCCGTCGGTGACCTCCGCCATCAGCGTGCGGCGCGAGGAGCGGACCTCCTCCAGGCGGTCGAGGCCGCGCGGGGAGAGCTGGAGGACGACGGCGCGGCCGTCCTCGGGGTGCGAGGTGCGCTTGACGAGCCCGGAGTCGACGAGCGGGGCGACCTGGCGGGTGACGGTCGAGGAGTCGATCCCCATGCCCGCCGCGAGCGCCTTGACGCCCATCGGTCCTTCCCGGTCGAGGCGGTTGAGGAGGAGGTAGGCGGCCCGGTCCATGGAGTTGCGGAGCTGGCCCGTGCCGCCGAGGCGGGTCTGCTCGGCCCTGCGGGCGAAGACGGCCACCTGGTGCTGGAGGGCATCGAGGAGACCGGGGTCGAGCTCAGTCGTCATGTCCTGAGATGTGGGCATGGCTGGGGGGCTCTCTCGTACGGGGGTGGTCGGTGTGGGGGACAGAGTACGCGGACGGGCGGGGGTCCGTACCGGCCGTGCGCAAACCCGTCGCCGGCCCGCGGCCCGCGCGGCCGCGACCCCGGTGAGCTGCGAGACTTGGGGTCATGACCTTCGGTACGCCACACCCCTTGCACCGGCTGATGCTCGACGACGTGCGCGGCGCGCAGAAGATGCTCGCGGGGGTGGCCCGGACGACCGCGCTGGAGGGCAGCCGCCACCTGTCCTCGCTGGTGGGGGCGCCGGTCCTGCTCAAGTGCGAGAACCTCCAGCGGACCGGTTCGTTCAAGCTGCGCGGCGCGTACGTGCGGATCGCCGGGCTCCGGCCGGAGGAGAAGGCGGCCGGGGTGGTCGCCGCCTCGGCCGGGAACCACGCGCAGGGTGTGGCGCTCGCCTCACGGCTCCTCGGGGTGCGGGCGACGGTCTTCATGCCGGTCGGCGCCCCGCTGCCGAAGGTCGCGGCGACCCGCGACTACGGCGCCGAGGTGCGGCTGCAGGGGCACGTGGTCGACGAGACGCTGGCCGCCGCGCAGGAGTACGCGCGGGAGACCGGCGCGGTCTTCATCCACCCCTTCGACCACCCGGACGTCATCGTCGGCCAGGGCACGGTCGGCCTGGAGATCCTGGAGCAGTGCCCGGAGGTCCGCACGATCGTCGTCGGGATCGGCGGCGGCGGCCTGGCGGCCGGGATCGGCCTCGCGGTGAAGTCGGTCCGCCCGGACGTGCGGATCGTCGGCGTGCAGGCGGAGGGCGCGGCGGCCTATCCGCCCTCGCTGGCCGCCGGGCACCCGGTGGTGGTCGAGTCGCCGGTGACGATGGCCGACGGGATCAAGGTGGGCCGGCCCGGCGACGTGCCGTTCGGGCTGGTCCAGGAGTACGTGGACGAGGTGCGGACGGTCTCGGAGGACGCGCTCTCCTCGGCGCTGCTGCTCTGCCTGGAGCGGGCCAAGCTGGTGGTGGAGCCGGCCGGGGCGAGCCCGGTGGCGGCGCTGCTGAGCGACCCGGAGTCCTTCCGCGGCCCGGTCGTGGCCGTCCTCTCGGGCGGGAACGTGGATCCGCTGCTGCTCCAGCGGATCCTGCGGCACGGCATGGCGGCGGCGGGCCGCTACCTGAGCCTGCGGCTGCGGGTGGCGGACCGGCCGGGCGCGCTGGCGACGCTGCTGGCGGTGCTGACCGTGGTCGACGCGAACGTGCTCGACGTCAGCCACGTGCGGACGGACCCGCGGCTCGGCCTCACGGAGGTGGAGGTGGAGCTGCACCTGGAGACGAAGGGGCCGGAGCACTGCCGGGAGGTCGAGGCGGCGCTGCGGGAGGCGGGCTACACGGTCCTGGCCTGAGCGGGCCCCTCCACGCTGCCCTAGGATCGGCAGAAATGCCCGAAATGATCCGGGAGTGTGGACATGCCAGGCGCGATCCACGCCGAGGGACTGGTGAAGACCTTCGGCGACGTCACCGCATTGGACGGCGTGGACCTCGACGTGCCCGAGGGCACCGTCCTCGGCCTGCTCGGCCCCAACGGAGCGGGGAAGACGACCGCCGTACGGGTGCTCACCACCCTGCTCCGCCCCGACAGCGGCACCGCGACGGTCGCCGGCGTCGACGTCCTGCGGCACCCGAACGAGGTCCGCCGCTCCATCGGCCTCTCCGGCCAGTTCGCCGCCGTCGACGAGTACCTCACCGGCCGCGAGAACCTGCAGATGGTCGGACAGCTCTACCAGATGAAGGCCCGCGCCGCGAAGGAGCGGGCCGGCGAGCTCCTGGAGCGCTTCCACCTCGCCGACGCCGCCGACCGCCCCGCCAAGACCTACTCCGGCGGCATGCGCCGCCGCCTCGACCTCGCCGCCGCCCTGGTCGTCGCCCCGCCCGTGATGTTCATGGACGAGCCGACCACCGGCCTCGACCCCCGCAACCGCCAGGCCCTGTGGGAGGTCATCAAGGAACTCGTCTCCGGCGGCACCACCCTCCTCCTCACCACCCAGTACCTGGAGGAGGCCGACCACCTCGCCCACGACATCGCCGTCGTCGACCGCGGCAAGGTCATCGCCCGCGGCACCTCCGACCAGCTCAAGGACCGCACCGGCGGCGAGCGCGTCGAGGTCGTCGTCCACGAGCGCGACGCCATCGCCCCCGCCCGCGGCGTCCTCGCCCGCTACGGCCCCGGCGACCGCGGCCTCGACGACGTCTCCGTCGAGGACCACACCCGCAGGCTCACCGTCCCCGTCACCGGCGGCGCCAAGCTGCTCGCCGAGGTCATCCGCGACCTCGACGCGATCGGCGTCGAGATCGACGACATCGGCCTGCGCCGCCCCACCCTCGACGACGTCTTCATCTCCCTCACCGGCCACGCCGCCGCACTCGGACAGGACGAGGAGGACGCGGGGGACGGGGAGGACGGGGGGAGCGGCGCGGGCCGGCCGCCCGGCAAGCCCCGCAAGCACCGGAAGGAGCCGGCCGCGTGAGCACCCTCACCGACACCGCCCCGCACGTCCCCGCGCCCCGCGGCGGCATCGCCCAGTCGATCGCGGACTCGCTCGTCGTCACCCGCCGGAACCTGATCCGCATGACCCGGATCCCGGAGATGGTCATCTTCGGCCTCATCCAGCCGGTCATGTTCGTGATCCTGTTCAGCTTCGTCTTCGGCGGGTCCATGAGCGTCGGCGGGAACACCGACCCGGTCGTCTACCGCAACTTCCTGATGGCCGGCATCTTCGCCCAGACCGTCACCTTCGCCACCGCCGGAGCGGGCGCCGGCATCGCCGACGACATGAGCAAGGGCCTCGTCGACCGCTTCCGCTCGCTGCCGATGGCCCGCGGCGCCGTCCTCACCGGCCGCACCCTCGCCGACCTCGTCCAGACCGCGCTCACCGTCGTGGTCCTCGCGGTCGTCGGCCTCCTCGTCGGCTGGCGCATCCACGAGGGCGTCCCCAAGGCCCTCGGCGCCTTCGCCCTCCTGCTCCTCCTCGGCTACGCCTTCTCCTGGATCGGCGCCCTCATCGGCCTCTCCGTCCGCACCCCCGAGGCGGCCACCTCCGGCGGCCTGATCTGGCTCTTCCCGGTCACGTTCGTCTCCAACGCCTTCGTCGACCCGAGCCAGATGGCCGACTGGATCCGCCCCATCGCCGAGTGGAACCCCTTCAGCGCCACCGTCCAGGCCTGCCGCGAGCTCTTCGGCAACCCCGGTGTCGTCCAGTCCGACGCCTGGCCCATGCAGCACCCGGTCTGGGCCTCGCTCCTCTGGTCGCTGCTGATCATCGCCGTCTTCCGCACCCTGTCCGTCCGCAAGTACCGCTCCGCCTCCGCCTGAGCGCGCGCACGCCGAAGGGCCGGCCCCACGGGGGGACCGGCCCTTCGGACGTGCGGAAGGGGGAGCCTCAGCCGGTGTACGGCTTCGCGCTGAGGATCTTCACCATGGCCTTCTTGCCGTTCGGCAGCTCGTACTCGGCGTCGTCGCCGGCCTTCTTGCCGTTCACGCCGATGCCGAGCGGCGACTGCGGCGAGTAGGTCTCGATGTCACCGCTCGCGTACTCGCGGGAGGCGAGCAGGAAGGTCATCGTGTCGGACTCGTCGCCGTCGAAGGCGATCGTCACGACCATGCCCGGCTCGACGACGCCGTCGTCCGCCGGGGCCTCGCCGACCTTGGCGTTCTGCAGCAGCTGGGTCAGCTGGCGGACCCGGAGCTCCTGCTTGCCCTGCTCCTCCTTGGCCGCGTGGTACCCGCCGTTCTCGCGCAGGTCGCCCTCCTCGCGCGCGGCGGCGATCTTCGCGGCGATCTCGGTACGCGCGGGACCAGACAGGTACTCAAGCTCGTCCTTGAGCTTGTTGTACGCCTCCTGGGTGAGCCAGGTGACGTTGTCGCTGGTCTGGGTCACAGGTGCTCCTCGTAGGTACTGGGAATACAAATCAACGCCCTACCCGGAAAACGGTCGCTCCCGGGTGGGCGAAAGCACGAGCCTAACAATGAGTGGCGGAAAGCGGGAGGACATAAACCATCGGGATGGCGTCGGTCCAGGTCACCGGGGCGACCCGCCGGGACTCGCTCCCCCTCCCCTACCCACCGCTACCGCGCCGTACACCCCAGCAGCTCGGCGCTGGTGGCGCGGGCGGTGGTGCGGAGGGAGTAGACCCGGTCGACCCGGCCGCCCGGCTCGTCGACCACGACGTCCTTGCGGGCCACCTCGGCCCCGTCCTCGGAGCGGGAGCGGAGCGTGCACACGCCCTCGACGCCCTCGTCCTTGCGGACCTCCAGGTGCACCTGCACCTGGGAGTCGCTCACCACGTCGAACTTGATCATCTCGGCGCTGATCCTGTTGTCGACCACGTAGTGCCAGCCGAACCAGCCGATCATGGCCAGGAAGAGCGTCCCGAGGACCGCGCCGGCGATCCTCAGCTTCCGGTCGGCCCGCTCGTCCGCCGAGCGCCCGTAGCGCCCCTCGGGCAGCTGCTCGTCCACGGCGCTCATGGTTCGGTCCTCTCGGGGCGGGGGCCACGGAATTTTCGTCCCCCCGATTCCGTCACTATAGAGACCCCCCTCCGCGTCGAATCACTGAGGATCGAGTCTTGACTGAGCAGCTGCGACTGATGGCCGTTCACGCCCACCCCGACGACGAGTCGAGCAAGGGCGCGGCGACCATGGCCAAGTACGTGTCCGAGGGGGTGGACGTCCTGGTGGTGACGTGCACGGGCGGCGAGCGCGGCTCGGTCCTGAACCCCAAGCTCCAGGGCGACCCCTACATCGAGGAGAACATCCACGAGGTCCGCCGCAAGGAGATGGACGAGGCCCGGGAGATCCTGGGCGTCGAGCAGGAGTGGCTCGGCTTCGTCGACTCCGGCCTTCCCGAGGGCGACCCGCTGCCCCCGCTCCCCGAGGGCTGCTTCGCCCTCCAGGACGTGGACCACGCGGCCGGCGAGCTGGTCCGCAAGATCCGCTCCTTCCGTCCGCAGGTCATCACGACCTACGACGAGAACGGCGGCTACCCGCACCCCGACCACATCATGACCCACAAGATCACGATGGTGGCCTTCGACGGCGCGGCCGACGCCGAGAAGTTCCCCGAGGCCGAGTACGGCCCGGTCTTCACCCCCCAGAAGCTCTACTACAACCAGGGCTTCAACCGCCCCCGCACCGAGGCCCTCCACCGCGCCCTCCTCGACCGCGGCCTGGAGTCCCCGTACGGCGAGTGGCTGGAGCGCTGGGCGGAGTTCGAGCGCAAGGAGCGGACGCTCACCACCTTCGTCCCCTGCGCCGACTTCTTCGAGACCCGCGACCGCGCGCTGATCGCCCACGCCACCCAGATCGACCCCGAGGGCGGCTGGTTCCGCGTCCCCATGGAGATCCAGAAGGAGGTCTGGCCCACGGAGGAGTACGAGCTCAGCAAGTCGCTCGTCCCGACCTCCCTCCCCGAGGAAGATCTCTTCGCGGGCATCCGCGACAATGCCTGACATGAGCGCACACCTCGCACTGACGCAGCTGGTCCCCCTCGCCGAGGAGCTGGACAAGAACAAGGTGACGCCCGGCGTCCTCGGGTTCGTCGTCTTCGCCGTCCTGGCCCTCGCCGTCTGGGCGCTGATGAAGTCGATGAACCGCCACATGAACAGCATCTCCTTCGAGGAGACCCCGGACCCGTCCGCCGAGCCCGGCACCACCCCCGGCAAGAAGGCCCCGGCCGCCTCCTGACCCCCCGCCCCGGGCGCCCCCACCACACCACGGGGCGCCCCGGGCCCCCTCGGCCGGCCCCGAGGCCCCGCCCTCCCCGGACCCCGAGGCGCGCCCCAGGGCCCCTCTCGCCGGCCCGCGAGGCGCACCCCGGGCCCCCGTGCGCCCGAACCACCCGGACGGGCCGGTCTTCCCTGCGCGCCCGCGACGGCAGGGCAGGATAGGGCCATGCCGAACCGACTGGCCCATGAGACCTCCCCCTACCTCCTCCAGCACGCCGACAACCCGGTCGACTGGTGGCCCTGGTCCCCCGAGGCGTTCGAAGAGGCCCGCCGCCGAAACGTCCCGGTCCTCCTCAGCGTCGGCTACAGCTCGTGCCACTGGTGTCACGTGATGGCCCACGAGTCCTTCGAGGACGAGGGGATCGCCGCGCTGGTCAACGAGCACTTCGTCGCCGTCAAGGTCGACCGGGAGGAGCGGCCGGACGTCGACGCCGTGTACATGGAGGCCGTCCAGGCCGCGACCGGGCACGGCGGCTGGCCGATGACCGTCTTCCTCACGCCCGACGCGGCCCCCTTCTACTTCGGCACCTACTTCCCGCCGGAGCCCCGCCACGGCATGCCGTCCTTCCCCGAGGTACTCGACGGCGTCCGGGCCGCCTGGGCCGACCGCCGCGGCGAGGTCGCCGAGGTCGCCGAGCGGATCGTGAAGGACCTCGCCGGCCGCTCCCTCGCCGTCGCCGGCGACGGCCTTCCCGGCGAGGAGGAGTCGGCCGCCGCGCTGCTCGGGCTCACCCGCGAGTACGACGCCGCCCGCGGCGGCTTCGGCGGCGCCCCCAAGTTCCCGCCGTCGATGGTCCTGGAGTTCCTGCTCCGCCACCACGCCCGCACGGGCTCCGAGGGCGCCCTCCAGATGGCCGCCGACACCTGCGAGGCGATGGCCCGCGGCGGCATCTACGACCAGCTCGGCGGCGGCTTCGCCCGCTACTCCGTCGACCGCGCCTGGGTCGTCCCGCACTTCGAGAAGATGCTGTACGACAACGCCCTGCTCTGCCGCGTCTACGCCCACCTGTGGAAGGCCACCGGCAGCGACCTCGCCCGCCGGGTCGCCCTGGAGACCGCCGACTTCATGGTCCGCGAGCTGCGCACCCCCGAGGGCGGCTTCGCGTCCGCGCTCGACGCGGACTCCGACGACGGCACCGGGAAGCACGCGGAGGGCGCCTACTACGCCTGGACCCCCGCCCAGCTGGCGGAGGTCCTCGGCGCGGAGGACGCCGCCCTCGCCGCCGCCCACTACGGCGTCACCGAGGACGGCACCTTCGAGCACGGCAGCTCCGTCCTCCAGCTCCCCCAGGAGGCGGGCCCGGCCGACGCGGGCCGGATCGCCTCCATCCGCACCCGGCTGCACGCGGCCCGCGAGCGGCGCGCGCGTCCCGGCCGCGACGACAAGGTCGTCGCCGCCTGGAACGGCCTCGCGATCGCCGCCCTGGCCGAGACCGGCGCCCTCTTCGACCGTCCCGACCTGGTCGAGCGCGCCACCGAGGCCGCCGACCTGCTGGTCCGGCTCCACCTCGACGACGGCGGCCGGCTCACCCGCACCTCGAAGGACGGGCGGGCCGGCGCCAACGCGGGCGTCCTGGAGGACTACGCCGACACCGCCGAAGGCTTCCTCGCCCTCGCCGCCGTCACCGGCGAGGGCGCCTGGCTGGACTTCGCCGGCCTCCTCCTGGACCACGTCCTCGTCCGCTTCACCGGCGAGGGCGGCGCGCTGTACGACACGGCCCACGACGCCGAGGCCCTCATCCGGCGCCCCCAGGACCCCACCGACAACGCCACCCCGTCCGGCTGGACCGCCGCCGCCGGAGCCCTGCTCTCGTACGCGGCCCACACCGGCTCCCGGGCCCACCGGGCCGCCGCCGAGGGTGCCCTCGGCGTGGTCAAGGCGCTCGGCCCGCGCGCCCCCCGCTTCATCGGCTGGGGCCTCGCCGTCGCCGAGGCCCTGCTCGACGGCCCCCGCGAGATCGCCGTGGTCGGCACCGCCGCCGACCCCGGCTTCCAGGAGCTGCGCCGTACGGCCCTGAGGGCGACCACCCCGGGCGCGGTCCTCGCCGCCGGAGCCCCCGACGGCGAGGAGTTCCCGCTCCTGCGGGACCGCCCCCTGGTCGCCGGGTCACCCGCCGCGTACGTCTGCCGTCACTTCACCTGCGACGCACCCGTCACCGACCCGGACGCCCTGGCCCGGCTGCTCCGCTGAGGCCCCGAAAGGACACGGCCCCGCCGTCCCTCCGGAGAGGGGCGACGGGGCCGCGCCGTGGCCGAGCGGGGTCGCTCAGCTGTTGCCGGCGCCGTTGCCGGACAGCACGGGGATGTCGCTGAGGATGTGCGACAGCGGCTCGTCACCCTTGGCCTGGGTGGAGTTCTCGACGCACTGCTGGTTCTGCGGGGAGGACAGGACGTTGATGTCCTGGACCGCGATCGGGATGGCGCCGATCAGCGAACCGGCGTTGACCTTGGCCGGGAGGCCCACGCACGGCTTGTTCAGGGAGCCCTGGACGAGCGCGAACTGCGGGCTCATGTTGCCGTAGGTGGCGGAGTTGCCGAACTCCTGGTGCGCGCCGTTACCGGAGAGCGAGGTGGTGCCACCGTCATCGGCGATCGCGAGCGCCTGCCCGGCCGTCGCGCCGACGACCGAAACAGCCACCGCAGCGGTCGCGAGGAGCTTCTTCATGTTCTTGCCTTTCGGATGACTGGCTCGCGCTGAGTGCCGAGCCGTGCTGATCAACTGGTCGGAGCCGCGGAGGTTCCGGTAAGTCCACCGGACGGCCTACGGGCAGATGAGCGAAGATCCCCGGACGGGCTCGTAGTCGGCGACGGAGAGTTCGCTGGGCGCGACGGCGTCGCCGGGCGGCAGCGGGCGGTCGGCGCGGAGCCGTGCGAAGACCTCCGCCGCCCCCTCCTCGTCCCAGCCGACGGTGGACCCGACCCCCTCGACGAGCGGGTTGAAGCCCCGCACGGGCACCGTGGCGAGTTCGGTGCGGGAGGGGCCGACCGCCTTCAGCCGGCCGGCGAGTTCGAGGAGTTCGGCGGCCGAGAGGCCGCGCTCGGCGGCGGCGGTGCCGTGCAGCGTCGAGGCGAGCGCGCGCAGCCGCGCGGGGTCCTGGAGGATCCCGCCGGACCGGATCCGGTCCAGCGTGTTGACGAGGAACTTCTGCTGCTTGCGCATGCGGCCGAAGTCCATCTCCCCGTCGGCCTTCCGCGAGCGCACGTACTGCAGCCCCTCGCCGCCGCCCAGCCGGGTGGTGCCGGCCGCCAGGTCGAGTCCGGTCGCCGAGTCCTTCAGCGGCTTCGCCGTGCAGACCGGCACGCCGCCGTCGACCCGGTCGACGGTGTCCATGAAGCGCCGGAAGTCGATCTCCAGGTAGCGGTGCACGTCGAGTCCGGTCAGCGCCTCCACGGTCTCGATCGCCAGCGCCGAACCGCCCTCCGCACGGGCGGCGTTGACCTTCGCGAGGTGGGCGTCGTGGACCTTGCCGGTCCGCCGGTCGGTGTGCGGTCCGGGGAGTTCGGCGAGCGAGTCGCGGGGCAGCGAGACCACGCTGACCCGGTCGTTCCCCTCGGACACGTGCACGACCATGATCACGTCGGTGCAGTCGCAGCCCTTCCCGCCGAGCCGGAAACGTTCCTTCTCCTCGGCGGTGAGGCCCGCGCGGGAGTCGACGCCGACGACGAGCAGGTTCAGTCCCCGTGCCGGGGACGGGAGTTCGGTGGGTCCGCCGAGGGCGGAGGCGAGGGCTCCGGGGGCGAGCGCGAGAAGCGCCGCCGGAGCGATCAGCAGTCGCCACGGACGCGGGAATCTCATGCCCGCACGCTATTTCGACCCCGCTCGCACACAGGTACGCGACGCGACATCGGGCGCTTGAATCACTCCGTTGCGAGGCTTGTGTAATGATGCGGGAATAGCAGCGGAAGGAGCGAGGATGGCGCCGCCGGATTCCGGTAATCCCGGGAAATGGGAACGGATGGCCTTCATTCCGAAGAGCCGGTACGTGAGCGAGCCGCCGACTGCCGACCCGATCCGGTCCACCCGGCAATTCCCCGTCTATTCCGCCCTGGTGACCCAGTGGGTGCAGGCGGGACGGGCGGTGCCGGGCGTGCCGGACCGGGAGTGGGAGCGGCTGATGTCCACCCCCGTCTGGCCGCGCTAGCCGGGCCCGTACGCGCGAAGGGGCCGCCCCGGCGGGGCGGCCCCTCGGCGTGCGGACGCGTCGCCGGGGAGGCGGAACGTCAGCCGTTGGCCACGCCGTTGCCCGACAGCACCGGGATGTCCTCCAGCAGGTGCGACAGCGGCTCGTCGCCCTTGGCCTGGGTCGAGTTCTCGACGCACTGCTGGTTCTGCGGGGAGGACAGGACGTTGACGTCCTGGACGCTGATCGGGATCAGGCCCACGAGCGAACCGGCGTTGAGCTTCGCCGGCAGGCCGATGCAGGGCTTGTTCAGGGAGCCCTGGACGAGCGCGAACTGCGGGCTCATGTTCCCGTAGGTGGCGGAGTTGCCGTACTCCTGGTGGGCGAAGTTGCCGCTCTTGGAGGTGGTGCCGCCGTCGTCGGCGATGGCGAGGGCGGGGGTGGCCGCGGCGGCGGAGGCGCCGACGATCGAGGCGGCGGCGGCCGCGGTGGCCATGACCTTCTTGATCACGGTAGTTCCCTTCTAGAACCGGCTCCGTGCAGGGAGCCCCCTGGTCAACTCGCCCCGGAGCCACGGGTTCCGCCCTGTCACCCCGATGGCGGAGCGCACGCGGCAGCGCTCGCCGCGGTTCCCAGTCGATCGGGTGAAGCGCCGGAACCTCCCCTCCCGGCCGCAGTTGATCCGGTCGCATCAATCACGTCGATTGGTGGGAACAGAACGGATTCACCGTGATCAAGAAGATGATGGCGGCCGCGGCCGTCACCGCTTCGGCCGTCGGCGTCGCCGCCGCGGCCGCCGCCCCCGCGATGGCCATCGCCAACGACGGCGGCACGACCTCCCTCTCCGGGAACGGCGCCCACCAGGCGTTCGGCAACTCCACCACCGCCGGCAACATGAGCCCGCAGTTCTCCGCCGTCCAGGGCTCGCTGAACAAGCTCTGCCTGGGCGCCCCGGTCAAGGGCAACGTCGGCTCGGTCATCGGCGTCCTCGTGCCGGTCGCGGTCCAGGACGTCAACGTCCTGTCCTCCCCGCAGAACCAGCAGTGCGCGGAGAACTCGACCCAGGCCAAGGGCGACGAGCCGCTGTCGCACGTCCTGGAGGACATCCCGGTCCTCTCCGGGAACGGCATCGGCAACAGCTGATCCCGCAGCGCACCGCAGGGCCGGAGGAATTTCCTTCCTCCGGCCCTGTGTCGTGCGCGCAACGGAGTGAATGCCGGGCGCGGGACGGAATTCCCGGTTTCCTCCGAGGGAGGGTGTCGTTGTCCGTGTGTGTGGCGGAAGCCGATCTTCCGCCGCGGAATAGGAGCCAGACGAAATGAACTGCAAGAAGGCCGCCGCCGTCATCGCCGGAGTCATCATGGCCATGGGCGCGGCCACCCCCGCCTTCGCCGACGCCGACGCGCACGGTGCCGCCATCGGTTCGCCGGGTGTCCTCTCGGGCAACGTCGTTCAGATCCCGATCCACATCCCGATCAACGCCTGCGGCAACAGCATCAACGTCATCGGCGCGCTGAACCCGGCCTTCGGCAACGTCTGCGTCAACGACTGACGCGGGTCGCCGCGACCGCGAGGGCGGCAGCACCCGGCCCCGGGGAGCGCATCGCTCCCCGGGGCCGGAGCCGTCTACGCCCGCACCCCGGCCGCCCGTCCGCCGCTGCGCGGCCGCCCCACCGCGCCACCCCCGCCGGTCCCGGCGCGCAGCCGCCGCCGCACCCCGCGCACCAGGCGGTCCGCCGTGTACTTCGCGCCGAACACGAAGCGCATGGACGGGCCGTACGAGGGGGCGGTGAGCAGACCGGCCAGGAAGAGGCCAGGCCAGGACGACTCGAAGAGGGCGCCGGTCTCGGGGGCGCCCGCCGGGCCGACCGTGCGCAGCGCGGACCGCAGCGCCGGGTCCAGGACCCCGGCCCGGTCGAGGGAGGGGACGAAGCCGGTGGCCGCGACCACGTGGTCGGTCTCCAGGACCCCGGCCCCGTCCGGGCCCTCGACGTCCAGCCGGAGGCGCCCGTCGCCGGTGACGGCCGCCGCGGCGATCCGGTGCCCGAGCCGGACGTCGGTGACGGCGGCGAACCGTTCGCGCAGCCACCAGGCGCCGGCCGGGCCGAGCGCCGAGTCGAAGAGCCGGGCCCGGGTGGCGGCGGGCAGCCGCCGGAAGGCGCCCGGGGCGTCGGCGTACAGCTTGTTGGTCCAGCCGCAGCCGAGCCCGGTGTGCGGGGCGCGCAGAGCGGCCCACGGGCCCCGGTGGAGGGCGGGCGGCAGGGTGTTCCAGCGGAGCCGGTCCGCCCGGGTCACGATCCGTACGGCCCCGGCCCCGGCCTCGGCGAGCAGCGCGGCGGTCTCCAGGGCGGCCTGCCCGGCGCCGACGACGGTGACGTCCCGCCCGGCGAGGGCGTCGAGCCCGCCGTGGTGGCTGGAGTGGGTGACGTACCGGCGGGGGAGGTGCCGGAGCGGGCCGGGGACCTCCAGGAAGGGGAGCACCCCGACGGCGAGGGCGACCGTGCGGGTCCGCAGCGACTCGCCGTCCTCGGTGGTGACGGCGAAGCCCTCCGGGGCGGGCGCCACCGAGACGATCAGCCGCTCGTCGACGCCGGGGACGGCCCGCCGGGCGAACCACTCGCCGTAGGCGGCGAAGAAGGAGACCGGGAGCGGCACGCCGTGCTCGGCGCGCACCCCCCGGGCGGCGGCGTAGGCGTCGAGCCCGTACGACCCCGCCGGGTCGGAGAGGTGCGAGGCCCACGGCTCGGACTTCAGGAACATCCCGGAGGGCATGGCGTGCCAGGACTCCATGGGCCGGCCGAAGGTGACCGGGCCGAGGCCGCCGGCCGCCGCGTGCGCGGCCACCGACAGGCCGTAGGGGCCGGCCCCGACGACCACCAGGTCGAGCAGCCGATTCGTCTTCGCCATCGCGTTCGCCGTCCTGTCTTCCGTCTTCATCGCCGGGTGAGCTGGGTGGAGGAGGTGCGGGTCGCCTGGCCCGGCAGGGCGGCCGGGTGCCGGGGGCGGCCGGCCGCGAGCCGCCGGCGGAGCGCCGCCAGGGCCCGGCGCAGCAGGTGGGCGAGCCAGGCGCGGCCCATCGCGAGAGCGGGCGCCGGGTCGTCGGCGGCGAACCAGGCGCGCTCGGCGGGCTGCCGCCCGTCGCCCGGCCCGGGGGCGTACCGGCGGCCCGGGGAGGCGAGCAGCGAGAGCGCCGCGTAGTTCTCGACGACGAACCGGCGGCCGTACGCGGGGGAGTGCGGCGGCACCGGCCGCCCGGTGAGGTCCAGGTGCAGGGCGCGCACCACGTCGAGCCCCTGCCGGTCGGCGAAGAGCCGGAACTGGGCGCCGGGGCGCGGGTTGAAGTCGAGCAGGTGGTAGGCGCCGGTGGCCCGGTCGAGCCGGAAGTCGAGGTCGCACACGCCCCGGTGGCCGAGGGCGTCGAGCAGCTCGCGGGAGATCCGGTCCACCTCCGGGTTGGGCGCCCAGCGGCCGACGGCGGTGAGCCCGGCCGCGTCCGGCCAGGACCGCTCCTTGCGGCCGGTGGCTCCGACGGCGCAGCGGCCCGCGGAGTCCGCGTACCCGTGGAAGAACCAGTCGAGGTCCCGGCCCGGCGGCAGCCGTTCCTGGAGCAGCAGCCGGCTGCCGGCCTGCGGGGTGCGGCCGTACAGCTCCCGCACCTCGGCGAGGGAGCGGAGGACCGCCGTGCTGCGCAGCCCGGCCCCGGCCGGCAGCAGCCAGGGGCGACTCCACTTGGCGATCACCGGCAGCCCGAGCGCCCACGCCATGGCGGCGGCCTCGTCGGCGCTGGTGGGGATCTCGGTACGGGGGTGGGGCAGGCCCAGCTCGGCGCAGGTCACGGCGAGCGCGGCCTTGTCCGCGACCCGAAGCAGCTGCTCCTCGGTCTGCGCGGGCAGCAGGATCCTGCCCGCCAGTTCGGTGCGGCGGCGGGCCAGCGCGAGGGCGCTGACGTCGTCCAGCGGCACGGCCAGCACGGGATCTGACGGAGCGTCGGTGATCTCCCCGGCGGTCCGGAGCAGCAGCGCGGCCAGCTCCGTGGAGGCCGCGGAGGCGGGCCGGGGGCGGACCGAGCGGACGTACCGCGAGCGGGCGACGGGGCTGTCGTCCGCCTCGACGACCGCGTGGACGGGGATCCCCGCGCGGCCCAGGGAGCGGGCCGCGCCCAGGGTTCCGTGGTGGAAGGGGTTCCGGTCGAGCCGTACGAGGACTGCGGGTACGCGGGTGTCGAAAGGCGGCACGGGCATGGCCCCTTCATCTCGGGTGCCCCAACTGGGCGATGAAATCCTCTAATGGACTATGGAGCGGAGGGAAGCCGAGTTCACGGTCGGCTCATTAGGAATACTTTCGGAGTATCGGATTGACTGGGCATCAAATGGCGTGCGTGCGAAGGAGCGGCCATGGAATCTGTCGGAGGAACACCGAGAAGAAGAAGACGTACATGGCTGGGGGTGATCACCGCCGGCCTCCTCGTCTCGGGTTCGGTCGTGCTGTCGGCACCCGCCCACGCCGCCGCGCCGCCGACGTCCGAGGACCCCGGCCCGACTCTCCCCGCCGCCACGGCCATGGGGGCCTTCCTCGATTCCGGTTCGCTCGGGGTGACCCGGATCGGCCAGCTGGAGCGCTGGCTCGGGGGCCGTGAACTCCGCGTCGGCCACACGTACCTGCCCGGCGACCTCTGGTCCAACATCGAGGGCCCGCCCGGCTTCCTCGACGCGTGGGCCGACTGGCGCAACGCCAAGCGCGACCGGATGTTCGTCCTCAACGTCCCCATGCTGGAGCGGAACGAGGCCGGGGTCCCCGACCAGGAGGTACGCCGCCGGCTCCAGCTCGGCGCCGCGGGCTACTACGACCACCACTTCCGCACGCTCGCCCGCCGGCTCGTCGAGGCCGGCGCGCTGGACACCATCGTGGTCCTCGGCTGGGAGATGAACGGCACCACGTACACCCACCGGTGCGGGCCCGACCCCGACGCGTGGAAGAAGTACTGGAACCGGATCGTCACGACCATGCGGTCCGTGCCCGGCGGGAAGTTCCGCTTCGACTTCAACCCGAGCCGGGGCCGGGACGCGGTGCCGTGGACCGAGTGCTACCCGGGCGACGACGTCGTCGACATCATCGGCATGGACTCCTACGACCAGCCGCCCGGCGCCGACTTCGACCGGCACGTGAACGAGCCGTACGGGCTCCAGAAGCAGGTCGATTTCGCCGCCGAGCACGGAAAGCAGATCTCCTATCCGGAATGGGGGCTCTTCCGGAACGGCGACAATCCGACGTACATGCGGCGCATGCTGGAATGGATCCGGCAGCACAAACCGCTCTACCACACCATCACGGACTACTGCCCGCACGGCGTCTGGCAGTGCGACGACAATCCGCAGTCCTCACGGGTGTTCCGCGAAATGCTGTACGGGGCGGAGCCGTCGGTGCCGGTGGATCCGGTGGATCCGGTGGATCCGGTGGATCCGGTGGATCCGGTGGATCCGGTTGACCCGGTTGACCCGGTCGACCCGGTTGACCCGGTGGATCCGACTGTCCCTGAGCCGAAGCCGGAGCCCAAGCCGGAACCGAAGCCTGAGCCCAAGCCGGAACCGAAGCCGGAGCCCAAGCCGGAACCGAAGCCTGAGCCCAAGCCGGAACCGAAGCCTGAGCCCAAGCCCGAGCCGAAGCCCGAGCCGAAGCCCGAGCCCAAGCCTGAGCCGAAGCCTGAGCCGAAGCCGGAGCCCAAGCCGGAACCGAAGCCTGAGCCGAAGCCCGAGCCGAAGCCGGAACCCAAGCCGGAACCGAAGCCCGAGCCCAAGCCGGAACCCAAGCCGGAACCGAAGCCCGAGCCCAAGCCGGAACCGAAGCCGGAACCGAAGCCCGAGCCCAAGCCGGAACCCAAGCCCGACTGTTGGAAGGTCGAGCTCGGGGACTGGGTGGAGAGCTGGATCGGCGGGCCGGTGTGCGTGCCGAAGGAGACGGGGTGGAAGGCCGAGCCGAAGCCCGGCCTCGGCCTCGGCCTGGACTGGAAGGGGACGCTGAACGGCGTCTGGCCGTTCTGACGGTCAGCCGCCCGGTGCGGACGCGGGCGCGCGGCCCGGGAGGCGGGCGAGGAGCCGGCCGGCCCAGGCCCGCTCCCGCGCCTGCCGGGCCGCCCAGCGGCGCGCGTCGGCCGCGCCGGCGTGGAGCCAGAGCAGCGGGGCCGTGCCGCGGCCGGTGAGCAGCAGCCGCCGGTTGCGGACCGGCTCCGGCCGCCAGTGCTGCTTGTACGGCTCGCTGCCCCGCAGCATGCTCAGCGTGGCCCGCCCGCCCGCGCTGGTCTCGCGGGCCCCGTGCCGCAGCAGCATCGCGGCGACGTCGACCTTCCGCTCCCGCAGCACCGGGTCGGCGCCGTACAGATAGCCGCCGGCGAGGCGCGGGGACATCAGGGTGAGGTCGGCGGCGACCACGTCCCCGCCGAGCCGGAACTCGGTGACCATCGCGTCGCCGCGCTCCACCATGGGCCGGACCGCCCGGGTCAGGTGCTGGGCGAACCGCTCGCTGGTGTGCTCGGCGGTGACCCCGCGGCCCCGCCACTGGAGCTGGTGGAGGGCCAGCAGCCGGTCGAGGGCGGCCGGCACGTCGGGGCCGGTCACCACGTGCGCGTCGATGCCGAGCGCGTCGAGCTTGCGCAGCTTGGCCCGGACCCGCTGGGCCTTCCCTGAGGGGATCCGTTCGAGCAGGCCCTCCATGGGGACGGCGGGCAGCTCCAGGCAGAGCGAGTCGGGGAGCCGGCGGCGCGGGCCGCGCCAGTGCGCGAAGACCCGTTCCGCGGCGGCGCCGGGCCGCACCTCCCGCAGGTCGACGACCGCGCCCCGGGCCGCGCGGGCGACGGCGCCGGCGAGCGCGGCCGCCGCCTCGGGGCGCCCGTCGTCGAGGAGGACGTCGGTGAAGTCGGTGATGGCGCCGCCGAGCTGGGTCAGCACCGGCAGCGGCCCGCGCGCCCGCATCAGGGGCGCAGCCGCCAGGAGCGTGCCGTCCCCGTCCCGTACGAGCACCACCCGCAGCGCGCCGGGGCGTCCGTACGAGAGCCACCAGGAGTGCAGCCAGGAGTGGGACTGGAACGGCGTGGCCGAGGAGCAGCGCCCGTACAGCGCCGTCCACTCGGCCGCCAGCCGCCCGAAGTCGCTTGTGTCACGGCAGAGTTCGGTCCGCAGTGTTCTTCCCGTGGTCACACCGCCTCCGGTTCCGGCTGGTGGGCGGCGGGCGCGGGCACGGAGGCGCCGGCGGCCGTCCCGGGGCGGGAGTGGCGGCCCTCGCCGCGTCCGCCGGCCCGCTTCGGCCGGACGAGCAGCGCGAGCCCGCCGAGCAGCCCGCCGGCGCAGGCGCCGACCAGGGCGGAGAGCGGCGCGGACGGCGACACCGGGGCGGCCGGCTTGGTCGCGCGGGAGAACTGGACGACCTTCACGCCCGTGCTGCCCGCCACGTGCGTGGAGTTGAGGACCAGCGCGCGGGCCACCCCGTCGGCGATCGCCACCGCCTGCGCGGGCTTCGCGGCGCGGGCGGTGAGGGAGATCATCGGCGCGTCCGGGGAGGTCTCCGCCTGCACGCTCTCGCGGAGCGTGGCGGCGCTGACGCCCGCCCACACCTGGGCGTCGCCGGTCACCGCGAGGTCGGTGGCGACCCGTCCGTACGCCTGGGCGAAGCCGAGCGCGGCCGCCGGGTCGGACTTCTCGCCGGGCACGACGATGACGTGGCTGGTGGCGGCGTACTCTGGGGTCTTCAGGGCCCCGTAGCCGCCGCCGAGGGCGGCCCCGGCGGCCACGGCGGCGGGCAGCACCGCCCAGCGTCCGGGGGAGCGCAGTCGGGCGGGCAGGCGGACGGCGCGGGGTGGGGTGGGGGTCATGACGGGCTCTCTCGCTGGGACGGGCAGGGGCTTCGGGGAGGTGTTCACGGGGCGGGGCGGCCGTGCAGGGCCTGGTCGTAGAGGGTCATCAGCCGGTCGGCGCTGTGCGCGATGTCGTAGTGGCGGGCGGCGGCCGGGGCGGGCAGGCGTACGGGCCGGGGGCCGTGCCCGGCCCGCAGCGCGCGCAGGGCGCCGATCAGCTCGGGCACGGACTCCCCGATCCGGCGGGCGCCCGGCGCCGCGTCCGCCGGCAGGTCCTCGACGGCCGGGCACGCCACGTACAGCACGGGCAGTCCCGCGGCGAGCGCCTCGACGACCGCGAGGCCGAAGGTCTCGTCCGGCGAGGTGGAGACGAAGACGTCCATGGCGGCGAGGAGTTCGGGGAGCATCGGCCCGGCGGGCCCGTCCGCCGGCGGGTCCTCGCAGGCGCCGAAGAACAGCACGCGGCCGGCGGCGCCGCACTCGCGGGCCACCGCGCGCAGCTCCTCGCGCCGCTCGCCGTCGCCGACGAGGAGGAGCCGGGCGCCGGGCACCGCGGCCACGGCCCGGATCAGCCGGTCGAAGCGCTTCCCGGGCGCGAGCCGCCCGACGCCGCCGACCACGAACGCGTCCTCGGGGATGCCGAGGACCCCGCGGGTGAGGCGGCGGGCGCGGGGGACGAAGGCGAAGCGGCCGGTCTCGATGCCGTTCGGCACGACCTCGATCCGGTCCGGCGCCACCCCCCACTCGGCGAGCCTGCGGGCCACGCTCGCCGACACCGCGACCGTGGAGGTGCCCAGCCGTTCCGACGCCAGGTAGAGGGCGCGGGTGCCCGCCGACAGGGGGCGGCCCTCGATCTGCGAGGTGCCCAGCGAGTGCTCGGTGGCGATGACCCGGCGGACCCCGCCGAGCCGGGCGGCGAGCCGGCCGTAGACGCAGGCCCGGTAGAGGTGGGTGTGGACGAGGTCGTAGCCGCCCTCGCGGATCATCCGGGCGAGCCGGGGCAGCGCGCCGAGGTCCCGGTTCCCGGTCATGCCGAGGTGGGTGACGGGGGTGCCGTCGGCCTCGATGCCGACCGCGACCGGGCCCGGGTTGGTGAGGGTCACCACCCGTCCCTGGACGGGGAGGTGGCGCAGCAGGAGCCGCAGCTGCTGCTCGGCGCCGCCGATGCCGAGGCCCGTGATGACGTGCAGCACCTTCGGCCCGCTCATCCCAGCACCGCCGCGGCCGGGGCCGCCTGGGCGGGGAGCAGCTCGGCGGGGTGGCGGCGGCGCAGCGGGTGCAGGGCCCGCTTCGCGGTGAGCCGCCACGAGGTGTCGTCCTCGCCGATGTGGATACGGGGCAGGGCGTACGCGCAGGTCAGCGGGCCGGGGTCGATGCCGCAGGCGTAGCCGTACCCGGCCTTGCGCACGGCGCGGACCACCCGCGGGTCGACCGCCCCGTACGGGTAGCAGAAGCCGTCCACCGGGCCGCCGGTGATCTCCTCCAGGAGGGCCCGGGAGCGCCGGGTCTCGTCGGCGAGGGTGGCGTCGTCGGCCTCCGTCAGCCGGCGGTGGGTCAGGCCGTGCGAGCCGATCTCCATCCCGGCGCCGACGATCCGCTCGATGCCCTCCTCGGTGAGCAGCTCCTTGCGCGGGCCCTCGGCGTCCCAGTCGTTGACGCCGCCGAGCCGCCCCGGCAGGACGTACACGGTGGCGGTGAAGCCGTGCCGGCGCAGCAGCGGCAGCGCCGAGTCGAGGAAGTCGGCGTAGCCGTCGTCGAAGGTGAGGCCGACGAGCCCCTTCGCGCGCCCCTCGGCGGTCGCGGCGAGCAGCTCCCGCACCGACACCCCGCGCAGGCCCCGGTCGCCGAGCCAGTGGAGCTGGCGGGCGAAGCGGACGGGGGAGACGGTCACCCGGTACGGATCGTCAGCGGTGTCCGTGATCGAGTGGTACATCGCCACCCACAGGGGCGGCTTCGCCCACAGGGGAGGCTTCGGCAGCAGACGGCGCAGCGCGGTGGGGGCGGGCATGGGCGGTCCTTCGGCGTCGGAGTGAGCGGTGGGGGAGGGGAGGGATCTCCGGCGCCTTGGCGGCGCAGGCGATGAAGGTCAGGAAGACGCCGGCGACGACGAGGCACGCGACGGTGAGGGAGAGCGCCGGCGGGCCGATCGGCACCGAGCAGAGCCAGCCCGCGCCGGTCGCCCCGGCCGCCGCCGCGGCGAGCCGCAGCAGGCCCTCGCCGAGCCGGTCGGACCGGACCGGGACGGTCTGCCGGTGGGCGCCGCGCAGCAGCAGCACGGCGGTCAGGGTGATGCCGAGGGCGTTGGCGGCGGCGATGCCGACGGCGCCCCAGGCCGCCGCGCCCGGCACTCCGGCGGCGGCGGTGGCGGCGAGGCCGGCGGCCATCGCGGCGGCCGGGTACCAGAGGGGGCGGGCGGCGGAGAAGTAGCAGCGCACGAGGGCGCCGACCATGGTCTGGCCGAGCAGCCCGAGCGCGTAGACCCGCATGACGGCGGCCGTGGCGACGGTGTCCCCGCGGTCGAACTCACCTCGCTGGAACAGTAGTTCGACGATCTTCGGGGCTGCGGCGATCACCACCGAGGCCCCCACCAGGACCACCACGGCCGCCAGCAGCAGGTCCCGCTCGACCCGCCGCCGCGCCCCCTCCGGATCGCCCGCGGCCAGCGCCCGCGCGACCACCGGGAAACTGACCGTGCACAGCATCAGCGAGAGGATCATCGGCATCTGCGCGATCTTCTGCGCGTAGTTCAGGTGCGAGATCGCCCCGGACGGCAGCGGCGCGGCGAGGAACCGCTCGATCAGCGTCTGCGACTGCCGGGTCAGCGAGAAGGCGACCACCGGCGCGATCAGCCCGAGCACGATCAGCCGGCCGTCCCCGCCCGGTGCCGCCGCCGGCGCCTCCGGCTCCCGCGACGGCACCGGCCGCGCCCGCAGCGCCCGCAGCAGCGACGGCGCCTGCACCAGCACCATGAACACCCCGCCCACCGCCACGCCGGCGGCGGCCGACCGCACCCCCCACGGGTCGCGCAGGAGCACCATCGTGCCGATGATGCCGACGTTGTACGCCACGTAGATCGCGGCCGGCGGCAGGAAGACGTGGTGGGCCCGCAGGGCCGCCGAGCAGTAACCGACCAGCGCGAAGGTGAGCACACAGGTCGCGGTGAGCCGGGTGCAGTCCACCGCGAGCCCCGGATCGGAGAGCCCCGGCGCGAGCAGCGAGACCACCGCCGGGGCGGCCGCGACCAGCACCGCCGCGGCGACCCCCACCGTCAGGGCGAGCCGGGGCAGCGTCCCCCGGACCAGGTCCCGTACGGGATCCCCCGAGAGCGACCCCGAACGGCGGGCGAGCGCCCGCGAGAAGGCCGGCACCAGGATCAGCGCCATCGCGTCCTCGATGAGCAGCGTCGACGCGAACTCCGGCACCGTCCACGCCACCAGGAAGGCGTCCGTCTCCGCACCGGCGCCGAAGTACCCGGCCAGGATCTGGTCCCGTACGAGCCCGAGCACCGCCCCGACGGCCGTGAGCGCCGCCGTCACCGCCGCCGCCCTGGCGAGGAACCCGCGCCCCTGGCCGCCCGCCGCCCGCGCCCTGACCCGGGCGTGCGCCCGCCGCCCGGTCCGCGGGGGCGCGGAGACGGCCGTGACCGCCCGGGGCGGCGCCGTGACCGTGGCGACCGGGGCGGGCGCCCACACGTCGGCCGTCGGGGTGTGGCCCACCGGACGGTGGACGGCGATCCGCCGGGCCCCGGTGAGACCCGCCGGGGACGCCCCCGCCGCACCGCCCCCCGGCAGCACGGCGGCCTCCGGGGCGCACGGGGAGTCCGTGGCGTCCGGAGGCATGGGGGACCAGGGGTCGGTCAGGGGCTCGCCGCGCGGGGGACACGGCGGGGCGGCGGGACCGCCGGGCCCCGGCGGCGCGGCGTACGCGTCCGTGGGATCCGGCGGACCGGCCCACGGGTCACGCACCGCGCACCCCCGCCGGCGCCTCCGGGCCGGGCGAGAGCGCCCACCAGGCCGCCAGGCCGAAGACCACCGACATCAGCACCGTCGACGGGCCGCCGATGTCCGCGTAGAAGAAGTCGATCAGCTGCCAGGCGAGCAGCCCGCTCGCCACCAGCGCGCACTCCGCACCCGCCCGCCTCCGCCGCAGCGCGCCCACCAGCAGCGCCAGCCAGCTCCCCGCCAGCGCGAGCAGCCCGATCAGTCCCTGCTCGGCGAGGACCAGCAGGTACATGTTGTGCGGCGAGAGCAGCGGCTGCCGCTGGAAGCCCGCGCCCGCGCCGGCCGTGTCGCTGCCGGAGGAGAGCGCCACCGAGGCGTGCGAGTCCCGGTAGTGCGGGAAGCCCTTCAGGCCGATCCCGGTCAGCGGCTCGGAGCGCCACATCCGCCCGGCCGCCGCCCACATCGTGTACCGGTCCGTCACCGACTGGTCCGGCGCCGCCGTCACCCGCGTGATGCTCGTGACCCGCTCCTCCACCATCTGCGAACCGAGCCCGAGGCCGCCGACCAGCACCACCGCCAGCGCCCCCACCGCGAGCACCACCCGCGCCGCCCGGCGCACCCCGCCGAGCAGCAGCTGGATCCCGCAGGCCAGCACCGTCGCGATCCACGCGCCCCGACTGAACGACAGCAGCAGCGGCACCACGAGCAGCCCGACGCAGACCAGCGCGACGGTCCGCGTCCGGCCGGCCGGCGAACCGAGCGCGATCCCGGTGACGATCACCAGCCCGTACGCGACCACCGTCGCCATGCCCATCACGTCGGTCGCCCCGAAGGTGCCCACCGCCCGGACGTCCTCGCCCTGGTACGACGCCCCCGTCCCCGTCAGGTACTGCCCGACGCCCACCGCGCCCTGGAGCAGCGCCAGCCCCACCAGCCCCCACGCCACCACCGCGAAGTCCCGCCGGTCGCGGATCATCAGCAGCACCGCCGCCGGGACCAGCACGAACACCTGCACGTAACGGGCCACGCCCGGAAGGCTCGACGCCGGGTCGTTCGAGGTGACCGCCGCCAGGCAGACCCCGAACACCGGCAGCCCGAGGACCACCGCGGCGGTCCGGGTCAGCGGCCGCGCCCCGTCGCGCAGGACCCGCACGAGACAGACCAGCACCAGCAGGCCCGAGGCCGCGTCGGCGACCGTGCCGGTGCCCCCCGTCCCGCCCCCCGCCCCGTCCGGCCCCGGCACCAGCAGCAGCGCGATCACCGCGAGCACCGGGGACAGCGCCCCGGCCCGCCGGGCCCAGTCCCGGGCGCCCGGCGTCCCCGCGAGGACCGGCGCCGTCGTCACGGCCGTGGCCATCCTCAGCTCCCCGTCGGTCGGACGAGACCGGCCGCCGTGCGGACCAGGATGCAGACGTCCTGCCAGAGCGACCAGTGGTCGATGTAGTGGTTGTCGAAGCGGCAGCGGTCCTCGATCGAGGTGTCGCCCCGCAGCCCGTGCACCTGCGCCAGGCCGGTCAGCCCGACCGGCATCCGGTGGCGGGCCGCGTACCCCGCGTGGATCTTGCTGAACTGGGCGACGAAGTAAGGACGTTCGGGCCGCGGCCCCACCAGGCTCATGTCACCGCGGAGCACGTTCCACAACTGCGGCAGCTCGTCCAGCGAGGACTTCCGCAGGAAGCCGCCGGCCGCGCTCATCCGCTGGTCCCCGGCCACGTTCCACCGGGTCGCCGACTCCGTCTCGTCGGACGGCCGCAGCGTGCGGAACTTCAGCAGCGTGAAGTGCCGACCGTGCTGGCCCACCCGCTCCTGCCGGAACAGCACGCCGGGCCCGTCCGAGATCCGCACCGCCAGCGCGCACAGCGCGAGCACCGGCAGCGCCAGCGCCAGCGCCGGACCCGCCAGCGCGATGTCCAGCGCCCGCTTGGCCCGCGCCCCGCGCCGCTCGGTCGCCGGGACCAGCCGGCGCCGGGCGTACCCCCACACGTGCTCGCCCATCGGCCCCCCGTGCCGCTCCCCGCCGACCCGCCAGGTCGTACAGCCGTAGTGCTGGAAGAGCGTCACCAGCTCCGGCTCGTCGACGAGGAACACCGCCTCGCGGACCGTGTTCTGGATGACCGCCCGGCGGATCTCCTCCGCCGTCGTCAGCAGCGGCAGCCCCGGCTCCAGCGGCCGCTGCTCACCGACCGTCCCGTCCGGCAGCCCCACCACGCCGACCGGCCGCATCCCGTACTCGGGGTGCTGCAGGGCCGCCGCCGCGAACCGGCGGGCCGCCGCCGGCGGGCCCACCACCAGAGCCGACCGCGGCCGCTCCCGGGCGATCCGCCGCCCGCGCGCGAGCAGCACCGCCCGCACCACGGCCGCGACCCCGACGTGCGCCGCGTACGCCCCGCACAGCCGCAGCGGACCGATCGCCAGCTCCGGCGACCAGGCCGCGGCCCCGGCCGCCGCCACGCACCACACCACCCCGGCCCGGGAGGCCAGCACGGGCAGCTCGTCCAGCAGCCGCACGTGCATCGGCGGCCGGTACAGCCCGCCGCGCCCGTCGAGGACGAGCAGCAGCGCGGCGACCGGCAGCAGCAGCCGCGGGTCCTGGTGGACGGGGGCGAGCAGCGCGCCGCCGGCCAGCACGGCCAGGCAGTCGACCGCCCGCAGCGCGCCCGCCCGGGGGCCCGGCCGTGCGTGCGCCCGGTGGCGCGGCAGCGCGAGCCGGCCGGGCAGCCGCCGCCGGGGGGCGAGCGAGGCCGGCCCGAAGGCCGGACCCGCGACCGGCCACGGGCCGGGTGAGGAGGGAACGCTCGTACTTTCCGTGGTCACTGCGCAATCGGCTCTCTGTGCTCGGTGCCCCGCACTCCGGCCAGCTCGCGGTAGATCTCCGCGACGGCCGCGCCGGTGCGCCGCACATCGAAACTGCTGAGGACGTGCTCGTGGGCCTCACGGCCCAGGCGGTGCCGCAGCTCCGGCCGGCCGAGGAGGCGGCCGAGAGCGGCGGCGAGGGCGGCCGGGTCCTCGGAGGGGACCAGGCACGGGGCTTCGTGGCCGGGCGGCAGGCTCTCGCGGGCCCCGTCGACGTCGGTGACGACGACCGGCCGGCCCGCCGCCATCGCCTCCAGCGGCGCCAGCGCCATGCCCTCCCAGCGGGACGGCAGCACGACGACGTCCGCCGCCCGGTACCAGGGGACGGTGTCGCCGACGGCGCCGGTGAACCGCACCGAAGGACCGGCGGCGGCCCGCAGCCGCTCGCCGTCCGGCCCGTCGCCGACCAGCACGAGGCGCGCGTCCGGCACCTCGGCGAGGACCGCGGGCCAGGCGGCGAGCAGCACGTCCTGGCCCTTCTGCCGGCAGAGCCGGCCCACGCACACCACGGTCGGCGCCGGATTCCCGGCGGGCCCGTCGGTCGCGAAACGCGCCACGTCCACGCCGTTGCGCACCACCGACCAGGCCGCCTCGACCCCGGCCGCCTCGCCGGTACGCCGCTCCGCCTCGCTCACGCAGAGGATCCGGTCGGCCCAGCGGGCGCCGAACCGCTCCCAGCGGCGGGCGAGCCCGGCGGTGGTGCCGGTCACGGCCTCGAAGGACCAGGCGTGCGGCTGGTAGACGGTCGGGACCCGCCCGCGCACCGCGAGTCGGGCGCACAGGCCCGCCTTCGCCGAGTGCGCGTGGACGAGCCCGGGCCGGACGGCGCGCACCACCCGGGCCAGGTCGCGGGTCTCCCGGAACAGCGCCGGACCGGGGTCGCGGCCGGCCCGCCAGTCGCGGACCTCCGCGCCCCCGGCGCGCAGTTCCGCGGCGAGTTCCGTGCCGGGCGGGCAGGCGACGACGGGACGCAGCCCGTCCGCGCGCTGGGCGCGCACCAGGTCCACGACGACCCGGGCGACGCCGCCGTCGCCGGGCTGGACCGCGTGCAGGACGGTGACGGACCCGGGGTCCGCCTCGATCGGGGCCCGCACGTCAGCGCCGTACGTCCGCCTGCAGGAAGAGCGCACCGAGCCAGACGGTGTCCTGACGGCTGCCGAGCCGGACATGGACACCGTCGGCCCCGCTGCGCAGCGCCCCCCGCAGATCGAAGACGTCGGAGTCGTACCCCAGGGTGTTCCCGGCGGCGGGGAAGCGCGTGGTCCCGGCCTTGCCGAATTCGGTGATGCTGGAGTTCAGGACGTCGTTCACGGAATTGGCGGAATCGCCGATCGGAGTGGACTTCCCGCGGCTCGTCCGCACCTCCAGGTAATCACCGCGAGTTCCCCGGTCGCCGTCATAGGCGATCACTCCGAGCCGTCCCTCGGCGCCCTTCGGATAACGGTGCCCGTCGAGTGCGACGCGCAGCTCGCCGGAGCGCGGGCCGGCCGTCTCGAACCCGTCCCAGACGCTCAGCCGGCGCAGCGGCTCGTCGTCCTTCTCGTACGCGGCGACCAGCGTCCAGCCGCCCCAGCCGCCCACCGCGCTGCGGCCCATGGCGACGTTCACCTGCGCGACCGTCCACTGCCCCGGCGCGGCCCACCGGACCAGCTCGGTGACGTCGGCGGAGGCCTGGAAGGCGTCGGCGCCGTCCCCCGCGCGGTGGCCGACCAGGGTGTCGGCGAGGACCGCCTTGTACCGCCCGCCGGGCTCCGCGACCAGCACCCGGCCGCTGTCCTCCGGCGGCTTCTGCTCGCCCACCCGCAGGTTCCCGCCCCAGTACAGGCGGGCCCAGGCGATCCGGGCCCCGGCCGGCACGCGCAGTTCGGCACGGCTGGAGTTGTACGTGCGGGGGTCGTCGTCCACGTCGACGTAGGCGATCGCCGCCCCGTCGTTGGCCGTCTCGGTGCCCCGGGCGCCCTTCGCCGCGGTGTTGGCGGCGCGCACGATCCCGCCGTGGAGTTCGGCCTGGTAGCGCGCGGCGAAGGGGACGCGGGCCGCCTCCCCCGGCGCGGGCGGCGCGGCGGCGGCGGCGAGCGGCGCGGCGGACAGAACCGCGCACGAAAGGGCGCACCACACGCTGCGACGCACAGCAAGAACCGCTGAATTCCGCATACAGGTTCTCCGCTTTGATGAGAGAAGGAAGGGAAGACCCGTGAAGACCGGGGCAGGGGGAGGTGTCGTCCGCACGAAATGGGTGAACGCGCGGCGGGCCCGGAAGCAACGCTCGGGAACGTTATAACCCCGGCGCCGGGCGATAGTAAGCATTAGATGCCCGGAAACGCTAACTCCCGTATCCGCGCGGCCGGTTCCTCGTTGAGCGTGTTGCGCCTTTCTTCGGCCCGGCGCTCGAATGACCCCCGGGTGGCCCAAAGATCGGTTGAACGTCACCCGTTCGGGAGAGCAACCGATGAAAATCCGGGGCGTTGTTGAGGGAGCCGGGCCGAACAGTCCGCGCAGTCCGAGTTGGAAATCGATCGAGGAGAACTTCTCCATGTCCCGTATCGCCAAGGCCGCCGTTCTGACCGTGGGTGCCGCCGCCGCGGTCGCCGGTGCCGCCGGTGCCGCCTTCGCCGACGCCGGCGCCGAGGCCGCCGCCGTGAAGTCCCCCGGTGTCGGCTCCGGCAACGTCGTGCAGGTCCCGGTCCACGTCCCGGTCAACGTCTGCGGCAACACCGTGAGCGTCATCGGCGCGCTGAACCCGGCCTTCGGCAACGCCTGCGTCAACGCCTGATCTCGCACGTCGGGTCGGTCCTTCCGAAGCCGGTGCGCCCACCCCGAGGGTGGGCGCACCGGCTTTTTCCTTGTGGTCACTGGGGCGGTACTCGTTCGGGCGCACGCCTGTGCGCCGTCCGGTGCAACGGCGTACGCCCCCAGGAGGGGCAGCCGGGAGGACGGATTCACCCGAACGGAGACGTGGCGCTCCGTAGCGCAGCGGTTGCGGAGGGCTATACCCGCAGGCACCGTGGGAGGGCAGTTGTCCGACGCATAAGGAAAAGGAACACATATGCGTCCCCTGGCTTCACGCCGCCTCACCGCCCTGGCGATATCCGCCGCCCTCACCCTCGGCACGGCGGGACCCGCCGTCGCCGGCGAGCTCCACCCGTCCCCCGCGGCCGACCGGGCCGCTCACGCCCCGCTTCCCGACGCGGCCGCCCTACTGGCCCAGACCAAGGCCCTCGCGGACGTCGGCGGGGTGACCACCCCCGTGACCGAACTCGTCACGGCGGCCCTCCGGGCCGACGGCGGCCAGGTCCCCGCCGCCGACGCCGAGGCCCTGAAGGGCAAGATCCAGGCCGCCGTCGACCGGGCCAAGGAGGCCGCCCCCGCCCCGGTGCCGGAGACCCCGGCCCTCCCGGAGCCGCCGGTCGCCCCGCCCGCCGTGGACGCCCCCGTGACGCCGCCGGCCGTCGACGCCCCGGTCGCCCCGCCGGCCGTGGGGGCTCCGGTCGCCCCGCCCGCCGTGGAGACTCCGGCCGGGCTTCCCGTGAAGCCGCCGGTCACCCTGCCCGTCGCGGCCGGGGCCGCGGCCGCCAAGGCGGGGAAGGCCGCGCCCGAGGACCTCGTGGACGACGCCCTCGCCTCCGTGGAGAAGGCCGTCGCCGGACTGCTGGCCGCCGTCACCTCCGGGGACGCCGCCGGTGTCGTCCCTCAGGTCACGGCCACGCTGACCTCGCTGGTCAACCTCGCCGTCGCCACCGTGCTCGGCAGCGGCCTGCCCGCGCCGGACCTGGCGGGCCTGCCCGCGCTCCCGGCACTGCCGGTCGAGGCCCCGCCGCTGCCCGTCGACCCGCCGGTCGAGGCGCCGGACCTGCCGGTCGACGCGCCGGTGAAGCCGCCGGTGGCCGCGCCCGAGCTGCCGGTGAAGCCGCCGCTGCCGGTCCGCTGACCCGCCCGCACCACCCCGCCCCGTACCGGTCCGGCCTCCCCGCCTGGCCGGTACGGGCACGTGTGCGCCCGGTCATCCGGAAATAGCACCGGTCCCCTTCGATCGGGTGCAGTGTCGAGAAATCCTTCCTCCTGGAGTTTCCGGGGAGCGAACCTCTCGTTACAGAAGACGGAACGACGTACGGGAATTCCCCAAGAAGCCTGTGCGGAACGTGAGTTGAAAGAGCAGAGGAAGGATTCTCCCCATGAAGCCCACCAAGGTCGCCGCGGTCGTCGCCGGTTCCCTCATGGCCCTGGGTGCCGCCGCCCCCGCCATGGCCCAGCAGGCGCTGACGCCGACCAGCCTGAACGGCGGCCTGGAGGCGATCGCCGCCAACGGGCTGAAGTCGGACGTGCTGAGCAGCACCACCGAGGGCTCCCCGGTCAAGTCCGTCACCGACACCGCGACCCAGCTGAACCAGACCGGCAAGGGGCTCCCGCTGGTCGGCGGCCTCCCGGTCAACCCGCTCGGCGGCTGATCGAATGATTTTCTGACCGGTCGCCGTGTGGCCTGGACACCACACGGTGTGCCGCTCCCTACTCTCGGGACCGTCCCACGCGAACGTCCGCGGGGGACACGGCCGGACGGAGCGAGGGGGGATCCTCGCCGGTCTCTCCCTTTCTCCCGAGGAAGAGCGGTATGCGGTCCATCATCAGCAGGAAAGTACTCACCGCGGCGGCAGCGACCGGTCTGCTGTCGCTGACCGGCGGCTTCGCCCTGGCCGCGAACGCGCACCCCGGTACGGGCGACACCCCCGGGCCCGGCAACGGCCAGGCCCACGCCCCCCTCTCGCCGGAAGTCTGCGGTGCCGGCATGGACCTGGGCGGCTACGTGGCGTCGGCCGTCGGAGACCTCTGCGCCCACGCGACGGAGGAACCCGACGGCGGCTACGGCGAGGAGCCCACGCACCCGCCGACCCAGCCGCCCACGCACCCGCCGACCCACCCGCCGACGGAGCCTCCCACGACTCCGCCCACCACCACCCCGCCCACCACGACTCCGCCCACGACCACCCCGCCCACCACGACTCCGCCCACGACCACCCCGCCCACCACCACTCCTCCGACCTACCCCCCGGGCGAGTGCGAGGAGCCGGAGCCGGGCGAGGAGCCGGAGCCGGGGTGCGAGGAGCCCACCACTCCGCCGCCGACCACGACCCCGCCCACCACGACTCCGCCGACCACTCCGCCCACCTCTCCGCCGTGGACCCCGCCCACGAATCCGGACGAGCCCCCGGGCGAGTGCGAGGAGCCGGAGCCGGGCGAGGAGCCGGAGCCGGGGTGCGAGGAGCCCACCACTCCGCCGCCGACCACGACCCCGCCCACCA
>NZ_JBHYPS010000012.1:0-66644 GCF_042746075.1 Streptomyces sp. NPDC058758 | reverse complement strand
CCACGACTCCGCCGACCACTCCGCCCACGTCCCCGCCGTGGACCCCGCCCACGAATCCGGACGAGCCCCCGGGCGAGTGCGAGGAGCCGGCACCCGGTGAGGAGCCCGAGCCGGGCTGTGAGCCCACCACCCCGCCCAGCACCCCGCCGCACGGGCCCGACAAGCCCGAACTCCCCGACACGGGCAGCGACCCCGCCCTGTGGGGAGCGGCCGCCGTCAGCGCCGCCCTCATCATCGGCGGCACCGTCGTCCAGCTCCGGGGCGGCCGCCTCGTCCGGAGCCGTCGCCACTGACGTACGCGCACCGCTGACGTGACGTCAACCGAGGCCCCCGCCTTCACCGGTGGGGGCCTCGGGCATTGCTGCACATGGGGGAACCCCGCGCGACGTTTCGGCCAAGGGGCTCGTTCACACGGCATGACTCTGCGCTCTCACGCCGGCATGGGCCTCCTCATGACCGCGCTCGCCTCCGCCGCCATGGCCGCCCCGGCCGCCGCCGTCGAGGCTCCGGTGATCGTCCCCCTCCAGGGCCTGGAGCCGGTCCTGCCGATGGACGCCCCCACCGTCGCGACCGGCGTCCCGGTCCCGATGCCCGGCGCCCCCACCGGGTTCCAGAAGGGCCTCGGCGCGCTGCCCGACGTGACCCTGCCGAGCGTCCCGCTCACCGGCACCCTGCCCGAGACCGTCGTGGACGCCCCGCTGCCCGAGGTGATCGAGGGCAGCGAGCCCGGCCGGGCGCTCTTCGCCACCCCGCACTCCGAGATGGCGGCCGCCACCCCCGGCGCCGTCCTCGGCAACCCCGTCGAGGCCCCCCGCGGCAACGGCCTCGCCGGCGTGCCCGCCCTGCACGTGCCGGAGCTCGGCCTCGTCTCCCCGACGCTCAGCGGCGCCCTCGACTCCCAGCTGGGCCTCGCCCCCCAGCGCGGCTGACTCCCCCCCCACCTTTTCGGAATTCCGTTCGGGCGCGGTCCGCGCGAGTGAAGACACGATTCTTCCCCGCTACCGCACGGGCTTTCCGTCGTTGCACCGGAAGGCTTGTCGCATGGCCGCGGCCCGCGGTCCGGAGTGTCGCCCGTCGTATCCGACGGGGGGCGGCCACCGGACCGCGGGCCACCTTTTCCCGCCGCCGCGGGATTTTCCGATTTCCCCCCTCCCGTTCGGCCCAAAGGCCGTGACCCGGTTCCCGGTGCGGCGTTGAACGGAAGTGACGGCCGTGATCCCTGCGGTCGCTCGACCCATTCAAGGAGTTCTGATGTCTCGCATCGCCAAGGCTGCCGCCGTTCTGGCCGGCACCGGTGCCGTCGCCCTCACCGGAGCCGGCCTGGCCGTCGCCGACTCGGGCGCCGAGGCCGTCGCCGCCCACTCGCCCGGCGTCGCCTCCGGCAACGTCGTCCAGGTCCCGGTCCACGTCCCGGTCAACCTCTGCGGCAACACGGTCAACGTGATCGGCCTGCTGAACCCGGCCTTCGGCAACAGCTGCGCCAACATCGACGCCCCGCACGACAACGGCGACGGCGGCTACGGCGGCTGAACGGCCCCCCGGCGCTGATCCCCGGACGTCCCCCCGGCCCCACCAGGGCCGGGGGGACGTCGGCGTCCGGAGCCCCCGCCCTCAGGCGTACCGGTAGATCCCGCTGTGGTCGAACATCTCCGCCGGCGTCACGCCCCACGGCGCCATCGGCTGGTGCCGCGCCACCACCTTCCGGTACTGGGCGTCGCCCAGCGGCGGCGGCTCCGCCGGCAGGTACGCGGCCCCCGGATTGCGCTGCTGCCACCGCGACCACACCAGGTCCACGAAGGAGTGGTGCAGCCAGAACACCGGGTCGTTCACCGACCCGCCGCCCAGCATCAGGCCGCCCACCCAGCGGTGCACCCGGTTGTGGATCCGGAACCGCTCGTTGCCCGAGCCCGGCGCCCACCCCTCCAGACGGTTGCGGAAACCCGACGGGCTGGTCGAGTTCCAGGGGGCCGTGTCGTACGTCCGCTCCCGCATCACCTCGTCCAGCTGGGCCGCCGTCGGCAGCGCCACCGGATCGCGCGGACGGCCGAAGTCCCTGGTCAGATAGGAGATCTCGGTCATCGCGTGCTTCACCGTCCACTTCCCCCTTGCGTACGCGAAGGGGCCGGTGGTCACCTGGAGGTCCGAACGGCGGCCGTTGCCGCCCATGAAGTCCTCCGACCAGATCGAGGACGCCGGGGTGGAGTCCCGCGTCCAGTCCCAGTACGGCACGGTCACCGTCGCGTCGATCCGGCGCAGCGCCCGCTCGAACTCCAGCAGGAACTTCCGGTGCCAGGGCAGGAAGCTCGGCGCCATGTGGGCGGTCCGCAGCCGGCCCGCGCCGTCGGCGGTGTAGTGGTCGATGTGCATGCGGACGAACTCGTCGTAGCCGCCGCGGCGCTTCAGTTCGAGCACCGCGGCCACGAACCGCCGGCGCTCGGCCGTCGTCAGGTCGCGCTGGTTCTTACGCGTGTACACCACGCGGGTTCCCTCCCGTCGGGTCGGAGTGGAGGCCGTGGCCCGCCGCGTACCGGGACAGCGGGGCGGAACCCGCCGCGTCCACGGCCGCGCGGGTGGCGGAGAGCGGGGTCGGACGGGACTCGTAGTGGTCGAGCGGGGTCACCCAGCCGCCGTCGGCGCACCGCATCAGGTGCAGCGGCCGGCCGTCCACCAGGGCCACCGGCTCGCCTCCCGGACCGGTCAGACCGCGGATGCGGCGGCCCGCGTACATCTCGTCGAAGGCGTACGGGTCCGCGTCCGCTCCGGGGGAGCGGGCGGCGATCCGGCCGAGGGCACCGCCGGTGGCCGCGGTGACGGCCAGCGCGAACAGGGACCGGAGGGCGACACGGCGCGGGAAAGGCATCGGCGATCTCCTGGTGTCGACAAGGGGCCTCAGGGCACAACGATGAAAACCCGCGTTCGTTGCGGCCGGGAGTTCGAGCGGGCGAATGTCGGCCGGATGAGTGAATTCGGTACGGGGAAAGGGTGGTTGCCCCACTAGCATCCCCTTCCATGACCACTCCCCACGTCCTTTCCGAGGCGCGCAGCGTCTCTCCGCTGGGCACGCTCACGGTGATTCCGTGGTCCAGCGAAGCCACCGCCGATTCCGCCGGCACGCCGTTCCTGATGGCGTATTCGCTCGGCGACGGCCGCGACGGGCCGGACGCCGGTCAGCAGGCCATGCGGGCGGCCCTGGAGTCCATGGGCCTCTCCGTCGGGGACCGGCTCTTCGACCTGGAGAAGGACGCGGGGATCAGCGCCACGCTGCTCGTCGAGGCCGGCACCGCCGTGCTCACCCTGCCCTTCCTCAAGGTGCAGTGCCCGGTGCCCGCCGAGTGGCAGGCCGCCGCCCGCGAGAGCGGCAAGGTCTACTTCCTCTGCTCGGTGCGCCCCTGGGCCGAGGGCGTGCCCGGGCAGCCCGTGGACGAGGACCGGCTGCGCGCCTTCGTCTCCGACGAGGAGATGCTCGCGGAGTGCGCCCACGTCCTGCTGCCCGTCCGGCGCGTGCAGGGCTGAACGGAAGGGGCGGCGCGATGACGACGCTCGGCGTACGCGGCGGTGTGCCAGGTCAGCGGGGAGAGGACCGGGCGGCGCGGGCCGCGCGCCCGGAGGACGGGACGGTCGGCGCGGGCCGGTCGCTCGGCCTGCTCCTGGTGGTCACCGGGGCGGCCGGGATCCTGGCCGCGTGGGTGATCACGATCGACAAGTTCAAGCTCCTCCAGGACCCGGGCTTCCAGCCGGGGTGCAGCCTGAACCCGGTCGTGTCCTGCGGGAACATCATGAAGAGCGAGCAGGCGGCGGTCTTCGGCTTCCCCAACCCGATGCTCGGCCTCGTCACGTACGGCGTCGTCGTCGCCGTCGGCGCGGGGCTCCTGGCGGGGGCCCGGTACCGGGGCTGGTTCTGGCTCGGGCTGAACGGCGGGATGCTCTTCGGCGTCGGCTTCTGCACCTGGCTGATGCAGCAGTCGCTGTACGAGATCAACGCGCTGTGCCTGTGGTGCTGCCTCGCCTGGACCGCGACGATCACCATGTTCTGGTACGTCACCGCCCACAACGTGCGGACCGGGGTGCTGCCCGCCCCGGCGGCGGTGCGGGGCTTCCTCGGCGACTTCGCCTTCGCCCCGCCCGTCCTGCACGTCGGGATCATCGGGATGCTGATCCTGACCCGCTGGTGGGAGTTCTGGACCGGCTGACGTGAACCGCCTCCCCCCGTGGCCGCGGGCCGCACTCCTGGTGCTGCTCGCGGCCGTTCTCGCGCTCCTGCTCGTGCCCGGGCTGCCCGGCCGGCTCGCGCCCGGCGAGCGGCACACCGGGACCCGGGCCGCGCCCGAGCCGTCCCCGCTGCCCGGGGTGCCGTCCGGCTTCTTCACCGGTTCCGACGCGGAGGGGGTGCGGCGGATCGCCGGGGTCGAGTCGTGGCTGGGCGGCGGCGAACTGACGGTCGGCCACACCTATCTGCCGGGCGACCGCTGGTCCAACATCGAGGGGCATCCGGAACTCTTCGCGCCGTGGGCGCGGTGGAAGGCCGGGCGGCCGGGCCGGCTCTTCGTGCTGAACGTGCCGATGATGGACCGCAACGAGGCCGGGCTGAGCGACGCCGAGGTGCGGGACGGGCTGCGGCGGGGCGCGGCCGGCGCCTTCGACCGGCACTTCGAGGCGCTGGGCGAGGGGCTGGTGGAGCACGGGCTCGGGGACGCGGTCCTGGTGCTCGGCTGGGAGATGAACGGCACCACGTACGGCCACCGCTGCGGGCCGGACCCGACGGCCTGGAAGGCGTACTGGCGCAAGGCGGTCGGGGCGCTGCGCGGGGTGGCGGGGCAGCGCTTCCGCTTCGACTTCACGCCGAGCCGGGGGCGGGACGCGGTGCCGTGGCCGGAGTGCTACCCCGGGGACGACGTCGTCGACATCATCGGGATGGACGCCTACGACCAGCCCGAGGGGCTCTCCTTCGAGGAGCAGGTGGACGAGGAGTACGGGCTCGCGCACCACGTGGCCTTCGCCGCGGCGCACGGCAAGCCCGTCTCGTACCCGGAGTGGGGGCTCTTCCGGAACGGGGACAACCCCGCCTACGTGCGGGGGATGCTCGACTGGTTCGCCGCCCACCGGCCCGTCTACCAGACGGTGACCGACTACTGCCCGCACGGGGTGTGGGGGTGCGCGGACAATCCGCGCTCGGCCGAGGTGCTCAGGGGCGCGCTGGGAGCGCCGGGCCGGCCCTGAGGGTGTCGAGCGTGCGGTGCAGCAGCGCCGGGAGGTCCTCGGCGAGGCCGCGCTCGGCCCAGTAGAGGGTGGCCTCGCGCAGGGCACCGAGGACGGCGGCGGCGAAGACCCGGACCTCCAGGTCGTCCGGGGCGCGTCCGGTGCGGTCGGCCAGCGCGCGGGCGAGCCGGCGGCCGGTCTCCGCGGTGGTCTCGGTGAGCCGGGCGCGGACGGCGGGGACGCCGGCCATCAGCCGGGCGCGCAGCCGGATCTCCTCGGGGTCGGCCTCCAGGGCCGCGGCGACGGCCTCGACGACGACCGCGCGGAGGGATTCGAGGGGGTCCTCGCCGGCCGGGCGGGCGCGGAGCCGGGCTTCGAGGCGCTCGTCGTCCTCGTCGGTGAGGACGATGTCCTCGCGGACCGGGAAGTAGCGGACGACGGTGGAGGGGGAGACCTCCGCCTCGGCGGCGATCCGCTCGATGGTCGCCGCCTCCCAGCCGTGGGCGGCGGCGATCCGTCGTCCGGCCCTGCGGATCTCCTCGCGGGTCCGCTGCTTCTTCCGCTCCCGCAGGCCGTTCGTCGTGCTGGGCATGGGGCCATTCTGCCCGGTCAGGCCTGGTAGGCGACCAGGGAGATGCCGACGTAGTGGACGATGAAGGCGGCCAGGGTGAGGGAGTGGAAGACCTCGTGGAAGCCGAACCAGCGGGGGGACGGGTTCGGGCGCTTGATGCCGTAGATGATGCCGCCGGCGCTGTAGAGCAGGCCGCCGACCACGACGAGGACCAGGACGGCGATGCCGCCGGTCCGCATGAAGTCGGGGAGGAAGAAGACGGCGGCCCAGCCCATGGCGATGTAGCAGGGGGTGTAGAGCCAGCGGGGGGCGCCGACCCAGAAGACCCGGAAGGCGATGCCGGCCAGCGCGGCGGCCCAGACCGCCCACATGAGCGGCTTCGCGGTGGAGTCGGGGAGCAGCAGCAGGGTGAGCGGGGTGTAGGTGCCCGCGATGATCAGGAAGATGTTGGCGTGGTCGAGGCGGCGCAGGACGGCCTCGCCGCGCGGGCCCCAGTTCCCCCGGTGGTACAGCGCGCTGATGCCGAAGAGCAGGCAGGCGGTGAGCACGTAGATCCCGCAGGCGATGCGGGCGCGGGGGGTGTCGGAGAGGGCGACGAGGGCCAGTCCCGCGACGATCACGGCGGGGAACATGCCCGCGTGCAGCCAGCCCCTGAGCCGTGGCTTCAGCGGGAACGACGGGGCCTGGGCGATCGGGTCGGGCTCGACCGGGGTCACTTCCGGCGTGGCTGCAGTCATGACACGGAATCGTACCTACGGCCCCGTAGGTCCCGGATATGAGTGGCGATGCTCACGTGTGCACCCCCCTGGACATATGGGCGTTTCCATCGGATGATCAAATGAGTGCGGTCGGCACCGGATGAGCAGCTACGACGCATCCGGGTCGCAGCCCCCACGGGGCATACAGCGAAAAACACCCCTCTACAAGGAGCAATCGTGGCGCGCGACAACGCGGCTCCCCTTCCCACCCAGCACCAGGAGCTCGTCTCCTGGGTGAACGAGATCGCCGAGATCACCCAGCCGGACAGCATCGTCTGGTGCGACGGCTCCGAGGCCGAGTACGAGCGCCTGTGCGAGGAGCTCGTCGCCAAGGGCACGTTCACGAAGCTCGACCCGGTGAAGCGCCCGAACTCGTACTACGCCGCCTCCGACCCCACCGACGTCGCGCGCGTCGAGGACCGCACCTTCATCTGCTCCGAGAAGGAGGAGGACGCGGGCCCGACCAACCACTGGAAGGCCCCGGCGGAGATGAAGGAGCTCTTCGCGGGCTCCGAGGGCATCTTCCGCGGGTCGATGAAGGGCCGGACCATGTACGTGGTCCCCTTCTGCATGGGCCCCGTCGGCTCCCCGCTCTCCGCCATCGGCGTCGAGATCACCGACTCCGCCTACGTCGCCGTCTCCATGCGCACCATGACCCGCATGGGACAGGCCGTCCTCGACGAGCTGGGCACCGACGGCTTCTTCGTGAAGGCCGTCCACACCCTCGGCGCCCCCCTCGCGGAGGGCCAGGAGGACGTGCCGTGGCCGTGCAACTCCACCAAGTACATCTCCCACTTCCCGGAGACCCGCGAGATCTGGTCGTACGGCTCCGGCTACGGCGGCAACGCGCTCCTCGGCAAGAAGTGCTACGCCCTGCGCATCGCCTCCGTCATGGCCCGTGACGAGGGCTGGCTCGCCGAGCACATGCTCATCCTCAAGCTGACCCCGCCGCAGGGCGAGGCCAAGTACGTCGCCGCCGCCTTCCCGTCGGCCTGCGGCAAGACCAACCTCGCCATGCTGGAGCCGACCATCCCCGGCTGGACCGTGGAGACCATCGGCGACGACATCGCCTGGATGCGCTTCGGCGAGGACGGCCGCCTCTACGCCATCAACCCCGAGGCCGGCTTCTTCGGCGTCGCGCCCGGCACCGGCGAGCACACCAACGCCAACGCCATGAAGACCATGTGGGGCAACTCCGTCTTCACCAACGTCGCGCTCACCGACGACGGCGACGTGTGGTGGGAGGGCATGACCGAGACGGCGCCCGCGCACCTCACGGACTGGAAGGGCAACGACTGGACGCCCGCGTCCGAGACGCCCGCCGCCCACCCGAACGCCCGCTTCACCGTCCCGGCCGGGCAGTGCCCGATCATCGCGCCGGAGTGGGAGGACCCGAAGGGCGTGCCGATCTCGGCGATCCTCTTCGGCGGCCGCCGCGCCACCGCCGTCCCGCTGGTCACCGAGTCCTTCGACTGGAACCACGGCGTCTTCCTCGGCGCCAACGTGGCCTCCGAGAAGACCGCCGCCGCCGAGGGCAAGGTCGGCGAGCTGCGCCGCGACCCCTTCGCCATGCTGCCGTTCTGCGGCTACAACATGGGCGACTACATGGCCCACTGGGTCAAGGTCGGCGCCTCCGCGGACGCCGCGAAGCTCCCGAAGATCTACTACGTCAACTGGTTCCGCAAGAACGACGCCGGCAAGTTCGTCTGGCCCGGCTTCGGCGAGAACAGCCGCGTCCTCAAGTGGATCGTCGAGCGCCTCGACGGCAAGGCCGAGGGCGTCGAGACCCCGATCGGCGTCCTGCCGACGCGGGAGGCCATGGACACCGACGGCCTCGACCTGGCCGACGAGGACCTGGACTTCCTGCTCACCGTCGACAAGGACGTCTGGCGCGAGGAGGCCGCCCTGGTCCCCGCGCACCTGGAGACCTTCGGCGAGCACACCCCGAAGGAGCTGTGGGACGAGTACCGCGCGCTGGTCGAGCGACTGGGCTGATCCCGTAGCAGCATGAGACTCGTGGTGGGCTGCCCCGACATACCGCCCTGACCAGTGGGGTCACGACGGTCCACCACGACGCACCCGGCCCCGGAGCCCCCTCAGGCTCCGGGGCCGGCGCACGTCCCCGGACGGGGCTCAGTCGCCCCGGTCCTCCAGATAGCGGGTGTGCGCCCGCTGGCGGAGCTCCTCCGCCTCCCGGAGCGCCGAGGCGATCCGTCCGGCCTCCTCGCGCAGCGCGGCCAGCTGCCGCTCCAGATGCCGCTCGGGCGGCTCGGAGCCCGGGTTCACCCGCGTCCACCAGCGGGTCCGCACGAAGGCGTCGACCGCCTCCGGGACGTCCTGGCGGACCGCGCGGGCCAGCACGTGCAGGTGCTCCGGGTCGCTGACCCAGCCCGGTTCGAGCAGTGCCCCGAGGAGCGCGTCCAGCTCGTCGAGTCCCTTCCGGGCGCCCTCCGGCAGCTCCACCTCCGCGAGGTACTCCCGCAGGGTGGCGTGGTCCGCGCGCAGCGACTCCAGCTGCTCGTCGGCGCTCGGGAAGGCGGGGGCGTCCGGCCGCTCCGGCGGGGCGATCAGCGCGCCCGCGCCGTACAGTCCGAGGACCACCAGCGGCCACAGCCCGCCGGCCGCGCCGGTGAGGCCGATGCCGAGGCCGGCCAGGCCGCAGAGGCAGCCCGTCAGGTTCTTGCGGGACTCCGCGTAGCGGAGCACGCGGTCACTGGTAGCCACGGATCTCCTCGAAAGCGCCCTTCAGGGAGCCCTCCGCCTCGAAGAGCCTGCCGCCGGTCAGGTCCGCGATGTGGTTCAGCTCGGTCCGGTCGGAGTCGCCGAAGAGGATCGGGAAGACCGGGGTGCGCCGCTGCTCGTCGGGCAGGCCCCGGAAGAAGGCGTCGAAGTCGGAGCCCCCGATGCCGTCGGTGTTCTCGCCGTCCGTCATGAGCACGACCGAGGTGAAGGCGTCGCGGGAGGAGGCGCCCAGGCTGCGGTAGGCCTCGGTGAGGCTGGAGTAGATCGCCGTGCCCCCGGAGGCGGTGAGCCGCCCCGCGTCGGCGCGGATCGCCTCCCTGGCCTTCGCCGGGTCGTCCGGGTCGACCGTGTACGTCCGCACCTCGCCGGACTTCACCGCGGTGCCGAAGGGCATCAGGGTGACCTCCTCGCGGTCCCGGAAGTCCTCGGTCAGCTCGGCGATCGCGTCCTTCAGCCGGGTCAGCCGCTCGCCGCCCATCGACCCCGAGGTGTCCAGGACGTAGACCGTGCGGGAGGGCCTGCGGAGCGTGTTGTCGTACGCGTCGAGCAAACCGTCGGCGACGGAACGGCTGCCGGGGAAGGGCAGCTCGCGCCGCAGGCCCCGGTCGAGCCGGGGCGCCGGGTCGACGCCGGCGACCACCGGGCGGCGCAGGGTGGTCTCGGTGATCCGGCGCTGCGCCTGGGGGGTGCGGAGGTAGGCGGTGAGCCGCCGGGCGGACTCCTTGGCGTCGGCGGAGGCGGCGGTGAGCAGGGTGAGCGGGTAGTCGGCGGTGACGACGCCGTCGGAGGGGCGGATCACGGTGAGCGCGCCGGGCGCGGTGAGCAGCACCGACTCGTAGTTGACCAGGGCGTCGACGTCGGTGCGGCGGCCGTAGGCGGTGGCGAGCCAGCCGGAGGAGCCGGAGGTGAGCTTCTGGCCGGCGAAGAACTCGCGGAGCTTCGGCGTCGCCTTCGCCACGTCCCGGTCGCTGAGCGCGGACTGGGCGCCGGAGAGGCCCGAGGCGACCGAGACCAGCGCGGAGAAGCCGGAGTTGGAGCGCTTCGGGTCGGTCATGCCGTACGTCAGCCTCCCCGCGGCGACCGCCCGGTGCAGCTGCGACCAGGTGACCTTCTCCGGGTCCCAGCCGAGCCGGGCGACGGCCTCGGGGCGGACGCCGAGCGCCACCGGCGAGGTCATCACCGGGGTCTCGTTGGTGATCCGGCCGGCGGTGTCGGGGCGCAGCCGCAGGTAGTCGTTGGAGGAGAGCCAGACGGCGTCGTACTCCTTCTCGGCCCGGCCCGAGGCGATCCGTTCGACGGCGTCGAGGGTGCCCGCGTAGGTGGTGCGGACGGTGACGCCGGTGGCCTGCCGGGCCTCCTCCAGGACCGGCGCCATGTCGGCGAGTTCGGAGGAGGCCAGGACGCGGAGGGTGCCGGGCTCGGCGGGCCTGGAGTCGGCCTTGTCGCGCTGTTCGCCGGTGCCGCCGGCCGAGTTGTCGATCGTGCCGCAGGAGCCCGCGGTGGCGGTGAGGAGCAAGGTGAGGGCGAGGCCCGCCAGGAGGCGGGGGAGGGGGAGGGGTCTCATGCGGAAGGTCCGCCTTCCAGTGCGCTCGTGCGGCGGCTGCGGTCCAGGTGGGCGCTCGCTTCCCGGAGTTCGCCCGTGAGGGAGGAGACGGTCGCCGCCATCGCCTCGGTCGCCTGGACCTTGTACGTGTCGATGGCGTCGAGGGTGCGGTAGATCTGCTGGAAGGCCGTGCGCAGGGTCTCGGCGCCGACCGCGGGGTCGGCGGCGATCCGCTGGATCTCGCCGGCCTGGGTGGACAGCATCTCGGCGTTGCCCCGGATCAGGTCCTCGGTGGTCGAACGGAGCACGTTGACCTGCTCGGTCACCTTGCGCTGGTTCTCCAGGGCGGAGGCCAGCACGACCGCGATCCGCAGCGCCGACAGGGTCGTCGTCGCGGCCCGGTCGACGCCCTTGACCAGCTCGTCGTTGTTCCGCCGCACCACGTCCATCGCCAGGTATCCCTGGGCGCAGACGGCGAGCTGGGTGAGCAGGTCCTGGTGCTTCTGGCGGACCGGGAAGAGGACGTCGGCGCGGAGCGCGTCCGCCTCGGCCGGGTCCGCGGTGCCCGCGATGCGCTGCTCCACGGCCGCGTCGAGGGCCTCGGTGAGGACGGCGAACTCCTGGAGCTTGCCCATGGTCTCCCACAGCCGGGCCCGCTCGGTCTGCAACGCGGCGTTGTCGCGCCGCAGTTCGTCCTGCCCGCTGCGGAGCGCGCCGACGATCCGGTTCAGGGTGGCCTGCGAGGAGGCGTACCTGGCGACGTGGTCGCGGAACCTGTTGCCGCCGGGCAGCTTGGAGAGGAGCCCCTTGAAGCCCTTGCCGGGGGCGGCTTGCGGGTCCAGGTCCTCGACCGTGCGCCGGAGTTCGACGAGCGAGGAGCCGACGCGGGCGGAGGCGTCGCCGCCGCCCCGGCCGAGGGAGCGGACCGTGCGGTCCAGCATGCGGTTCGACTGCTGGGCGGCGGCCCGCATCTCGCCGGAGCCGAGCGCCGCGATCTCGCCGATGCGGCCCGCGAACTCGGGGGAGCGCGGGTCGAGTCCGGAGAGCGAGCCGACGTACTCCTCGGCCCGGCGGGACATCTCCGCCCGCACCGACGCGTCCAGCGGCACCAGGCCGGAGGCCTGCTCGGCGCGGACCGCCGGGGCGGGGGCGGGCGGGGTGAGGACGAGCGGGGCGTCGTGCTCGGGCGGGGTCAGGACGAAGGTGGACTCCGGCGCGCCCGCGTACGGGTTCCGGGGCCGTCCGGCGGCGCGCGGGTCGGTGTGCTCGGTCATGCGGTGCCCCCCTGGTCACGGGCCCGCCGCGCCATGTCGCGCAGCACCGCGCCGGTGGGCACGGGCGCCTGGCGGACTCCGGTCAGTGTCTGGTTGAGGTATTCGCCGTACGCGTGGGTGGCCTCGGTGAACTCGGGCGCGGCGCCCTGCGGCCGGAAGCCGTGCCGGACGGCGAGACGGCGCAGCTCCGGGTCCTCGGAGAGCAGCCGGCCCAGCTCCTTGCCGCCCTCGGTGAGGGGGACGAGCGTGTGATCGCTGTTGACCGTGGTGTCCGGGTAGAGCACGACGAGGTCGCCCATCGGCCGGCCGGCGAGGAGCTGGGACGCCACCTGGGACTCGTAGACGAGGACCAGCGGGTTGCCGACGCCGCTCACGAAGTCCCGGAAGGGGGCGTCGGAGCCGGTCTGCTGGGCGCCCTGCACCCGGGTCAGCTTGCGCAGCAGCGGTGCGGTGCGGGTGACGGCCTCCTTGCCGTCGGCGACCCGGCCGCCGTCGGCGACGTAGCTCGCGGCGGCGAGGTAGAGCGCGCCGGAGTTGGAGGCCACCGGGTCGGTGGAGGTGATGAAGAGCGTCCCGCTCAGCTCGGCGTGGTTCGCGGCGCCCTTGAGCTGCTGCCAGGACCGGTCGGCGCGGACGGCGGCCAGGTAGGCGTCCATCCTGAGGATGCCGCTGGTGCCGCGGGCGCCGAGGGTCGCCAGGCCGTTGCCGGCGAGGACCCGGGCGGCGTTGCTGTGCGCGACCACCACCAGCGGCGAGTAGAAGGGGCGCAGCGGCGCGGAGGCGGCCTTGGCGCGCAGCTCGTCGGCCGGGCCCTTCGAGGACGGGAAGGCGAAGTCGTACCCCTCCAGGGGGAGTCGCTCCATGTCCCAGGACCCCGAGGTCTCGGTCTCCACGGTGAGGCCCTTGGCCTGGAGGGCCTTCACCACGTCCGGATCGGTGAAGAACTCGCTCTTCTCCGAGCCGATGACTCCTCGCACGGTCTTCGTTGCCGTGCCCTTGTCCTTGTCGCCGCCCGTCACGAGGACGGCGGCCACGCCGCCGAGGAGCAGGACGGCCAGGACGATTCCCAGAATGCGTCTCACGCGGGCAGAGTGCTCGCGGAAACCCACATTCCAGGGGGAGCCGGGTGGACGGGAGGTGAAGGGGCGATCCCGGTAGGGAACCGGAGGACGGCCCGCCGGAACGCTCCCGGCGCCGGTCCGGGGGGCGGGTCCCGGGCGGGAGGCGGAGGGCGCCCGGTCCGGGCGGGAGGCGGAGGGCGCCCGGTCCGGGCGGGAGGCGGAGGGCGCCCGGTCCGGGCGGGAGGCGTAGGGTGCCCGGTTCGGCCGGCCGGGAGGTGGAGGGCGCCCGGGCCGCGCGGTTCGTGCCGCGCGGCCCGGGGCCGTCTAGGGGGCGGCGACCAGGGGGTCCCCGGCCAGGGCCGCGGTGTGGGCGTCCATGCGCTCGGCGGCGAGGATCGCGGCGGAGGTGTCCGCGCGCGAGGCGGCGACGAGCAGGGCCCGGCCGGCCAGGGCGTGCGCCTTGCGGTGGAGGGCCTCGGGGGAGGCCCCGGACAGGGCGGCGTGCCGGGCGGGCGGGGCGCCGCGGAGGCGGGCCACCTGGCGGGCGATCCGCTCGCCGCCCTCGGTGTCGCCGAGCTCGTCGGTCACGGCGAGCAGGGCGGCGAGGTGGCCGGCGAGCTGGATGTCCAGCTCCTCCTCGCGGGAGCGGTGCGGATACCCGGCGGGGTCGCCGCCCGTCGTGTGGACCGACTTGGTGCGGATCGGTTCGTACATGGGGACGGCCTCCTGACTGCTCGAAGGCCATCCTAGCTTGGATTCGGTCTAAAGTTGAGCTGGGTCCGGTTCAAGGCCGGGTCAAGACCCGGCGCGGGCCCTCACGGCTGGCCGTAACCGTCCAGGAAGCGGCCGATCCGGGTCACCGCGTCCGTGAGGTCCGCGACCGACGGCAGCGTCACGATCCGGAAGTGGTCCGGCTCGTGCCAGTTGAAGCCCGTCCCGTGCACCACCATGATCTTCTCGGCCCGCAGCAGGTCCAGGACCATCTGCCGGTCGTCCTTGACCTTGTAGACGTTCGGGTCGAGGCGCGGGAACAGGTACAGCGCGCCCTTCGGCTTCACGCACGTCACGCCCGGGATCGAGGTCAGCAGCTCGTACGCGGTGTTCCGCTGTTCGAGCAGCCGGCCGCCCGGCAGCACCAGCTCCTCGATCGACTGCCTCCCCTGGAGCGCGGCGGCCACCGCGTGCTGGGCCGGCATGTTGGCGCACAGCCGCATGTTCGCGAGGATCGTCAGGCCCTCGATGTACGAGGAGGCGTGGTGCTTCGGACCGCAGACCGCGAGCCAGCCGGAGCGGAAACCCGCCACCCGGTAGTTCTTGCTCATCCCGTTGAAGGTGAGGCACAGCAGGTCCGGGGCGATCGCCGCGGTCGGGGTGTGCGTGGCGCCGTCGTAGAGGATCTTGTCGTAGATCTCGTCCGAGCAGACCACCAGGTCGTGCCGGCGCGCGATGTCGGTCAGCGCGCGCAGCATCTCGTCGTCGTAGACGGCGCCGGTCGGGTTGTTCGGGTTGATGATCACGATCGCCTTGGTGCGGTCGGTGATCTTCCGCTCGATGTCGGCCAGGTCCGGCATCCAGTCCGACTGCTCGTCGCAGCGGTAGTGCACCGCGGTGCCGCCCGCGAGGGAGACCGACGCCGTCCACAGCGGGTAGTCGGGGGCCGGGACGAGGACCTCGTCGCCGTCGTCCAGCAGCGCCTGCATCGACATCTGGATCAGCTCCGAGACGCCGTTGCCGAGGTAGACGTCCTCGACGGACAGGTGGATGCCCTTGGTCTCGTAGTGGCTCATCACCGCGCGGCGGGCGGACAGCAGGCCCTTCGCGTCACCGTAGCCGTGCGCCTCGGAGAGGTTCCGGAGGACGTCCTCCAGGATCGCGGGCGGGCACTCGAAGCCGAAGGCGGCCGGATTGCCGGTGTTGAGCTTGAGGATGCGATGACCCGCGGCTTCGAGCCGCATCGCCTCTTCGAGCACCGGGCCCCGGATTTCGTAACAGACGTTGGCGAGCTTCGTGGACTGGATCACCTGCATGACGAGAGCTTACGGCGGGCGGGGGTGCGATGCGTCGTGTTCTCGGACACGTCGGGCGGCCGGGCGCGCCGCCGGAGGGGCAGGGTCCGCCCGGAGTGCGGACCTGTCGTGATCCCTACAATGCGGGGCCATGAGCTTCGAGGACCCTGACAGACCGGCGCGCGGACGCCGTCGGCACGCCTCCGCCCGGCGGGGGCGCGGGGCGTGGCTGCTCGCCGTCGGCGGGGCGGCGGTGCTCGGCCTCGGCGCGGTGGCGCTGACCGGCGGCGGAGGGACGAAGCGGCCCGCCGAACGGGACGCGGACGGCGGCGGCCTGCCCGCGCTGATCCAGGCGGACCCGGAGCGGAGCGATACGGACCCGGCCCCGGAGCCGAGCCGCGACGCGAGCCGCCCGACGGCCACCGGCCCGGCGAAGCCCCGCCCGACCGCGTACGCCGCGCCCACGGCGGCCCCGTCGGAGCCCTCCGCCGCGGCCGCCCCCTCCACGGAGGCCGCGACCGCCGCCGCGCCCACCGCCTCCGGCGGCACCGCCGCCTCCGGCAAGCCGGGCCGGGGACGCGGCAACGGGAAGGGACCGCGCTGAGACCGGGCGCCCCGGGGCCGCGCCGGCCACCGGGGTAGGTTGGCTGGTCATGTGGGTTGTGAGTGCTTCCGGATGCCGGTGGCTGGGGGCGGGCGGAGCGCTCGCCGTCGCCGCCGGGGGATACGCGGCCGGGGCCCTGCCGGTCGTCGGCGGGGGCGGGCTGTGGGCGCCGCGCGGGAGCGGTGCCGAGACCGCCGGGGCCGTCGTCGCGGCGGCCGGGCTGACGCTGCTCGTCGCCGTCTGGTGGCGCTACGGCGTGCTGCTGGCGCGCGGCGCCGCCGGGAGCGCGCTCGGAACGCTCGCCGCGTGGTGCGCGCCGCTGCTGCTCGCGCCGCCGCTGCACAGCGCCGACGTGTACAGCTACGTCGCGCAGGGCGCGATGGTCCTGGAGGGGCACGACGTCTACGGCGCCGGGCCCTCCGTGCTCGGCCCCGGCGAACTGGGGGCGGACGCGGCGGCGAGCGTCGGCGGGAACTGGACCGACACCCCGGCGCCGTACGGGCCCGTCTTCCTGCTCCTCGCCGAGGCGGTGGTGAGGCTGACCGGCGGGTCCGTCGTCCCGGCCGTCCTGCTGCTGCGGCTGGTCGCGCTCGGCTCGCTCGCCCTCCTCGTGTGGGCCGTGCGCGGCTTCGGGAAGGGCGACGGAGCCCTGTGGCTCGCCGTGCTCAACCCGCTGCTGCTGGTCCACGTCGTCGGCGGCACGCACAACGACGGCCTGATGGCCGGGCTCATGCTCGCGGGCGTGCTGCTCGCCGTGCGCGGCCGGTGGGTCCTCGGCAGCGCGCTCGTCGGCTGCGCCGTGATGGTGAAGTCGCCGGCGGCCGTCGCGCTGCTCTTCGTCGCGGTGGTCGTCGCCCGGCGCGGCGGGCTCCTCAAGGGCCTGCTCCTCCCCCCGGCCGTCGCCGGGGCGGTCGCGGCCGGGGCGAGCCTGCTCTCCGGGACCGGCTTCGGCTGGCTGGGGACCCAGTCCGTCGCCGGAGCCATCCACACCCCGCTGTCGCTCACCAGCGACCTCGGCCTCGCGCTCGGCACGCTCGTCGCGGACGACCCCGAGCCGGTCAAGGCCGTCGTGCAGAAGCTGGGACTGCTCGCCGCCGCCGTGATCGTCTGCCTCCTCGCGTGGCGCGCGTACCGGGGCCGGATCGACCCCGTCCTCGGCCTCGGCTACGGCCTGCTCGCCCTGGTCGCGCTCTCCCCGATGGTGCAGCCCTGGTACCTGCTGTGGGGCACCGTCGCCGTCGCGGCCGTCGCCTGGCACAGCCGCGCCGGGCAGGTGCTCGCCGTGCTCTCGGCGGCCCTCGTCTACGAGACCCAGCCCGCCGGCCACACCCCCTGGTACGGCTTCGTCGCCGCCGGCCTCGTCCTGGCCCTCGGCGTCCTGTGGCTCCGCCGGGACCCCTGGCCGCCGGCGCCCGCCCCCGCCGGGACCGCACCCGCTCCCGCCGACGGCGTCCGGGCCGCCTAGACCGGCGTCCGGCGGATCGCGCGGCCCGCGAGGACGTCCGTGCGGCGGCCGTCCTCGATGACGAAGCGGCCGTCCACCAGGACGTGCGGGATGCCGGTGGGGAGGGTGCGCGGGGCGTCGTACGTGGCCCCCGCCGCGACCGTCGCCGGGTCGAAGAGCACCAGGTCGGCCACGTACCCCTCCTTCACCAGGCCCCGGTCGGGCAGCCGCAGGCGGGCCGCCGGCCGGGAGGTCAGATGGGCGACGCACTCCTCCAGGGAGAGGACGCCCTCCTCGCGGACGTAGCGGCCGAGGTACTCGGGGAAGGTGCCGTAGGCGCGCGGGTGCGGCTTGGCGCCCTGCAGGATGCCGTCCGAGCCGCCGGTGTGGACGCGGTGGCGCATGATCGCCCGCACGTTCTCCTCGTGGCCGACGTGCTGGAGGATCGTCGAGCCGAGCCGGTCGGCCAGGAGCAGCGCCCGGGCCTCCTCCCAGCCGCCGAGCCGCCGCCCCACCCGGTCCGCCAGGGCGGCCTCCGTCACGCCCGAGACCTCGACCGTCGACCAGTCGACCGGCACCCCGTGACAGCCGTCCGAGCCGGTCACCTCCAGGTCGTGGCGGATCCGGTCCGCCGTCGGACCGTCCGCGAGGCGGCCGAGGACCGCCTCCGGCCCGCCCTCCTGCGCCCACGACGGGAGCAGGGCGAGGAGGGTGGTGCAGCCGGGGGTGTAGGGGTACGTGTCGAGGCTGAGGTCGGCGCCCGCCTCCAGGGCCCGGTCCAGCAGGGCCAGCAGCTCCGGGGCCCGGCCCTCGTTCTCCCCGAAGTTCAGGGTGGCGTGGGCCAGGTGCAGCGCGCAGCCCGCCTCCCGGGTGAGCGCGATCATCTCCTCGTACGCGCGCAGCGCCCCCGCGCCGTAGCTCCGGTGGTGGGGGCAGTAGTAGCCGCCGTACTCCGCCACCACCCGGCACAGCTCGGTCAGCTCGGCGTCGGGGGCGTACATGCCGGGGGTGTAGGTGAGGCCGGAGGACATGCCGACCGCGCCCTGCTCCAGGCCCTCGGCGACCAGCCGGCGCATCCGGTCCAGCTCGGCCGGGGTCGCCGGGCGGTCCGCCCAGCCCATCGCGTACATCCGGACCGTGCCCTGCGGGACGAGGTAGGCGGCGTTCACCGCGATGCCCTCGCCGCCGTGCGCGGTGTCGAGCCGGTCCAGGTACTCGCCGACCGTCCGCCAGTCGAGGTCCACGGTCGTGTCCCCGGGGCCACCGCCGTTCCAGCCGGCGATCGCCCGCCGCACCTCCTCGCGGGTGCGGTCGTCCACCGGGGCGTACGACAGGCCGTCCTGGCCCAGCACCTCCAGCGTCACGCCCTGCGCGGCCTTGGCCGAGTGGTCCGGGTCGCGCAGCAGCGCCAGGTCGCTGTGGGCGTGCATGTCGACGAAGCCGGGGGAGAGGACCAGGCCCTCCGCGTCGACGGTCTTGCGGGCCGTCGGCCGCTGGCAGCCGGCCGCCGCCGCCTCCTGCACCACCGACACGATCCTGCCCCGCTCCACCGCCACGTCGGCGCGGTAGGAGGGGCCGCCGGAGCCGTCGACGACCTCGGCGTCGCGGAAGACGAGATCCATCATCCCGGGCCCCCGCTCAGAAGAAGGTGCGGACGTAGTCGACGACCGTGCCGTCCGCCTCGACCAGCGGGATCAGCTGCCACTTGTCGAAGGAGGTGCACGGGTGCGACAGGCCCATCCCGACCCAGTCGCCGACCTCGACCTCCGCGCCGTCCTCGGTGCGCAGCCACGCGTGCTGGTCGGACAGGGCCGTGACGGTCACCCCGGCGGCCGCCCGGACCTCGCCGGTCCGGGCGGAGCGCACCACCTGCGCCTCCGGCAGGTGGAGGTCGTACGCGGCGTCCCGCTTGCCCGCGTTGGTGAAGGCCTGCCCGGCGGACGGCCGGGACACCACCTGCGACCAGAGGCGGAACGCCGGCTGGAGGGCCCCCTCCTCGGGGACCCGGTTGAAGGGGGTCTTCTCGCGGTACTGGCCGTCGTCGTGCGACACGTACGCGCCGGAGCGCAGCAGCTTCAGGACCGGCAGGGAGAGGCCGGGGATCTCCGCGAAGACGTCGGCGACGGCGTCGAACCAGGCGCTGCCGCCCGCGCTCACCACGATCTCGCCCACCGACGGGTCGAAGCGGCCGTCCCCGTCGAAGGCGGTGGCGAGCCCCGTCAGCCGGCGCAGCCAGGCGCGGACCGACTCCCCGTCGGCGCCCGGCACCTCGGCCTCGTAGCCGGCGACGCCGACGAGCCGCAGGGTGCCGGTCGCGGCGATCGCGTCGGCGACGGCCGTGCACTCCGCCTCGGTACGGGCGCCGGTGCGGGCCCCTTCGCCCGCGCCCAGCTCCACCACGACGTCCAGCGGACGCCGGGCCCCGGCCGCGCGCAGCGCCTCGTCCATCAGCTCGACCCCGCGCACCGAGTCGGCGTAGCAGACCAGGCGGAAGTCCGGGTGCGCGTCCAGCTCGGCGGAGAGCCAGCGCAGCGCCACCGGGTCGACGACCTCGTTGGCGAGGAAGATCCGGTCGACTCCGTGCGCGCGGTAGACCCGGACCTGGTGGGGGACGGCGGCCGTGATGCCCCAGGCGCCGTGCTCGATCTGGCGGCGGAAGAGGACCGGCGCCATCGAGGTCTTGCCGTGCGGCGCGAAGGCCAGGCCGTGCCGCTCCGCGTACTCCTCCAGGGCGCGCAGGTTGTGCTCGACGGACTCGGCGGAGAGGGCGAGGACCGGGGTGGTGAAGCCGCCGGTGAAGAGGGAGCGGCGCTGGGCGGCCAGCTCGCCGACGGTCAGCCCCTCGGCGTCCGGCGGCAGGCCCTTGAACCGGTGGTCGACGCGCTCGTCCGACAGGTCGGTCGGCATGGATCCCTCCTCCGGCCGTTGCATTGTGTGCAACGTCCATTGCGTATATCGCTCACCGCTGTCTAACATCCGGGCCGAGGCCGGGTCAATGGACCCCGGCGCCCGAGGACCGCAGGAGCGTGACCGTGAGCATGGCCGGAGCCCCCGAGGTCGTCTGCGTCGGCGAGTCCATGGTGACCTTCCTGCCCTCCCGGCCGGGCCGCCTCGCCGACGTCCCCGCCTTCACCCGCGCCGTCGGCGGCGCCGAGTCCAACGTCGCCTGCGCCCTCGCCGCCGCCGGACACCGCACCCGCTGGGTCGGCCGCGTCGGCACCGACGGCTTCGGCGACCACCTGCTCGACACGATCGCAGCGTACGGAGTCGACACCGGCGCGGTCCGCCGCGACCCGCACCGCCCCACCGGCGTCTACTTCCGCACCGACGCCGACCGCGCCACCGACGCCCACGAGGTCGTCTACTACCGGGCCGGCTCCGCCGCCTCCGCGATGTCCCCGGCGACCGTCCCGTACGCCGCCGTCGCCGACGCCCGCGTCCTCCACCTCACCGGCATCACCGCCGCCCTCTCGCCGGGCTGCCGGGCCCTCCTGGACGAGCTGACCCGGCCCCGCCCCGGCCGCCCCCTCCTCTCCTTCGACGTCAACCACCGGCCCGCGCTCTGGCCCGAAGGCGACGCCCCCCGGGTGCTCCTCGGCCTCGCGAACCGGGCCGACCTCGTCTTCGTCGGCGCCGACGAGGCCGAACGCCTCTGGGGCGCCGCCGGCCCCCGCGCCGTCCGCGCGCTGCTCCCCGAGCCCGCCGTCCTGCTCGTCAAGGGCGGCGAAGGACCGGTCACCGCCTTCGAGCGGCACCGGGGCACGGACACCGTCACCGTCGCCCCCGCGCCCCGGGTGGACGTCGTCGCGGCCGTCGGCGCCGGCGACGCCTTCGCCGCCGGCTTCCTCTCCGCCACCCTCCGGGGCCTCCCCATGACCGCCCGGCTCCGGCACGGCCACCTCGCGGCCGCCGCCGCCCTCACCGTCCCCGGCGACCTCGCCGCCCCGCCCCGGCGCGCCCTCGCCGACCGCCTCGCCGGGCTCGACGCCGACGCCTGGGGGAGACTGCACCTCGGCCCCGGCTGGACGGCGGCCGACACGGCGGCCGGCACCGACCCGGCGGCCGACGAGGAGGTACGTACCCGATGAGCCAGACCGTCGACCGCGCGCTCAGCATCCTGCCGCTGCTCGCACAGGGCCCCGCCGACCTGGGCCAGGTCGCCGACCGGCTCGGCGTGCACAAGTCCACCGCCCTGCGGCTGCTGCGCACCCTCCACGAGCACGGCCTCGTCTACCGGCAGCAGGACCAGCGCTACCGCCTCGGCGCCCGCCTCTTCGCCCTCGCGCAGGAGGCCGTCGAGAACCTCGACGTCCGCGAGATCGCCCACCCGCACCTCGCCGCCCTCAACGAGCGCACCGGCCACACCGTCCACCTCGCCGTCCACGAGGACGGCGAGGTGCTGTACATCGACAAGGTCGAGAGCCGCTACCCCGTGCGGATGTACTCGCGCATCGGCAAGCCCGTCGCCATCACCGTCGCCGCCGTCGCCAAGCTCCTCCTCGCCGACCTGCCCGAACCCGAGCGGCGCGCCCTCGCCCTGAAGCTCGACTACCCCCGCTACACGCCCCGTTCGACGCCCGACGCCGCCGCCTTCCTCCAGGAGCTGGCCACCGTGCGCGAGCAGGGCTGGGCCACCGACCTCGGCGGCCACGAGGAGTCCATCAACTGCGTCGCCGCCCCCGTCCGCGGCGCCGACGGCCGGGTCGTCGCCGCCCTGTCGGTCTCGGCGCCCAACGTGGTCGTCACCGCCGAGGAACTGCTCGCCCTGCTGCCGCAGGTGCGGCGCACGGCGGAGGCGATCAGCCACGACTACTCCGGCACCACCCCACCGAAGGAAACAGAGGTACCCGCAGATGAGTGAGAAGACCGCGATCACCCCCGCCACCCACACGGCCCCGCCCGCGAAGTTCTCGCACGGCGTGCGCAAGGGGAACATCCTCCAGGTCGCCGGCCAGGTCGGCTTCCTCCCGGCCGTCGAGGGACAGCCGCCCACGCCGGCCGGCCCGACCCTGCGCGAGCAGACCCTCCAGACCTTCGCCAACGTCAAGGCGATCCTCGAGGAGGGCGGCGCGGGCTGGGACGACGTGATGATGATGCGCGTCTACCTCACGGACGTCGACCATTTCGCCGAGATGAACGCGCTCTACAACCAGTACTTCGAGGAGCAGGAGCTCAAGGCCCCGCCGGCTGCCCGCACCACCGTCTACGTCGGCCTGCCCAAGGGCCTGCTCATCGAGATCGACGCGCTCGCCGTCCTGGACTGAACCCCGGGGGGTCCCTTCACAGCCGCGTCGGCCATACTGCCGCCGTGGAGCAGAGCAACGGACCCATCATGCAGCCCCTGCGCGCCGCTTCGGCCGACCCGGGGTTCGTCCCCGGGCTCACGGGAGTGACGGACCCGCCCCGGGACGCCGTCCGGGACGACGTGCCGGACGAGGCCTCTGACGAGGCGACGGAGCCCGTCGGCTCCGACGCCGACGCCGACGCCGAGGCCTCGGACGTGTCCGAGGACGGGGACGAGGGCGGGGCTGGTGCGACGCCGGCCGACGGCCCCGTCTTCGAGGCCGCCGACCGGCGGGGGCGGATCGTGGCCGACGCCGCGGGCGTCCGGCTGAGCTACGACGAGGAGGCGTGCGAGTTCCGCTGGGACGAACTCGCCGCCGTCGAGAGCGCGAAGGGCCGCTTCGGCAAGCGCTTCACCGTCGTCGTGCACACCCCCGACCGGCGCTGGTACCCGATCGAGCTGATCGCGCCGGACAGGGGTCGCATCGCGGCCTGGGAGGCGGAGCTGGACGCGGTCCTCGACGCCTACTTCGACGACGAGGCGTCCTGACGGTCCGCCGCCGGGGCCGTCGGGGCCCCGGCCGGCGGGGCGTCAGCAGTACTGCGCCTGCTTGCCGATGGAGCGGTACATGCAGTCCGCGTTCTCCAGGAGCCGGAGGACGGCGTCGCGGTTGCGGCTCGTCTCGCGCTCGATGACCTCGTCCGGCGGGTAGAAGCCGCCGCCCCCGGACGAGGCCGGGTACATCTCGAAGGTGTACCCGAAGATCTTGTGCGCGCCCCAGAGGTAGTCGTCGATCGACCCGTCGGTGATGTAGAGGTCGCTCGACTGCTCGGCGGTGTAGCCGTTGCTCGCCGCCATGCTCCGGCCGACCGCGGCGAAGGCGTCGCGGTCGTCCTGGGTCATGCCGGGGGCGGTGTCCGCGTAGGTCCAGCCGAACGGCCACAGCACCAGCTCGCTGTACGTGTGGAAGTCGACGCCGGCCTTGATCTGCTGGGTGCCGCCCACGACGCGGGAGCGGACGAAGTCGGCGACGACCTTCACCTCGGGCGCGGACTCGGGGGCGGCGCCCCGGTAGGTCTCGGAGCTCTTGGTGCCGGAGGAGCCGCCGCAGCAGCCCCACTTGTAGTCCCAGTTCCGGTTCATGTCCGTGCCGACGTACGAGGAACCGGAGTTGGGCTGCCGGTTCTTGCGCCAGCTGCGGTAGGAGCCGGTGGCGATGTCGTACTCGCCGCCGTCCGGGTTGAGGTCCGGCACGATCCAGATCTCGCGGCCGTTCACCGCGGCGGTGACCCGGGGGTCGGTGCCGTAGCCCGCGCCCAGCTCGCGCAGCAGGTACAGCGCCATCTCGACGGTGAGGTGCTCGCGGGCGTGCTGGTGGTGGGTGAAGAGGACCTCCGGCTCGTTCTCGTCCACGGCCACGTTGTCGCTGATCTTGATGGCGACGATGTCGCGGCCCTGGTAGCTCTTGCCGATGACCCGCTTGCTCATGATCGACGGGTAGGCGGCGAGGCGCTGGTCGATCTCCGCCGTCATCTCGGCGTAGTTGTGGTACTTCGCGTCGGCGGACGGGAAGTCGAGCGGGCCGAGGGCCGAGCGGGCGGGCTCGCCCCGGTCGGGCGGGCCGGGCAGGGCGACCGGCTCGTAGCCGAGGGCCTCGAGCCGGGCCAGCTCGCGCGCGTCGGCGCTGACCACGACCGAGCGGGCGTCGACCTCGTCGATCGAGACGCCGGTGGCGGTGAGCGCGGAGCGGGCGGCGGGGGTGGAGGGCCCGGCGATCTCGTACTGCCGGATCACCTCCTCGCCGCCCCTGGCGGCGGTCGCCGGGTCGGCCCCGGCGGGTGAGGAGAGGGCGGAGAGGGGCGCCGCGAGGGCGAGCGCCACGAGGGCCGCGAGGGTGGCGGACCTTCTGCCGCGTCGGGGACGTCGCATGGTGTCTCCTGGGTGGGGAGTGTGGGGGAGTGCGACAACAGGTGCGGGTGTCCGGGGCACATGGTGAGGCCATGTCATGGACGGGTCAAGGTAGGGAGTTCGGCCATGGTCGTCGCCACGCTAGGCGACGACGCTCCCGGAAACGCGGCAGGGCGCGGCCCGGCACCTCGCGCGGAGCCGCCGGTCCTCCGTACGGAGCCGACCGGAAACGCGGCGGGGCGCGGTCCGGTCCTCCGCACGGCGTCGGCCGGGGGCGGCGCGGAGCCGGCCGGGAACGCGGCACGGCGCCGCCGGAGGACCGGCGGCGCCGCGATGGGGGTTCGTGCGACCGGGGGCGCGACCGCGTGCGGCCGCGACCGCGGTTACGGCAGGGCGTGGACGTGCGCGCCGACCGCGTTCGACCAGGCGTTGCCGGCCGTCGCGTCCCAGTTGGTGGACCAGGTCATGGCGCCCCGGAGGGTCGGCCACGCCTGGGCGGGCTTGAAGGTGCCGCAGCCCGTCAGCTTGGTCAGGCAGTCGATCGCGCTGTTCACGACCGACGGGGCGACGTAGCCGCTGCCCGCGCCGCGGGTGGAGGCGGGGACGCCCAGGCCGACCTGGGACGGGTCGAGACCGCCCTGGATCTGGATGCAGGCGAGCGCGGTGAGGAAGTCCACCGAGCCCTGGCTGTAGACCTTGCCGTCGCAGCCGAGCATCGAACCGCTGTTGTAGTACTGGGTGTTGACCACCGTGAGGATGTCCTTCACGGCGAGCGCGGTCTTGAAGTACTCGGTGCCCGTGGACTGCATGTCGATGGTCTGCGGGGCCATCGTCAGGACCATCTTCGGGCCCGCCAGGGCGGACAGCTGGCGCAGCGCCTTCGTCAGGTAGGTGGAGTTGATGCCGTGCTCGAGGTCGATGTCGATCCCGTTGAAGCCGTACTCCTGGAACAGCGCGTAGGCGCTGTTCGCGAAGGCGGTGGCGCTCGCGTCGCTGTTGATCGTGACGTTGCCCTTCTCGCCGCCGACCGAGATGATCACCGACTTGCCGGCCGCCTTCTTGGCCGCGACGTCGGCCTTGAAGTCGGCCACCGAGGTGTAGCCGACGGCCGGGTCGAGGTTGAAGGTGATCTGGCCGGGCGTGGTCGTCGAGTCCGCGAAGGAGACCGCGATGATGTCGTACGCGGCCTGGACGTCCCGCAGCTTCTGCTTGGCGGCGCCGTTGTCGAAGTTCTGCCAGTAGCCGGTGACCGCGTGCTTCGGGACGGCCGGGTTGTCGCCGCCGCCTCCGCCGGTCTTGGCCGTACGGGCGCTCACGGCGGCCGACTTGGCGGACTCGCCCGCCGCGTTGGCGGCCGCGACCTGGAAGGAGTACGCGGTGTCGGCGGCGAGGCCGGTGACCGTGGTGGAGGTGCCGCTGACGGTCGCGGCGAGCGCACCGTCCCGGTACACCTTGTAGCTCGTCGCGCCGGAGACCGCGCCCCAGCTCAGCGGGACCGCGCTGGTGGTGGGCGTGCCGGCGGCGAGCCCGGCCGGGGTGCCGGGGACGACCGGGTCGGGGTCCTGGACGCCGCCCCCGTCGGGGCCGTAGACGCTCACGTCGTCCACGAAGTAGGCGGCGGTGCCGTACCACCCGTGCGTGTAGACCTCGACCGAGGTGGTGGACGCCCCGGTGGTGAAGGTGGTGGTCAGCTGCTTCCAGGACGGGGAGTCGGGCGTCCAGGTGGAGACGGTGCCGGTGCCCGTCCCGGTGCCGCTCGCGCCGAGGTAGGCGTAACCGCCCTGGACCCAGGCGCTCAGCGTGTAGGTGGAGTTGGGCTTCACGGCCACGGTCTGCACGCACTTGGCGTTGTCGAGACCGGCGGGGAGGGCCTTGAGGGCGCCGGTCCCGGTGCGGGCCGGGGTGGCGACGGCGGTGCCGCTGCCGGCCGAGCACGACCAGTTCGCCAGGCCGTTCTCGAAGCCCGCGTTCCGGGCGTTGTTGACGTCGGCGGCCAGGGCGGTGCCGGCGCCGCCGACCAGGGCGAGGCCGGATCCGACGGCGAGCGCGAGGGCTCCGCCGAGCCAGCGGCGCGCGGCCGGGCGGCCGGTGACCGGGCGGGTGGTGGTGCGGTCCACGTGCATCCTCCGGTGGGGGAGTCGGGAGCTGGAGGTGCCGTACGTCGTCGTACGGGGGAACTGCGGTCAGGGATGGGGCTGGGGATGGAGATCGGGAGGTGGCCACCGCCGTCGTCGCACCAAGTTGGTCCAGACCAATTGCGTTGTCAAGACCTCTGGCACGGACCGGCCGCGAGCGGAGCCCGGGAATCCGGTGACGGGAAAGGGGGTGGGAGTTGACGGATTGTGTGTTCACCACCCCGGTCCGCGTGGATAAAGTGCAGAACAGCCGTACCGAGGGGACGGGGCGGCCGGTGCGGACCGGAAGGCGCGCGCGTGCGCCGGTGACGGCCGGGGCGGGCGGGAAGGACCCGTACGCCGGAAGCGACGCGTACGACGGAAGCGGCGGGAACGGCCGGTGCGGGCCGGGAGGGACGGGGGCTCACGTGCCGACAGCGATCGCGGTCACCGGTGCCGATCTCGTGCTGCCGCCCGCCGAGCCCGGGACGCCCAACGCCGCCGTCCTCGCCGACCCCGCGGCCCGAACCCTCGACGACTCCGTCACCGAACTCCGCCGCCTCGTCGACCGCTTCGGCCACGTCCTCGTCGTCTGCCCCTCCTCCGCGCCGCCCGCCGTGGCCCACCGCCTCCACACCGTCCGCGGCCTCCTGGAGAGCGACCGGATCGCCCTGGTCAGGACCGACCTGCCGCCGCTCGGCGCCGCCGTCCTCGCCCGCCAGCTCCGCCAGCTCTCCGCCTGCGACTTCAGCCCCGGCGTCCTCGCCTCCGCCGCCCGGCTCCTCGCCCACTACATCTACGCGGGCGCCGTCCTCGGCTCCGTCTCCCGCCTCGACCGCGTCCCCGTCACCCTCGGCTCCCACCTCAAGGGCTGGCTGCCCGGCGCCCACTTCGCCGTCCTCGCCGGACCCACCCCCCGGATCGTCCGGGTCGGCGCCGACGAAACCGGCTTCGAAGGACCCGAGTTCACCACCCGGCTGCTGATCGCCCGGGGACAGCTCGCCACCGAGTGGCCCACCACCACCCTCGCCCCCCGCTGGGCCGTCGCGGGCCCCGTCGAGGAGACCGCCCTGCCCGCCTCCTCGCCCGCCTGGTGGGGCACCCCCAAGCTCACCGAGTTCGCCGCCTACCTCCCCGACCTGCCCGTCCTCCACCGACTCGTCGCCTCGGTGCGCCGCGAGACCTGCCACTGGTGCGGCATGGAACTCATCGGCGACCGCTGCGGCTTCTGCGCCGCCCCCCTGGCCCGCACCACCCTCCCGGCCCCGGCCGGCCGGTGACCCGATGAACGAGGAAACCCGATGAACTCCCGCCAGCGCCGCGGCGTCATCCTGCTGCTGCTCTCCGTCCTCTGCGCCCTCGGTGCCTTCGCCGGCGTCCTCGCCGTCATCAGCGACGTGAACGCCAAGGTCGGGCCGGAGACCACCGCGTACCGGGTCAAGAACGACGTCAAGCCCTATGTGCGCCTGAACGCCGGACAGTTCGAGAAGATCTCCATGCCCGAGCGCTGGCTCTCCGGCACCGCCGTCACCGACCTCGCCCAGATCGACGGGAAGATCGCCGTCACCACCCTCAAGGCCGGCTCGCTCCTCCAGAAGGACATGATCGTCCCCCGCCCCGAACTCCGCCCCGGCGAGCAGGAGATCGCCATCATGATCGACGCCGCCACCGGCGTCGCCGGCAAGATCACCCCCGGTGCCACCGTCAACATCTACGCCACCTTCGCCGGCGACGAGAAGGGCGAACCCAGCCAGTCCCGCCTCCTCGTCCCCGCCGCCCGCGTCATCGACGTCGGCACCCTCACCCCCTTCGTCAAGCAGAAGACCGGATCCGGCTCCCGCACCGCCACCGAAGCCGTCCCCATCACCTTCGCCCTCTCCGCCCAGGACACCCAGCGCGTCGCCTACGCCGAATCCTTCGCGGAGCACGTACGCCTCGCCCTGGTCGCCCCCTCCGCCGACGGCGCGCCCGCCCGCCCCGCCCCCGGCGACCGCACCTACACGCTCGACACGGACAAGTGAGGCCCGGCCATGCCCACCAGGATCCTGCCGGCCGTCGGCGACCCCGACGCGGCCCGGGCCCTCGTCACCCTCCTCGGCCAGCTCCCCGACGCCGAGGCCGCCCCGCCCGTCCCCGACTCCACCCAGCTCGTCGACACCCTCGCCCGGCTCGCCGCCGCATCCCTCGACGCGCTCCCCGAGGTCGTCCTCGTCCACGAGCGGATCGGCCCCGTCCCCGCCCTCGACCTCGTCCGCGAGGTCGCCCTCCGCTTCCCCGCCGTCGGCGTCGTCCTCGTCACCGCCGACTCCGGACCCGGGCTGCTCTCCGCCGCCATGGACTCCGGCGCCCGCGGCCTGGTCTCCCTCCCGCTCGGCTACGAGGAGCTGGCCGGCCGCGTCCAGGCCGCCGCCCAGTGGTCCGCCGGCTTCCGCCGCCACCTCGGCGGCGGCGGCGCCGAACTCCTCGCGGGCCCCGGCGGCACCGTCGTCACCGTCAGCGGCGCCAAGGGCGGCGTCGGCACCACCCTCACCGCCGTCCAGCTCGCCCTCGCCGCCCGCGCCGCGGGCCGCACCGTCGCCCTCGTCGACCTCGACCTCCAGAGCGGCGACCTCGCCTCCTACCTGGACGTCCAGTTCCGCCGCTCCGCCGCCGACCTCGCCGCCATCAACGACATCTCGCCCCGCGTCCTCCAGGACGCCGTCTACGTCCACGAGACCGGCCTCTCCCTCCTCCTCGCCCCCGCCGAGGGCGAGCGCGGCGAGGAGGTCACCGACCGCGCCGCCCGCCAGATCATCAGCGCCCTGCGCGGCCGGCACGAGGTCGTCGTCGTCGACTGCGGCTCCCGCCTCGACAGCGCCAACGCCGCCGCCGTCGAGACGGCCGACACCGCCCTCCTCGTCACCACCCCCGACGTCATCGCCGTCCGCGCCGCCCGGCGGACCGTGCGGATGTGGGAACGGCTCCAGGTCCGCAAGGCCGAGACCACCGTGACCCTCGTCAACCGCCACTCCCGCACCACCGAGATCCAGCCGCCCCTGGTCCAGAAGATCACCGGCACCCGGATCGCCGCCGTCACCGTCCCCGCCGCCTACAAGGAACTCCAGGCCGTCGTCGACGCCGGCCGCCTCCACGAACTCGACGCCCGCTCCACCGTCAAGCAGGCCCTGTGGTCCCTCGCCGGCGAACTCGGCCTCACCGGCCCCCCGGCCGACGCGCCGACCCCCGGCAAGCAGCTCGCCCGCGCCGGCGACCGCGGCTCGCTGGGGCTGCGCCGCCGCGGCGGAGGCCGCTGAACCATGGACCGGCGGCGGGGGAGCGGAGACAGGGGCCAGGTGGCGGTGGAGTTCGCCGGCATGGTGCCCCTCATCCTGCTCACCCTGGCACTGCTGTGGCAGGTGGTCCTGGTGGGGTACGCGTACACCCTCGCGGCCAACGCGGCGGACGAGGCGGTACGGGCCTGCGCGGTCGACGGCGACTACCGGGCGGCGGGGGCCCGGCACCTGGACGGCGCCTGGTCGGGGAACGTCGACTGCCCCGGGCCGTCGGGAGGCATGGTCACCGCCACCGTCACCGTCGACACCCCGATCCTCTTCCCCGGCCTGGGCGGGTTCCCCGGCGTCCGGGCGACGGCCGGCGCGGTCTACGAAGGGCCGGTGAGCACGCCGTGAGCGGGACTCAGCGACGGCGGACCCCCGCCGGCACCGAAGGCCGTTCCACGGGCGGCGCCCCGCGGGACGGCGCCCGCGTCCCAAGCGCGGCCGCCGAAGGAACCCGGCACGGTGCCCGGCGGGGCGGTACGGGTGCCCCGGGCGACGCCCTCCGGAGTCGTACGGCATCCCGCTCCCGGGCCCGCGACCGGGGCCAGGTCGCCCTCGAATACCTCGGCTTCCTCCCCATCCTTCTCCTCGTCGGCCTCGCCGGGCTCCAGCTCGGGCTCGCCTCCTACGCCGCGCAGCAGGCGGGGACGGCGGCGCGGGCGGCGGCGCGGGCCGCGTCCAGCGACGCCGAGGACGCCCCGGCACCCGGGGCGGCGGCGCGGGCCGCCGTCAGCGGGTGGCTCACCGTCGGCGGCGGGGACCCCGTCGAGGGCGACGGGCAGGTCACCGTCACCGTCACCGTCGAGGTCCCCCGCGTCGTCCCCTTCTGGAACTTCGACCCCGTCCGCAGGACCGCCACCATGCCCCTGCCCGCATCGCCCGAGGAGGGGCCATGAGCCTGCGCGCCCGCATGCACCACGCCGGGGACGACCCGCGCGCCCTCGGGCCCGGCGGCGGCCGGGAGGACGGCCACCTGGTCGCGTCCTTCCGCGCCAAACTCCTCGAGGAGATCGACCTCACCGAGATGTCCGCGCTGGCCGCGGCCGAACGCCGCGCCCGGCTCGAACGCGTCCTCGGCCACATCATCAGCCGCGAGGGGCCGGTCCTCTCCACCGCCGAACGCGGCCGGCTGATCCGCCGCGTCGTCGACGAGGCCCTCGGCCTCGGCGTCCTCGAACCGCTCCTCGAAGACGCCTCCATCACCGAGATCATGGTCAACGGCCCCGACCAGATCTACATCGAGCGGGCCGGCCGGGTGGAACTCCTCCCGCTCCGCTTCGCCTCCCACGACCAGCTGATGCAGACCATCGAGCGGATCGTCTCCACCGTCAACCGCCGCGTCGACGAGTCGAACCCGATGGTCGACGCCCGCCTCCCCTCCGGCGAACGCGTCAACGTCATCATCCCGCCGCTCGCCCTCACCGGCGCCACGCTCACCATCCGCCGCTTCCCCCGCGCCTACACCCTCCACGAGATGATCGGCCTCGGCTCGCTCGACGAGCAGATGCTGCTGCTCCTGTCCGGGCTGGTCCAGGCGAAGTTCAACATCATCGTCTCCGGTGCCACCGGCACCGGCAAGACGACCCTCCTCAACGCCCTCTCCGGCCTCGTCCCCGAAGGCGAACGGATCATCACCATCGAGGACTCCGCCGAACTCCAGCTCCAGCAGTCCCACGTCATCCGCCTCGAAGCCCGCCCGCCCAACATCGAGGGCCGCGGCCAGGTCACCATCCGCGACCTCGTCCGCAACTCCCTCCGGATGCGCCCCGACCGGATCATCGTCGGCGAGGTCCGCGGCGGCGAGACCCTCGACATGCTCCAGGCCATGTCCACCGGCCACGACGGCTCCCTCGCCACCGTCCACGCCAACTCGGCCGAGGACGCCCTCATGCGCCTCCAGACCCTCGCCTCCATGTCCGAGGTCAAGGTCCCCTTCGAGGCCCTGCGCGACCAGATCAACAGCGCCGTCGACGTCCTCGTCCAGCTCACCCGCCACCCCGACGGCACCCGCCGCGTCACCGAGATCGCGGTCCTCGCCTCGCACGGCCGCGAACGCCTCCTCCTCGCCACCGTCTGCCACTTCCAGGCCGAACCGCTCTCCGCCGACGGGCGGGTGCACGGCCGCTACGTCCACCACCCGCTCCCGCGCCGCGTCGCCGAACGCCTCTACATGACGGGCCAGCCCATCCCGCCGGCCTTCGGCGTCGCCGCGGACGACACCGAACTCGCCACCCGAGAAGCGAGGTAGGAGCGCCCGATGACCGACCCCTTCTGGCTGACGGCCGGCGTGGCCCTGCTCGCCTGCGTCCTCGGCGTCACCGGCGTCCAGGTGTACGCGAGCGGCGCCAGGCGCCACGCCGCGCTCGTCGCCCGCCTCGACGACACGGCCGCCCCCGAGTCCACCGGCCGCCGCCCGCGCCGCTTCCGGGCCCTGGACCGCCGCGTCCGGGCCACGGCGCTCGGCCGCAACCTGGAACGGCGGATCGCGGCGACCGGCCTCGACGTGACGCCCGGGGAGTTCACGGTCGCCCTCGCGGTGTCGGTGGCCGTGCTGTGGACCGTCGGCCAGGCCGCCCTCTCCCCGTTCTTCGGCCCGATCTGCGGCCTGCTGGGGGTGTGGGTGGCGCTCGGCTACCTCAACTGGCAGCGGCAGAAGCGCATCGAGAAGTTCATCAACCAACTCCCCGAACTCTCCCGCATCCTGGCCAATGCCACCCAGGCGGGCCTGGCCCTGCGCATGGCGATCAGCCTGGCGGCGGACGAGATGGAAGCCCCCGCGGGCGACGAACTGGAGAAGGTCGCCCAGCAGCTGGCCGTCGGCACCCCCCTCGACGACGCGCTGGCCGAGCTGGCGGAACGCCTCCCCTCCCGCGAACTGGTCGTCCTGGTCACCACCCTGGTCCTCGCCAACCGGGCCGGCGGCACCGTCGTCTCCTCGCTCCGCAACCTCACCGAGACGCTGGAACAGCGCAAGGAGACCCGGCGCGAGGTCCGCACCCAGCTCTCCCAGGTGAGCATGACGGCGTACGCGGTCCCCGTGATCGGCTTCGGCTCGCTCCTCCTCATCGACAACATGCAGCCCGGAGCCCTCGACCGGATGACGGGTTCACCGCTCGGCCAGGGCGCGGTGGTCGTGGCCTGCGCGCTGTACGTCCTCGGCTTCGCCGTCATCCGCCGCTTCTCGAAGATCGACGTGTAAGGGCCGGTGCCGCAGATGACGGACAGCATGCTGGAACTCGCCCTCGCGCTCCTCGCGGGCCTCGCCGTCGTCGGCTTCGCGTACGGGCTCCGCCTGTACCGCGCCGACGCCCGCCTCCCCGACGACCTCCGCCTCGCCCTGGAGGTCGGCGCGACCCGCACCGGCGCGGTCGACTCCGCCGTGGACCGCCTCGGCATGCGCTGGTCGCCCGCGGTGCTGCGCTGGATGGGCCCCAAGCGGGTCGGCGCGGTCCGCCGCCGCATCGACCTGGCCGGCAACCCCGGCGGCCTGACGATCGACCGGTACGGGGCGCGGCGGGCGGTGTACGGCTTCCTCGGCGGTCTCGGCGGCCTCCTCATGCTGAGCAGGGGCTCGTACGTCACGGCGGCCCTGCTCCTCGCCTTCGGGGCCTTCTGGACGGAGGTCGGCATCTGGTCGGCCGTCCGCATCCGCAAGGACCAGATCGAACGCACCCTCCCCGACTTCCTCGACGTCCTCGCCGTCGTCGTCTCGGCGGGCCTCGGCTTCCGGCAGGCGCTGGAACGGGTCGCGGACAAGTACTCCGGACCCTGGTCCGACGAACTCCGCATCACCCTGCGCCAGATGGACATGGGCGTCACCCGACGCCAGGCCTTCGACGAACTCCGCCGCCGCAACGACTCCGAACAGGTCGCCCAGTTCGTCACGGCGCTCCAGCAGGGCGAGGAGCTGGGCGCGCCCATCGTCGACACGCTCATCCAGATCGCCGAGGACATGCGCCGCACCGACGCCCAGAACGCCCGCCGCAAGGCCGCGAAGGCGGTCCCCAAGGCGACGATGGTCATCACCACCCTGATGGTCCCGGCCACCATGATCCTCCTCGGCGCGGGCCTCTTCCTGGGCACGGGGACGGACCTCGGCTCGATCGCGGGGGAGTGAGGACGGTGCGACGAGGACGGATGAAACTTCCCCCAACTCCCCGCGGAACCCCCGCCCCAGGCCATACCCTGCCGGAGTGCATGGTCCCGCCCGCGACCGGAGCTGACGAACGACCCCGGCTCCCCTGTCCACCACAGGCCCCCCGGGCGTACCGTGCGACTGCGCGAGCGTCAGACCTCGGAGGGGAGCACGATGTACGACGCGATGCTGAAGGCCCTGACCAGAACCCGCCTCCACCTGACCACCCGGGGGGACCGGGGGCAGACGGCGGTGGAGTATCTGGGGATCATCGTGGTGGTGGTGGCGATCGTGGTTGCCATTACCGGCACGGATCTCGGACAGTCGATCAAGGGCGCCATCAGTCAGAAGATTGCCGAAATCACCGGCGGTGGCGGAGAGTAGCCGACTCTGGGCAGGCTTTTCCGGCCTATGTAGCGGTCATCGCAGGGCTTCTGTTGCTCGGTTTCGTCTACTTCGTCGTGGGACGGGCAGGTGTGGTGCGGAATGGCGCACAGACTGCAGCTGACGCCGCAGCTCTCGCTGCCGCTTATGACGTAAGAGAGCAGTTGCGGGAGGGCTGGCTCAGAGTGATCGACGATCCCACTCAGTGGCAACAATTCGTCGATGGTGACGAGTACGATCCAACGCTGGCGTGCCAGGCGGCGGAGACCTTTGCTGCCCGCAACAACGCCGAGGTCGAAGGCTGCTCGCCCGCCGGTCTCGGTTTCAGGGTGACAGTGCACAGCACGGGAACGGTGGGCCAGTCAATAGTTCCGGGCACCGAGTCTCGGCAGGCCGTGGCTGCGGCGGCAGCAGTGATCGAACCGCGCTGCTCGTTTACCGCGCCAGAGCCCAGCGAGGAGCCCGAGCCGCCTCCGACAGCTCCTGCTGAGACCGAGGAGGAGCCTGAACCGATCCGGGGCCTTGTATGTGACGGTTCGGGCCTGGAGATCGATCCGGAGGCCCCCGTCCTTCCTGACGTGGACGACCTCTTCCGTGTTCGGCTGACCGGCGACGACGAGTAAAGGAAGACCTCTTCATGAATGTCTCGCGCGTGAGAGGGGGAGGCATCGCCTTCGCGGTGGCAGCCTGTTTGGCTGTTGCAGGCTGTGGTGCCGATGCTGAACCCAAGGCTGCTGACAAGCCGACACCGGCTACACAACAGGCTCAGCAACCTGCCCCGAGCCAGGCGAAGGGGAGCCCCGAGAACCCCGCAGAGACTCTGCTGGTCGTAAAAGGGCAGAAGGGGCTTGAACTCGCGATCAACTCCGTCGAACGAGACGCGGGTGGATTCGTAACCATCAAGGGGAGGTTGAGTAACGCCTCTGGCGCGGTGATTGCCGTCCCGCCGCAGACGAGCGGCAACGAGACCGAAGTGGTCAAGCACGGAACGTCCCTCGGTGGCGCCACCCTCGTGGACTCGGTCGGCAAGAAGCGGTACTACGTCCTCAGGGACACCGACGGGCGCCCCCTCACCACCACGAATCTCGACAGTCTCGGCCCCGGCAAATCCACCGCCGTCTTCATGCAGTTCCCCGCTCCCCCCGCCTCCACCACCGAGGTCTCGTTTCAACTGCCCACGTTCGAACCTGCCATGCTCAAGCTCTCCTGAGGCGGCGCCATGACGACGACAGGACGACGACGCAGGGTGGCCGCGGTGGCGGTCGTGGTCGCCGTGGTGTGGACCGGGGGGTCCGTCACGGCTTACGCGGACGATCCGCCGGGGAGCGTCGGTTCCTCCCCGCCGCCCGTCATCGACGCCAACTCGCCCGAGCTGATGCTCCCGGACGGGGCGACGCTCGCGCCCGCGAAGGTGCTGGACATCAAGCAGATCGTGGAGGAGGAGGGGGGCGAGCAGCGGCGGGAGGACACGAACGTGGACGTGACGTTCGCGCTGCAGGCGGAGGTGCTGTTCCCGAAGAACAGCGCGAAGCTCAGCCCGGCCGCCACCGCACGGATCCGCGCCATCGCCGGCGAGGTGCGGACGCAGGGCTCGGGGAAGGTGCGGGTGTTCGGGTTCACCGACAACCTGGGGACGTACGAGCACGGGCTCAAGCTCTCCAAGGAGCGGGCCGTCGCCGTGCAGCAGGTGCTGGCGCGGGAGCTGGACCCGGGGACCTCGTACGAGATCCGCGGGTACAGCGAGGACTACCCGATCGCCGACAACCGCACCGAGGAGGGACGCAAGAAGAACCGCCGCGTGGAGGTGTCGTTCCCTCGCACCGCGCCGCCGGCCGCCGCGCCCTGAGCGGAGAAGAGGGGGGCGGGGCGCGGGGGCGGGGGCACGTCTCGGCTCTTATCGGGCGGGGCGTTCCTTCCGCCCCGTGCCGAAGGGCCACCACCTCCGCCTCCCGGCGGCGCTTCGGGCCGCGTGCGTCACCGTTTCGAGGTTCCGCCGGGCCAGGTTCGCGTGGTGCTCGTCGTCCATCTCCTCGAAGATCTCCACGGCTTGGCGGATCGCGGCGACGGACTCCTCGACACGGCCCGCCCTCTGGAGCGCGCTGGCGAGGTTGTTGAGGGTCTTGGCCTCGCCGTGGCGGTCCCCGAACTCCCGGCAGATGGCGAGGTCCTGGGTGTGGGCGGCGATGCTCTCCTCGTAGCGGTGGACTTCTCTCAGCGCGATGCCGAGGTTGTTGAGCGCGGCGCCCTTGCCCTGGCGGTCGCCGATCTCGTCGTAGAGGGCGAGGGCCTCGGTGAGGGTGGTGATGGCCTCCTCGGGGCGGCCGGCCTGCTGGAGGGCGCTGGCGAGGTTGGTCAGCGTGTCCGTCTCGGCGGGGCGGTCGCCGAGTTCGCGGAAGAAGTCGGCGGCTCCGGTGAGGGTGGACACGGCGTCGTCGAGGCGGTCGGCGTCCAGGTAGGCGCTGCCGAGGCCCGAGAGGGCGGTGGCCTCGTTGTAGCGGTCGCCGAGTTCGCGGTAGAGGTCGACGACACGGCCGAGCTGGTCGATGGCCTCGTCGAAGCGGCGCAGCTCCCGCGAGGCGAGGCCGAGGTGTCCGAGCGCGAAGGCCTCGCCGGTGCGGTCGTCGAGCCGGCGGGCGGCCTCGACGGCGTGTCCGTTGAGGATGAGGGCGTCGTGGAAGCGGCGGCGCTCGTGGAGGTAGACGCTCGGCGTGGAGGTCAGGCGCACCACGACCTCGGGGACGTGCGCCGTGACCTGGTGGACCGCGGCGATGAGGTGGGCGTGTTCCGCGTCGAGCCAGGCCAGGCCGGGGCCTCGGCGCGGTCGGCGAAGCGGGCGGGGACCGGCCGGCCCGGCCGTGCGCGGAGGTGGTCGTCCGCGGCGTCGCCGACGGCGTAGTAGTAGCGGACCATGAGCCGTCCCAGCGCCCCGGCGTCGTCCTGTTCCGCCGGCAGCTCGGAGGCGTACAGGCGGATCAGGTCGTGCATGCGCCAGCGGCCCGAGCCCCACGGGTGCTCCGTGACCAGGCAGGCGCGGGCCAGGGCGGCCGGCTCCGCGCGGGTCTCCCGGGCGGGCCGGCCGGCGAGGACCGCCGCGGCCTCCGTGGAGAGGTCCGGCCCCGGGTTCAGGGGGAGCAGGCGGAAGAGGCGGGCGTCCCGCTCCTTGAGGCGGCCGTACGACAGGTCGAAGGCGGTGCGGACGGCCAGGGAGCGGCCGGTGGCGTCCTCGTGCCGGAGGGTCTCCAGCCGGGTGCGGGTGTCGGCCAGGTCATCGGCGAGGGCGGCGATGGGGAGGCCGGGGTCGTCGGTGAGGAGGGCCGCGGCGATCGTGAGGGCCAGGGGGAGGCGGCCGCAGTGGGAGACCACGTCGGCGAGGGCCGCGGGTTCCGCCGCCGGGCGGGGGTCGTCGGGGCGGGTCTGGGTGAGCGCGGCGGCGATCAGCTCCGCCACCGCGTCCGGCTCCAGTTCGTCGAGGGGGATCAGGCGGGGCCTGAGGTCCGGTGCGGTGAGGCTGTCGCGGGAGGTGGAGAGGAGCCGGTGGGCGGGGTGCGCCGGGAGCAGGGGGTGCAGTTGGGCGGGGGACGACGCGTCGTCCGCCAGGATCAGCACCGGCCCGTGCTCCTCGGCCCGGCGGGACAGCAGCGAGCGGTACAGGCCGGCCTGCGCCTCGGGCGTCGGCGGCAGGTCGTCGTCCCGTACGCCGAGGGCCCGCAGCAGCGCCTCCAGGGCCTGCTCCGGGGCGACGGCGCCTGCGGGGTCGTAGCCGCGGAGGTGGACGAAGAGCGTGCCGCCCGGGAAGCGGCCCCGGGCCACGGCCCGGTGGGCGGCGTGCAGGGCGAGCGCGGTCTTGCCGACGCCGGGCAGACCCGTCACCACCGTCGCGCCCGAGCCCTCCGGCCCGAGCGCCTCCAGGAGCGCCCCGGCCGTTTCCTCCCGGCCGGTCAGCTCCGGTGCCGCCGGGAGCGAGGCCAGGGCCTGCGGGGCGGCGGCGGTCGCCTCCGTGATGTAGATGCTGTGACCGGCCTGGTAGCTGCGGCCCTCGCCGGAGACACGGGCGTGCTGCTCGGTCAACGCCTCAGGCCCCCTGGCCGGGGAGTCCGTCGTGGCCGGACTGCTCCACCCGGCCGCGGCCGGTCGCCTTCGCGCGCTGCTCGACCCGCTCGTGCCCGGCGTCCGTGCCCCGGCCGGACTGGAGGATCCGCCCCGAGTCGGCCGCCTCCGCGTGCTGCTCCAGGTGCGTCGCCCCGCCGCCTGACTGGCGCACCTCGCCGTCGTCGGTGGCGGTCGCCGTCTGCACGAGCGTCCGCGCGGGCGGCGCGGGCGCGGGCGTCGGTACGGGCTGCCGCTCGCGCCCGGCCCACCAGCCGAGCCCGGCCAGGACCGCCGTGCCCGCGAGCGCGCCGAAGCCGAGGGCCGTGTCGAGCCGGGCCCCGTCCTCCTGGGGCAACCACCCCCAGGGCAGCGCCCGTACGACCGCCGCCCCGCCCCCGAACGTCACCAGCGCCGCCACTCCGGCCACCACCCACCGCACCGCACGGGACACCCGCCGCTCCCCTCGTCGCGTCTCCGCCCCGGGCCGGCCGGCCCGGGGGCCACCCATGGTGCCGAACCGGCCGACCCGTCGTCACGCCGATCACGGAATCCCGCCGCGCGGCCTTCGGGATACTGGGCGGCCATGAACACCTCATACGGTTCGGCCGACTTCACGCTCCACCACACCGGCCCCGCGGGCGGAGCCCGGCTGCTCACACCCGCGCCCTCCTGGGAGGGGTCCGTCCCCGGGCTCGGCGGGGTGCGGGTGCGGTGCGGGCCGGCGCCGGGGCGGAGCGACGCGTTCGCGCAGGTCTCGGTGGACGGCGAGCGCCTTCCCGCCGGCGTCTTCAGCGGCATCCGGTACGGGCACGCCCCGCTGCCCTCCCGCGTACGGCTCCGGGTCGGACCGCACACCGGCGCCACCAGCCGCTTCCGCAGCGGGATCACCCGGGACCAGCGCGCCCTGCGCGTCCGGCTCGGCGACCGGGCGTACCGCTACCGCCAGGGGCGGGACAAGCGCGTCCACGAACTCCTGCGCCCGGGCCTGCGCATACGCGTCATCCGCGACGACTGGTACCGCCCGCTCACCCTCACCGTCCGTACGGAAGGCCCCGCCGACGCCCTGGACCTCTCCCTCGCCCTCCTCCTCCAGGGCGTCTACACCCGGCACCTGTCCCAGGCCGGACGCTGGTTCTCGCTGCCGTTCCGGATCCTGAACCGGATGCCGGACGTCTTCTGACGGGCGCTCAGGGGGGTGCGCCGAGTTCGGCCAGGGCCGACCGGACCGTCGCCGTCATCCGGGCCGGGCGGGTGAAGACCTCCCGCGCGGTGAAGCGCAGCACGCGGTGGATCCCGGGGCAGGACTGGAGGGCGTTGAAGCGGGCGACGTCCCGTTCGTGGGCGCGGGGCGTGCCGTGGTAGGCGCAGCCCTCGACCTCCACCGCGAGCCCCGCCGCCCGGAAGAGGAAGTCCGGGTGGAGGGGGCGGCCCGCCGGTGTCCACAGCAGGGGCTGGGACTCGGGGAACAGGCCCGCGTCGGCCATCCGCAGCCGGGCGACCGTCTCCGCAGGCGAGCCCGCGGCGGGGTCCGCGAGCCGGAGCCAGGCGCGGGCGCGCGGTGCGCCGGGCCGCCGGACCGAGAGCTGCGCGGCCAGCTCCTCGTACCGGACCGGCGGGTCCCTGCGGACGCCCTCCACGACGCGGCGGGACAGCGCCGAGTCCGCCGTCACCACCGCCTCCTCACGGCTGCCGCACGCCCGTATCAGGTCCGCGGCCGTCCGCGCGGCCGTCGTCGTCCGCAGCCCCCGGCGCAGGCAGACGTCCTCCGGGGGGAGGGAGGAGCGGGAGTCCGCCGGCGGGGGCGGGCCCGCCAGGACCTCGATCCGGTGCAGTCGCGCCGCCGTGCCGTGGCGGCAGACGCGCCGCGGGCGCAGCAGCTGGAGGGCGGTCTCCCGGACCCGCCAGTCCGTCTCCTTCCCCGGCACCGCCCACGCGCCCCGGCAGATCCGCTGCCAGCCGTCCCGCCGCAGGCGCGCGGCGAGCCGGCCCGGCGGCCAGCCCGCCGCGAGCGCCCAGACGGTGATGAGCACCCCGCCCCTGGCGAGGATCGCCAACTCGTACATACGCGCAAGGTTCCACGGAAGGGCGACACTTCGCACCCCCTGTGGAAAACCCGGAGAAAGTTGTCCCCAGGAATGCGCAAAAGTGTCGGGACGAATCCCCGGGGGAGGAGCATTCTGGACCGAAACACCACAACGCTCCGGGGCAGGGCCGCCGATGCCGCACACCAGACCTCAGATCGCCGGCACGCCCGGCGTGCAGCTCGTCCACGACCTCCTCGTCCACGTCCCCGCCTTCCGCGGCGCGTACGAGAGTCACGTCTTCCGGCAGGGCGGGGTCCTGCCGCACGTCTTCTTCTGGGACGTCGTCCAGGGGACCGTCCGCTCCTTCCTCGCCGGGGAGGCGGAGCCCGACTGGCGCCGCACCCTCGACTTCCTGGAGGAGCGGAGCAGCCGCGGCGACACCGCCGTCGACGAGGTGATCGTGACCTCCTTCCTCGGCGACCTGCCGTCCCCGAACGAGCCGGGCCACGCCATCGTCCGGCAGCTCGGCCCCGTCATGGCGGCGAGGTTCGAGCGGATGAGGCCCGGCGGCTGACGGCCCGAACGGGGCTTCGTACGGCCCCGGTTGGGTAGCCTCCCGGGGTCCATCGAGGGTCCCCTGGAGGCCGAGGCGTGCTGAGCGACGACGACATCCTGGCGGCGGTGCGGCGCACTCTCGGGGCCGCCGGGGCGGACGACGCGGCCTTCCCCGCGGCGGGCGCCCGGATCACCCGGCACCTCCTCGTCCGCGGGGAGATCGTCCGCTGCGTGGAGACCCGCACGGAGGGGGCCGGCTTCCACGCGGGCACCCGCGACCTGTCGGACCTGCCCGAGTACGACGACCTCGACCGGCATCCGGTACCCGCCCCCGCCGACCCCGGGGCGCCCCGCTCGGTCCTGCGGCTGGTGCGGCGCGGTTCGGCGGCCGCCCACGCCTGCTCCACCTGCTCCAACGGCCGCAAGCCCTGCGCGCGTTGCCACGGCGCCGGGGACGTGAAGTGCCGGACCCACGTGCCCTGCGGGGGGTGCGAGGGGCGGCTGTGCTGCCTCGCCTGCGAGGGCACCGGCAAGCGCGCCCGCGAGGCGGCCGACCGGCCGCAGGCGGAGACCTCGGCACGGGTCCGCTGCCGGAGGTGCGGGGCCGAGGACGCGGCGTGCGCGAAGTGCCGGGGCGCCGGCCGGAAGAAGTGCGCGGTGTGCGGCGGGACCGGCTCCCGCTCCTGCCCCGACTGCGAGGGCGGCGGCACGGTCACGCACGACTTCTGCGCGGGCACCGGCCGGTACGTGGAGTGGATCGAGGGGGTCGTCACCCGGAAGCCCGTCGTGGACACCGTGGAGGAGTCCTCCGGCCTGTCCGCCCGGGCCTTCGCCTGGACGAACGAGCACGACGCCTGGAGCCGCGTCGACCACATCGCCCGCGTCGACCCCGTCGACCGCATGGGCCGCCTCGGCAAGGTGGCCCTCCCCGACGACCTGACCGGCACCGCTGATGACGGCGGGACCGACGCCGGGACCGGTGACGGCTCCGGCGACGAGGTCGCCGCCCTCCTCGCGCCCCGGCTCGGCGTCCACGCCGGGGAGATCGCGCGCCGCGTCAGCGTGCGGCACCTGTCGCTCGCCCGCGTCACGCACGACGACCACCCCCACCGGGTGTACCTCGTCGTCCCCGGCCGTCCCGCCCCCCGCGTCGTCACGGTGCGCTCCCCGCGCCGCACCTGGCAGCTCGCCGTCCTCGCGCTTCTGGTCCTGGCCGCCGCCGTCACGGTCACCCGCCTCCTCTCGTAGCCGACAGCCGACAGCCGACAGCCGACAGCCGACAGCCGACAGCCGACAGCCGGCAGCCGGCGGGGAAGGGTGGCGGACCGCCTCGGGATAATCGAGCGCATGTCCCCGCCGACCAGCCGTTCCCCGCTCCTCCTCGCCCTCGGCGGCTACGCCGCCACCCGGCTCCTCGGGCTCGCCGCCCTCGCCGTCGTCGCCGCCGCGACCGGCAAGGACGGCTTCCACCGGCTGAGCGGGCGCTGGGACTCGGTCTGGTACGTGCGGATCGCCGAGCACGGGTACGGCCACCGGGTCACGCTCCCGAACGGCGACGTCCACTCCGACCTGGCGTTCTTCCCGCTCCTCCCGGCCCTGGAGCGGGGCCTGTCCGCCGTCCTTCCGCTCGACGCGGCCGGTGCCGGGCTGCTGGTCTCCTGGACCGCCTCGCTCGCCGCTGCCTGGGGGATCTTCCGGTGCGGCGAGCACGTCGTCTCGGCGCGCGCGGGCGTCCTGCTGGCCGTGCTGTGGGGCGTGTACCCGACCGCGTTCGTGCAGTCGATGGCGTACACGGAGACGCTGTTCACCGCGCTCGCCGCCTGGTCGCTGTACGCGGTGCTGCGCGGCCGCTGGCTCCTCGCGGGGCTGCTGTGCGCGCTGGCCGGGCTCACCCGGCCCACCGCCGTCGCGCTGATCGCCGCCCTCGGGATCACGGCCCTCGCCGCCCTGGTCCGGGACCGGCGACTGCCCCGGCGGACGGTCGCCGGGGTGCTGATCGCGCCGCTCGGCTGGCTGGGGTACGTCGTGTACGTCGGCGTCCGCGAGTCGAGCGCCACCGCCTACTTCGACGTGCAGGCGGGGTGGGGGAACTCCATCGACGGCGGCGTCGCCCTCGCCCGCTTCGTCGCCTCCCTGCCCTGGCCCGCCGCGCTCGGCCTGGGCGCGGCCCTCGCGCTCCTGGCGTGGCTGGTCGTGCTGTGCGTCCGGCAGCGCCAGCCGCTGCCGCTGCTCGTCCACACGATCGGGGTGGTCGTCGTCTCGCTCGTCGGCGCCGCGTACTTCGGGTCCCGGCCGCGGCTGATGATGCCCGCGTTCGGTCTGCTCCTGCCGCCCGCCGCCGCCCTCGCCCGGCTCCGCACCGGCACCGCCGCCGCGGTCCTCGCCGTCCTGGCCCCGGCCTCGGCGGTCTACGGAGCCCTCACCCTCCTGGGGCCGGGCCCTCCGTGACCGCGACCACCACCCCGGCCCGCACCCCCCACCCGGCCAGCGCGCCCGCCTCCGCCTCCAGGACGTGCCGGGCGCGCGGGCGGGGCAGCCCGAGCCGGCCCGGGCCCATGGTGACCACGGCGAGCACCCGCAGCCGCCGGTCCAGGTAGGCCACGTCGATCGGGAAGCGCATGCCGAAGGTGTGGACGCTGTTCGCCGGCGTCAGCAGCATGGCTCCCGCGATCCCGTCCCGGCCCAGCAGCCCGCGCCGCCGCGCCCGGTACGAGGCCGCGACCTCCACCGGGACCACCGCCCCGCCCGGCACCGCCAGAACCCCCGCCCCGTCCCGCAGACTCCGCCCCATGCGCCCGACCTTAGCCCTAGGGTCACCTCGTGTACCCCTCGCTGATCGTCCTCGCCGCCCTGTGGGGTGCCGCAGCCGGGCTGCTCGTGCCCCGGGCGGCGTACCGGCTGTCCGTGGAGCCCGAGGAGCCGTGGCGCGCGCTCTGCCCGGCGGGGCACCCGCTCGCCGGACCGGCGCGCGGCTGGCTCGGCGGGCCCGGGCGCGCCGGGTGCGCGACGACCCCCGCGCCGCACGCCGTGCCGCTGCTCACGGCGGCGGTCTGCGCGCTGCTGGCCGCCGCCACCGGCGGGCCCCGGCCCGAGCTCGCGGTCTGGCTGCTGGTCGCGCCCTTCGGCGTGCTGCTCGCCTGCGTCGACGCGCGGGTGCAGCGCCTCCCCGACGGGCTGACGCTGCCACTCGCGCTCGCCGTACCGCTGCTGCTGGGGGCCGCCGAGCTCCTCCCGTACGACGCCGGCTCCTGGCCGCACGCCCTGCTCGGCGCCCTCGCCCTCGGCGGCGGCTACCTGGCGCTGCACCTGATCAGCCCGCAGGGGCTGGGCTTCGGCGACGTGAAGCTGGCCCTGCCGCTGGGCGCCGCGCTCGGCTGGTACGGCTGGGGCGTCCTGTTCACCGGCGCCTTCCTGGGCTTCCTGCTCGGCGCGGGGTACGGCTTCGGGCGCGTCCTCCTCGGCCGCGCGGGCCGCTCCTCCGCGATCCCCTTCGGCCCCTTCATGCTCGGCGGCGCCCTCCTGGGCCTCGCCCTCGGCGCCTTCACGGCCCTGCCCTGAGGCGGTGCCTCCGCAGGGCCACCGCCCCGTCGCGGAGCGCCACCGGACCCCCGGTGAGCTGCCGGGCGTCAACGTGCCGCCGGTGCCGGGCGTTCCCCCGTCGGAGGGACGGAAGTCCGCCGCCACGCCGGGGCACAAAACCGCCACATGGCCCCGGAGCCCTTGTGCCGCCTGGGATCCGGGGAAATCCGGCCGCTTCGTTCGGCGCACGTGGCGCGCAGCCCGACTGGCGAAGGGTTATGGTGGAACCCCCCCCTCGGGCCGGTCCGTATCCCCCCCACGGACCGGCCCGTTTTCTCTTTCCGCCCCCGTCGGCCGTCTCGCCGGCCGCCCCCGACGGCCGGGCCGGACGTCAGCCCCGGCGGGCCCAGATGTTGGTGCCCTCGGTGTCGACGGCGAAGGAGTCGATCTCCTCCAGCTCCGCGTCCGTGAGCGGGGCGGAGGCCAGCGCCGCCACGTTCTCCTCCAGCTGCCCGACGCTCGACGCGCCGATCAGGGCCGAGGTCATCCGCGGGTCCCGCAGCACCCACTTCAGCGCCAGCTGGGCCAGCGACTGTCCGCGGCGCTCCGCGATGTCCGCGAGGCCGCGCAGCCGGCGCAGCACCTCGTCGGAGAGCAGGTTCGGGTCGAGGGACTTGCCCTGGGTGGCCCGGGAGCCCTCCGGGATGCCCTTCAGGTACTTGTTGGTGAGCAGGCCCTGGGCCAGGGGCACGAAGGAGATGCAGCCCATGCCGGCCGTCTCCAGGGTGTCCAGCAGGCCGTCGTCCTCGATCCAGCGGTTGATCATCGAGTACGAGGGCTGGTGGATCAGGGCCGGGACGCCCATCTCCCTCAGGAGCCGCGCGGCCTCGGCGGTCTGCTCGGCGTTGTAGGAGGAGACGCCGACGTACAGCGCCTTGCCCTGTTGGACCGCGGAGGCGAGCGCCCCCATGGTCTCCTCCAGCGGGGTCTCCGGGTCGAAGCGGTGCGAGTAGAAGACGTCGACGTAGTCGAGGCCCATCCGCTTCAGGGAGGCGTCGAGCGAGGACAGCAGGTACTTGCGGGAGCCCCATTCGCCGTAGGGGCCCGGGTGCATCTCGTAGCCGGCCTTGGTCGAGACGATCAGCTCGTCGCGGTAGGGGGCGAAGTCCTGGGCGAAGATCTTGCCGAAGTTCAGCTCGGCCGAGCCGGGCGGCGGGCCGTAGTTGTTCGCCAGGTCGAAGTGGGTGACGCCGAGGTCGAAGGCGCGGCGCAGGATCGCCCGCTGGGAGTCCAGGGTGCGGTCGTCGCCGAAGTTGTGCCAGAGGCCGAGGGAGACGGCGGGGAGCTTGAGCCCGCTGCGGCCCGAGCGGCGGTACTCCATGGAGTCGTAGCGCTCCGCGGCGGCGCGGTAGAGGGGGGAATCAGTCACGTATCTCTGCTTATCACGGACTTGTGACACACCCGTACGCAGTTGTGACACGCCCGGACTGGGACCCTTCATCCGACCGCAGTAGTGTGGCGGCTTGCGAACCGCCCGCCCATGGAGGGGTAAAGAACAGTGAACCTGCGCGACCTGGTGTACGGGCTCTACGCACGCCGGGTGGAAGGCCGTCTCGACCACGACCAGGTGCCCAAGCACATCGGGGTCATCCTCGACGGCAACCGGCGCTGGGCCAAGGCGTCCGGGGGGACCCCCGAGCAGGGACACAAGGCGGGCGCGGACAAGATCCGGGAGCTGCTCGGCTGGTGCGCCGAGACCGACGTCGAGGTCGTCACGCTCTGGATGCTCTCCACGGACAACCTGAACCGCCCCGAGGAGCAGCTCGTGCCGCTGCTCGGGATCATCGAGGACGCGGTGAAGGCGCTCGCCTCCGACGGCCGCTGGCGGGTGCACCACGTCGGCACCATGGACCTGCTGCCCGCCCGGACCCAGACGGTCCTCAAGGAGGCCGAGGAGGCCACCCGGACCAACGCCGGGATACTGGTCAACGTCGCCGTCGGCTACGGCGGCCGGCAGGAGATCGCGGACGCGGTCCGCTCGCTGCTCCTGGACCACGCGGAGCGCGGCACCAGCTTCGAGGAGCTGGCCGAGACCGTCTCCATCGACCTCATCTCGGAGCACCTGTACACGCGCGGCCAGCCCGACCCCGACCTGGTGATCCGCACCAGCGGCGAGCAGCGGCTTTCCGGTTTCATGCTGTGGCAGAGCGCGCACTCCGAGTACTACTTCTGCGAGGTCCACTGGCCGGCCTTCCGCAAGGTCGACTTCCTCCGGGCGCTGCGCGACTACGCCGCCCGGCACCGGCGCTACGGCTCCTGAGCCACCCCCGCCCCCCGGCCCCCTGGGGAGTCACCCCGCGTTCACGAACACGCCGTCACACGCCCTGGCATGGCGCGGAGTGTTCGAGGGAATAAGCCTGGTGAAGTGAGCGGCACGGAGACCGCCACCCGGGAGGCCCCTTGCACCAGGACGACCGCGCGGGACACGCGCGGGAGAAGCGGAGGGCCGGTGTTCGGCCCGTGCAGGACGGTCCGATCCCGGTCCCATTCCGCCGCGACAGGGGTTCCACCGTCGCACCCCGGCCTCATTCGGGTCTTCAGTAGGGGGTCTGTCCTTCCGTGGTGACCAGCACGAAGCGCCGCCTTTCCGACCGGCGCACCTATGTTCTCGACACCAGCGTCCTGCTCGCCGACCCCAAGGCGATGTCCCGCTTCGAGGAGCACGAGGTCGTGCTCCCCATCGTCGTGGTGACCGAGCTGGAGGCGAAGAGGCACCACCCCGAGCTCGGGTACTTCGCCCGCCAGGCGCTGCGCCTGCTGGACGACTTCCGGGTCAGGTACGGACGCCTGGACGCCCCCCTGCCCGTGGGGGACCTCGGCGGCACGCTGCGGGTCGAGCTCAACCACTCCGACCCCGGCATCCTGCCGGCCGGCTACCGGCTGGGGGACAACGACTCCCGGATCCTCGCCGTCGCGCGCAACCTCCAGGCGGAGGGGTACGACGTCACGGTGGTCTCCAAGGACCTGCCGCTGCGGATCAAGGCGTCCTCGGTGGGCCTGCTCGCCGAGGAGTACCGCGCCGAACTCGCCATCACGGACGCCAACGGCTGGACCGGGATGTCCGAGCTGGGCCTCTCCGCCGAGCAGATCGACCTCCTCTACGACCAGGAGCGGCTGTACGTGCCGGAGGCCGCCGAGCTGCCCGTGCACACCGGTCTGGTGCTCCAGTCCGAGCGCGGCAAGGCGCTCGGCCGGGTCGGCGCCGACGGGAACGTGCGGCTGGTCCGCGGCGACCGGGAGGCGTTCGGGATCCGGGGCCGCAGCGCCGAGCAGCGGGTCGCGCTCGACCTGCTCCTCGACCCGGAGGTCGGGATCATCTCGATGGGCGGCCGGGCCGGCACCGGCAAGTCCGCGCTCGCGCTCTGCGCGGGCCTGGAGGCGGTCCTGGAGCGCCGGCAGCACCAGAAGGTGATGGTCTTCCGCCCGCTGTACGCGGTCGGCGGCCAGGACCTCGGCTACCTGCCGGGCAGCGAGTCGGAGAAGATGAGCCCCTGGGCGCAGGCGGTCTTCGACACCCTCTCCTCGGTCGCGGGCCGCGAGGTGATCGAGGAGGTGCTGTCCCGGGGGATGCTGGAGGTCCTGCCGCTCACCCACATCCGGGGCCGCTCGCTCCACGACGCCTTCGTCATCGTCGACGAGGCCCAGTCCCTGGAGCGGAACGTCCTGTTGACCGTTCTGTCCCGTATCGGGGCGAATTCGCGGGTGGTGCTCACCCATGACGTCGCCCAGCGGGACAACCTGCGGGTGGGGCGGTACGACGGAGTCGTCGCCGTGGTCGAGAAGCTGAAGGGGCATCCGCTCTTCGCCCACGTCACCCTGACCCGCTCCGAGCGGTCCCCGATCGCGGCCCTCGTGACCGAGATGCTGGAGGACGGGCACCTGTAAGGAGCGGTTGCCCGATTCGTACCCATTGGCTCCCGTACGGGAGTTGGCGCCGCCCGGCGAAGCGCAGGAGCTTAGCCGGGCGGCGCCCCCGTGTCCGCAACATCCGTCAAAACACCTGCGCCCAAAGAGGTGTGAGCTTTCACACGCAACACGGAATTGCCTTGCGGCGTCCACGTCAGGCAAAGTCTTGCTTCCGTCAGGCCCCGCATACGGCACCCGTGCACCCTTCGACCCGTCGAGGGGGGCGCAACAGCACCACACAACTCCACAACCGTCGCCGTATGCCGCCCACAGCACCACGGGCCCGTGTCTTCTGTGACCCGGTACGACGAAGACCAGCGCGAGGGGCACGATTTCGCCCGCGTGGTCACCGCTGTGGGCGATGCTGGAAGGAAACCGTGTGAGCCGGATCTCGGTCCGGGGATTCGCGGTGGCGTCTGCCACTGCGGTCACCACCGTCGGCGCCGTCGTCGGAGTTGCCACGGGCAACGCCGCCCAGGCCACCTCTGACGACAACTTCGAGGCCGCCGCGGCCGACAGCACGCTGCTCGCGGACATCCCCGCGGGCGCGCAGGCGCAGGTACAGGTCGCCTCCCTCGCCGAGCAGGCCGACGTCCAGGCCGCCGCCGCGGACGCCACCGTGCGCAAGAACGCCGAGGAGGCCGCCCGCCTCAAGGCCGCCGAGGACGCGGAGGCCAAGAAGAAGGCCGCCGACGAGAAGGCCGCGCAGGAGAAGAAGGAGCGCGAGGAGCGGGAGGCCCGCGAGAAGGCGGAGGCCGAGCGCGCCAGCCGCGACTCCGTCCGCGACGCGTCGAGCTTCTCCGCCCAGGGCTCGTACTCCATCTCCGAGGTCAAGGCGATCGCCCGCCAGATGATCCCGGCCTCGCAGTTCCAGTGCTTCAGCAACATCGTGGACCACGAGTCCGGCTGGAACTACCGCGCGACCAACCCGTCGTCGGGCGCCTACGGCCTCGTCCAGGCGCTGCCCGGCTCGAAGATGTCCTCGGCCGGCGCCGACTGGCAGTCCAACCCCGCCACCCAGATCAAGTGGGGCCTCAGCTATATGAACGGCCGCTACGGCAGCCCCTGCGGCGCCTGGTCGTTCTGGCAGGCCAACCGCTGGTACTAGACCGGCGCGCGCTCAACCCCGGCAAGCCCCGCACCGTCCTACGGTGCGGGGCTTCCTGCGTGTAGGTTGCCAGGGACCGTACGGGGGGAAGAAGGACGAGATGTCGAGACTGCCACGATGGCTGAGCCGGATCGGCGAGGGCATCGGCCGCATCGGGACGGAGCTGGACGCCCGGCGCGCCGAGGCCGAGCGGGGCGGACCGGACGGACCGCCCTACGAGAGGCCGCCGCTGACGCCCGGTCCGGAGCCCGTGGCGCCCCCGGAGGAACCTTCCGGCACCCCCGGGGCCGGCCCCGCCGCGGAGCACGCCGCTCCCGCCGGCGGGACCGCCGTCGCCGAGGGCCGTACCGTACCGGCCCCGCCGGCCTACGCCCCCGCCGTCCCCGCCCGGCCCGACCCCGTCTCCGCCATCCCGTGGGGCCTGCGCGTCGCCGGCGAGGCCGGCTGGCGGCTGCTCGTCCTCGCCGGCACGGTCTGGGTGCTGATGCGGGTCATCAGCTCCGTCCAGCTCGTCGTCCTCGCCTTCGTCGCCGCGCTCCTGGTGACCGCCCTGCTCCAGCCGACCGTCGCCCGGCTGCGGGGCATGGGCGTGCCGCGCGGACTCGCCACCGCCCTCACCGCCACCGCCGGCTTCGTCGTGATGGGGCTCGTCGGCTGGTTCGTGGTCTGGCAGGTGATGGACAACATCGACAACCTCACCGACCGGGTCAGGGACGGCATCGAGGAGCTCAAGCGCTGGCTCCTCGACAGCCCCTTCCACGTGACCGAGCGCCAGATCAACGACATCGCCAAGAACCTCAGCGACACCATCGGCGCCAACGCCGAGCAGATCACCTCCGCCGGGCTCCAGGGCGTGACCGTGATCGTCGAGACCATGACCGGCATACTGCTCGCGATGTTCTCCACCCTCTTCCTGCTCTACGACGGGAAGCGGGTCTGGGAGTGGACGCTCAAGCTCGTCCCGGCGCAGGCCCGTCCGGGGGTCGCCGGCGCCGGCCCGCGCGCCTGGCGCACCCTCACCGCCTACGTGCGCGGCACCGTCCTGGTCGCCCTGATCGACGCGGTCTTCATCGGCCTCGGGCTCTACTTCCTCGACGTGCCGATGGCGGTCCCGCTCGCCGTCTTCATCTTCCTCTTCGCCTTCATCCCGCTCGTCGGCGCCGTCATCTCCGGCGCCCTCGCCGTGATCGTCGCCCTGGTCACCAACGGGCCGGGCACCGCGCTCGGCGTGCTCCTGGTGGTCCTCGCCGTGCAGCAGATCGAGGGCCACGTCCTCCAGCCGTTCATCCTCGGCCGGGCCGTCCGCGTCCACCCGCTGGCCGTGGTCCTCGCGGTCGCCGCCGGCGGACTGACCGCCGGCATCGGCGGCGCCGTCGTGGCGGTCCCGCTCGTCGCGGTCGCCAACACCGTCGTCGGCTACCTCAAGGCGTGGAGCCACGAACCGGCGCTGCTCACCGCGCCCGAGCCGCGCGGCGCGACCGCCTTCGGGGTGGCCCCGACCCCGGCGCCCGGCTCGCCGGAGCGGAAGGGGCGGGCGTGATATCCGAGCCCGAACTGGAGGGCGGGGCCCCCTTCGAGGCCACCGAGGTGCTGACCGAGGAGCGGGCGCCGCGTCCGCGCCGGGCCCGGCCGCCCTGGCGGTGGGCGCTCGGCGGCGCCCTGGCCGCCTCGGTGCTGTGGGGCGGCGGACTGTACGCGTACCACGCCGGGCAGCGGCAGCCGGAGGGCGTGGACCTGCGGGGGTACGAGTCGGTCGAGGACCTGTGCGAGCGGGCCGAACTGAAGGGCCTGGAAGCGGTCCTCGGCGACCGGAGCGGCTCCGGCGGGACCGGCCCGTACCTGGACGAGCCGGCGATGAGCGAGAGCTCCTGCTCGGCCGAATTCGGCGAGGGCGAGCGCCAGCAGGGTGTCGAGATCACCTACACCCTGCACAAGCAGACCGATCCGGGGCCCGAGTTCGCGGCGCGGGCGAAGCAGCACGACCTGACGGAGCCGATCGGGGGCGTCGGCGAGCAGGCGTTCTTCAGCGGCAGCGAGGACGGCGGAAGGATGTGGGTGCTCGACGGGCAGGCCGTCCTGGAGTTCTCCCTCTACCGCAACTACATCGAGGACGAGAACGGAGAGGTGACCGAGCGCGGGGCGCCCGACCTCACCGGGCTCGACGTCCCGCTGAGCCAGGACGCCCTCGCGCTGCTCGCGGCGCTCAGGAAGTGACGGAGGAAGGGCCCCGGAGCGGCGTGCTCCGGGGCCCTTCCTCCGTACGGTCGCCGAAGGCTACTCGGCGAGGACGGCCTCCGCGTCCAGGGTGACGGCGACCGCCTGGATCACCGCGGCGATCTTGAACGCCTCCTGGATCGTCTCGCGGTCGACGCCGGCCTTGCGCAGGACCTGCTCGTGCGAGTCCAGGCACTGGCCGCAGCCGTTGATCGCGGAGACGGCCAGCGACCAGAGCTCGAAGTCGACCTTCTCGACGCCCGGGTTGCCGATGACGTTCATCCGCAGGCCGGCCCGCATCGTCCCGTACTCGGGGTCCGACAGCAGGTGCCGGGTCCGGTAGAAGACGTTGTTCATCGCCATGATGGCGGCGGCGGACTTGGCGGCCTGGTACGCCTCGGGCTTGAGGTTCGCCTGCGCCTCCGGCTCCAGCTCCTTGAGCACCTTCGGCGAGCGCGAGGCGATCGCGCAGGCGAGGACGGTGCCCCAGAGCTGCTGCTGCGGCAGCTCGCTGTTGCCGATGACCGAGCCGAGGTTCAGCTTCAGGTCCTTGGCGAAGTCCGGTATGGCGGACTTCAGCTCATCGAGGGCCATGCTCACTCACCGGCCAGGAGCGCGCCGGCGTCCAGGGTGGACTCGCCCTTGTTCCAGTTGCAGGGGCAGAGCTCGTCGGTCTGCAGGGCGTCGAGGACCCGCAGGACCTCCTTCGGGTTACGGCCGACGGAACCGGCGGTCACCATGGTGAACTGGATCTCGTTGTTCGGGTCCACGATGAAGACGGCACGCTGGGCGAAGCCGTCCGCACCCTCGACGCCGCAGTCGCGCATGAGCTCGTGCTTCGAGTCGGCGAGCATCGGGAAGGGCAGGTCACGCAGGTCGGCGTGGTCCTTGCGCCAGGCGTGGTGGACGAACTCGGAGTCGCCCGAGACGCCGAGGATCTGGGCGTCGCGGTCGGCGAACTCGTCGTTCAGCTTGCCGAACGCGGCGATCTCGGTCGGGCAGACGAAGGTGAAGTCCTTCGGCCAGAAGAACACCACGCGCCACTTGCCCTCGTAGGACTTGTGGTCGATCTGCTCGAACTCCTTGCCGCTCTCCAGCGACACGCAGGCGGTCAGGTCGTAGGTGGGGAACTGGTCACCGACAGTGAGCACGCGCTCTCCTTGCGAGACGGAAGGGTCCCTTTTGGGGGCTTCCATGAGGGGTTGGACGGATCACAGCATGGCACGCAGTGCATTGATCAGGGAAATAGCTAGAGTGGGTCGTGTTGATCGAAGGTGGTTATCAGTGGCTTCCCCGTACGGCCCCCAGCACGGCGCCCAGCGCGCCAAACAGCCCAGCCTTTCCCAGCTCAGGGCCTTTGCGGCCGTGGCCGAGCACCTGCACTTCCGTGACGCGGCGGCGGCCATCGGCATGAGTCAGCCCGCACTGTCGGGCGCGGTTTCGGCACTCGAAGAGGCACTCGGTGTCCAGCTCCTGGAGCGGACCACCCGGAAGGTGCTGCTCTCGCCCGCGGGGGAGCGGCTGGCGGTCCGGACGCGGGCCGTCCTCGACGCGGTCGCCGAGCTGATGGACGAGGCGGAGGGGGCGCGCGCCCCCTTCACCGGGGCGCTGCGGCTGGGCGTCATCCCGACCGTCGCGCCCTACCTGCTGCCGGCCGTGCTGCGGCTGACCCACCGCCGCTACCCCGAGCTCGACCTCCAGGTCCACGAGGAGCAGACCTCCTCCCTGCTGGAGGGGCTGGCCGCGGGGCGCCTCGACCTGCTGCTCCTCGCCGTCCCGCTCGGTGTGCCCAGCGTCACCGAACTCCCCCTCTTCGACGAGGACTTCGTGCTCGTCACCGGGCAGGGCCATCCGCTGGCCGGGCGGGACGACATCCCGCGCGAGGCCCTCAGGGAGCTGCGGCTGCTGCTGCTCGACGAGGGGCACTGCCTGCGGGACCAGGCCCTCGACGTCTGCCGCGAGGCCGGGCGCGAGGACGGGGCCGAGGTCACCACCACGGCGGCCGGCCTGTCGACCCTGGTCCAGCTGGTCGCCGGCGGGCTCGGCGTGACGCTGCTGCCGCGGACCGCCGTCTCCGTCGAGACCGCCCGCAACACCGCCCTGTGCACGGGCTCCTTCAGCGCCCCGGCGCCCTCCCGCCGGATCGCCCTCGCGATGCGGGCCGGCGCGGCCCGCCAGTCCGAGTTCGAGGAACTGGCGGGGGCCCTGCGCGAGGAGCTGGAGGCGCTTCCCGTCCGGGTGCTGGGCGCGGACGCGTGAGGCCCCCGGCCCTCCGCACGCGCCGGGGCGCGGCCTCCTGACACCCCCCGGTGCCAGGAACCCGCGCCCCTTCCTCGTACATCCGCCCGCCGGGTTACTCCGTGCGCAGGCCGTCCGCGCGCATCAGGCGCCACAGCGGCGGCAGGCTCAGCAGCGTCACCGCGGCGATCAGGGCGGCGCCGATGCCGACGACGGGCAGGAAGGCCCACCAGTCACGGACCGGCTGGCCGGTCATCGCCAGCAGGACCGAGCCGAGGCCGAGGCCGCCCGCCACCGCGAGGGCCAGGCCGAGGGCGATCGGCACCGCCGTCTGCCACAGCACCGAACGGCCCAGGGTGGTGCGGCGGGTGCCGAAGGCGACCAGCGAGGAGAGCAGCCGCTTGCGGTCCCGCAGCTGCTCCAGGGTCGTGACCAGCAGCGAGGCCGCCACCAGCAGCATCGTCAGGGTGGAGCCGACGAGGATGCCGGTGCGGATGCTGAGGAAGCGGCTGGCCTGCTCGGTGTCGCTCAGCCCGCGGACGGTGGTGGTCGGGTCGATCTCCAGGGCCGCGTTCCGCACCAGCTCGGAGGCGTCCGGGACGGCCGGGTCGACGCGGACCATCACCTGGGCGCGCGGATCGTCGAGGCGGGCCGCGTCGATCGACTTCGGGGTGGCGAGGAGGCCGAAGCGCAACAGTCCGGTGGGGTCGGGGCGGGCCGTCACGGTCCGGCTGTCGGCGGGGATCCGCCACAGCGGCACGGTCCCCTCGTGCTCGCCGGGGTCGCGGAGCGCGACCCGGTCGCCGGGGCCGGCCGCCTCCCGGGTCCAGTGGGCGCCCGGGGCGCCGGGGGCGTCCTTCGGCGGCACCAGCAGGAAGACGTCCCCGTCCGCGCAGGAGGGCAGGACGGCGTACTCGCGCAGCGAGGAGCAGTCGCCGACGGACAGCGGGGTGAGCGGGGAGAAGTCCTCGCCGGGCTTCAGCGGACCGGGCCGGTAGACGTGCGCGTCGACGGTGCCGATCACGCCGGTGACCCCCTCGACGGTGCCGAGCCGGTCGATGGTCCGGCGGGCCTCGTCGCCGTTCCGGGCGTTCAGCGTGGTGACGAGCTGGGCCCGGCTGGTGTCCTCGCCGGTCTCGGCGGTGAAGGTGTGCTCCATCGACTGGAAGAGCATCTGGAGCGCGATCGCCCCGGCCGCCGCGACCACGATCCCGCTGACCGCCCGGGCCGCGGTGCCGCTGGACAGCTGGAGCCGGCGCACGGCGAGCTGCCAGGAGACCGGGCCGCCGCGCAGCCGCTTCACCACCGCCTCGACCAGCCACGGCAGCAGGCCGGTCAGGCCGATCAGGACCAGGACGGTGCCCGCGCCGATGGTGACGGTGTCGATGGTGGTGTCCTCGACCCGGATGTCGCCGATCGCCGGGGCGAGCAGCGCGGCTCCGGCGGCGAGGATCAGCAGCCGCCACCACAGCCGGCGGCGGCGCGGGGTGGAGGTCCGCACCACGCCCAGCGGCTCGATCGCCACCCCGCGCAGGGCGAGGAGGGTGACCACCACCGAGGCGACCGGCACCACGGCGAGGACGAGGAGCGCGAGCAGGGTCTGCGGGACGACGTCGGACGGGAAGGCGTTGACGTCCCAGATCTCGACGGTTCCGGCGAACTGCCGGGCGGCCAGGAAGAGTCCGGCGCCGACGGCCAGGCCGAGCAGGGCGCCCGCGAGCGACTCGCCGGCCGCGATCCGCCGGGTGGTGGCGTTGTCCGCGCCGACGAGCCGGAGCGCGGCGAGCCTGCGGTCGCGCTGCTCGCCGCCGAAGCGGGCGGCGGTGGCGATGAAGACGAGGACCGGCAGCAGCAGCACCACGTAGGCGATGACGACGAGGAGGAGCAGGAAGGCGTTCGTCGGCTCCTCGGGCACCGACCAGCCGTAGCGCTTCCCGCGCCCGTCGTAGTTGTCGGTGGTGAGGAACGGGGCGTGGGCGACGTAGCGCAGTTCGTTCGGGCCGATCAGCCCGGCCTCGCCGATCGTGCCCGCGATCCGGTACGGCAGCCGCTTCTGGAGGAGGGTGCCCCCGGGGGAGTCGAGCAGCCGGCCGAGGGCGGGGGAGACCAGCATCTCGCCCGCGGCGGGCACGCGGTCGGTGCCGGGCGGCACGGGGGCCTCGGGACCCTCGGGCTTGAGGAGCAGGCCGGAGAGGGAGGCGCCCCGGTAGGAGCTGTACTGGGTGTAGTACAGGAAGGTCCCGGCGCCGGGCTCCTCGATCGTCCGGTGGCTGGCGTCGGGGGCCCGGGCCGACTCCCTGACCTCGCGCTGGAAGAACATGTTCGGCAGCGAGGAGGCGAGCAGGAGCAGGGCCGTGCCGAAGCCGACGCCGAGGGCGGTGAGCAGGGTGCGGAGCACTCCGGAGCGGCCTCCGCCGGTGGCGAAGCGGGCGCCGAGGGCGAGGTCGCGGACCCAGATCCGCGGGCTCACGCGGCCCACTCCGCGGAGCGGACCGAGCCGTCGCGGACGACGACCTCGCGGTCGGACCAGGCGGCGACGCGGGCCTCGTGGGTGACGAGGACGACGGCCGCGCCGGTGTCCCGGGAGGCGTCGGTGAGCAGGTGCATCACGCGTTCGCCGTTGAGCGAGTCGAGGGCGCCGGTCGGTTCGTCGGCGAAGATCACGCGCGGGGCGGTGACGAGGGCGCGGGCGACGGCGACCCGCTGGCCCTGGCCGCCGGATATCTCGCCGGGCCGCTTGGCCGCGGTGTCGTCGACCTCCAGGCGGGCGAGCCACTCGACGGCCCGGGCCTCGGCCGCCTTCCGCTTCTCGCCGTTCAGCCGGAGCGGCAGGGCGACGTTCTCCACGCAGGTGAGCTCGGGGACGAGCTGGCCGAACTGGAAGACGAAGCCGAAGTCGGTGCGGCGCAGGGCGCTGCGGGCCGAGTCGGAGAGGGCGGTGAGGTCGCGCCCGTCGTAGGCGAGGGTGCCCGCGTCGGGACGGACGATGCCGGCGAGGCAGTGCAGCAGGGTGGACTTGCCGGAGCCGGAGGGGCCCATGACGGCGACGACCTCGCCCGCGCGCAGGGCGAAGTCCGCCCCGGAGAGCGCGGTGGTGGGGCCGTACGCCTTGGACAGGCCGGTGGCCTCCAGGAGCGGGGCGGTGCTCATCGGCGGACCTCCTCGGCGAGCCGGTCCAGCCGGGCGGCGGTCAGTTCCAGCCAGCGCAGGTCGGCCTCCAGGTGGAAGAGGGCGTGGTCGCAGATGAGCTGGTCGGCGAGGTCGCCGTCCTTCTTGCGCCGGGTGAGCTCGCGCATCAGGCGCAGGTGCTCGGCGCGCTGGGCGTCGAGCAGCCCGGCCGCCCCGCGGCCGGTCATCAGGGCGAGGACGACCTTGGTGTAGAGCGTGGACTGGAGGTACGGCTCCGGCTTCTCGGGGGTCGCGAGCCAGGCGGCGACGTCGGTGATGCCGGCGTCGGTGATCGCGTACCGCTTGCGCTCGGGCCCGCCGCCGGGCTCGATGCCTTCGACGACGACGAGGCCGTTCTTCAGGAGGCGGGACATCGTCGAGTAGACCTGGCCGTAGTGGAGCGGCCGGTCGTGGCCGAACCGCTCGTCGAAGGTGCGCTTGAGGTCGTAGCCGTGGCGCGGGCCCGCTTCGAGGAGGCCGAGGAGGGTGTGACCGATGGACATGGCGCCACTGTACACGGTGTGTATACGCACGTTGTATAGCCGTGGGAGCGGGGCGGGGAGGGGTGGAGAGAGGGGGTGCCCGCAAAAGCGGAACCGGTTCTTCACGCAACCATCACGACCGCCCGGGCGTCGGTTCCCCTGGGAGTGGGTGCTGATTCTCACGTCCTGAAAAGACGTGATCGGTTGCCCTATGTCCACAGTGTCGGTGTTAGCTTGCTGAGCTGATCCGGCGCGACGCCGGACCGGGGACGACGGGACACACGACGAGCGGAGCGACACGCGACATGGGCCGACCGGACGAGAAGGCGAAGAAACGCGGCATACGCCGCCTCTTCACCTGGAAGAAGATCCTGGGCACCCTCTTCGTGTTCTGCCTCATCGGCGCGGGCGCGCTCTACACCGTCTACCTGCTGGTCCCCGTCCCCTCGGCCAACGCCGAGGCGACCATGCAGAGCAACATCTACCAGTACTCCAACGGCAAGATCCTCGCCCGCACCGGCGAGATCAACCGCGAGATCGTGGGCCTGGAGAAGATCCCGCTCCCCGTCCAACGGGCCTTCGTCGCCGCCGAGAACAAGACCTTCTACAAGGACCACGGCGTCGACATCAAGGGCACCACCCGCGCCGCCTGGAACACCCTCACCGGCAAGGGCAAGCAGGGCGGCTCCACGATCACCCAGCAGTACGTCAAGAACTTCTACCTGAGCCAGGACCAGACGGCGACCCGCAAGCTCAAGGAGATGGTCATCGCCGTCAAGGTCGACGAGGAGATGTCCAAGTCCGACATCCTGGCCGGCTACATCAACACCAGCTACTACGGCCGCTCCGCCTACGGCATCCAGGCCGCCGCCCGCTCGTACTACGGCACCGACGCCGCCAAGCTCACCACCGCCCAGGGCGCCTACCTCGCCTCGCTGCTCCAGGCCCCCAACCAGTACGACTGGACCTCCGCCAGCGCCACCGGCCGCAAGCTCGTCGAGGAGCGCTGGAACTACGTCCTCGACAACATGGTCGAGATGGGCTGGCTGCCCGCCGCCGAGCGCGCCGGCCTGAAGTTCCCCGTCCCCCGGGAGCCCAAGCCGCTCCCCGGCATGGAGGGCCAGACCGGCTACATCGTCGAGGCCGCCAACCAGGAGCTGATGCGCCAGGGCGTCAGCGAGGAGGACATCAAGGCCGGCGGCTGGACGATCACCCTCAACATCGACGAGGGCAAGCAGAAGGACCTCGTCGCCGCCGTCGACAAGGAACTCGAGGCCAAGCTCGACCGCAAGGGCGACAAGAAGGCCGCCACCGTCCAGGCCGGCGCCACCTCCGTCGACCCGGAGACCGGCGCGGTCGTCGCGATGTACGGCGGCGTCGGCGCCACCGAGCACTGGATGTCCAACGCCACCCGGCGCGACTTCCAGCCCGCCTCCACCTTCAAGCCGATCGTCCTCGCCTCCGCCCTCGACAACCGGGCCACCACCCAGGACGGCCGCGAGATCGGCCTGGGCACGATCTACAACGGCGACAGCAAGCGCCCCGTCGTCGGCAGCAAGATCCCCTACGCCCCCGAGAACGAGGACGACCGCTCCTACGGTCCCGTCTCCGTCCAGCGGGCCACCGACAGGTCCATCAACGCGGTCTACGCCCAGATGATCGTCGACGTCGGCGCCGAGAGGACCAAGAAGACCGCGCTCTCCCTCGGCATGAAGGACGGCCAGGACTTCGCCCCCACCCCCGCCATGGCCCTCGGCACCATGGGCGCCTCCACCCTCGACATGGCCGGTGTCTACGCCACCCTTGACAACCACGGCCGGAAGATCACCCCCGCCCTCGTCAAGACCGCCCAGCACCGCGACCGCCAGGTCGAGACCGTCCGGCAGACCGGCGAGCAGGTCATCAGCCGCCGGGCCGCCGACACCGTCACCAAGGCCATGCGGGGCGTCGTCGAGAACGGCTCCGGCTTCCGCGCCGCGGGCGACTACGAGGCCGCCGGCAAGACCGGCACCTCCGAGAACAACCGGTCCGCCTGGTTCGTCGGCTACACCCCCGAACTGGTCACCGCCGTCGCCCTCTTCGGCGAGGACACCTCCGGCAAGATCGCCGAGCAGGTCACCCTCACCGACACCGTCGACCCCGGCCGCCGGGCCAACGGCGGCGGCGTCCCCGCCAAGATCTGGGGCGCGTACACCGAGCGCGCCCTGAACGGCGGCTCCGACGCCGAGTTCGACCTGGAGACCGGCGACTACGACGGCGGCCGCGACACCGAGCCGACCGCGACCGGCTCGCCCACCGCGACCGACGAGCCCACCCGGGAACCGACCCACACGGCCACCACCCCGCCGGCCCGCACCACCACCGCGCCGACCCCGCCGCCCACCACGCCGACGACGGCCCCGCCGACGCGCACCGAGGACCCCGTCACCACGCCGCCCACCCCGACCGGCGAACCCACCCGGGAGCCGACGAACACGGCGACCGTCCAGCCGCCCGACCCCGAGGGCCCCGACAGCGGCGGCGACCAGGGAATCCTCCCGCCCGCCCGCGCCACCCAGCAGCCCGGCTGACCCGCACCCGGACACGACGAAGGCCGGCCCCTCCCGAGGGGGCCGGCCTTCGCCACGCACCGGGGCCGGATCCGCGCCACCGGCGGAAGCGCGCCGGGGTCAGGCCCGCGCCACCGGTGCGAAGCGCGCCGGGGTCAGGCCCGCGTCGCCAGCTCGAACCAGACGACCTTGCCGCCCGACAGCCGGGTCGCCCCCCACCGCCGCGCCAGCCGGTTCACCAGGAACAGGCCGCGCCCGCCCTCGTCCGTCTCGCGGGCCCGCCGCTGCCGGGGCAGCTGCGGGGAGTCGTCGCCGACCTCGCAGCGCAGCACGTCGGTCCGCAGCAGCCGCAGGGTCACCGGCCGCTCCGCGTACCGCACCGCGTTCGTCACGACCTCGCTGATCAGCAGCTCGACCGAGTCCGTCAGCTCCTCCAGGTCCCAGCGGGCCAGCGCCCGCCGGGCCAGCCGGCGGGCCCGGCCCGGGGCCGCGTCCTCCGGTTCCAGGAACCAGTACGCCACGTCGCTCGGCGCGATCCCGTCGAAGCGGGCCGCGAGCAGCGCGATGTCGTCGTCCCGGTCGCCCGGCCCGAGCATGTCGAGCACGTCGTCGCAGAGCGCCTCCAGCGGCGGCGCGTGGTCGGGGCCGGTCAGCCGGGCCGCCGCCGTCAGCCGCTCCCGCAGCTGCTCGATCCCGGTCCACACGTCCCGCAGCCGGGACTCCACCAGCCCGTCCGTGTACAGCAGCAGGGTGGCACCGGCCGGGGCGTCCAGCTCGACCGCCTCGAAGTCGACCCCGCCCACGCCGATCGGGGCGCCCGCGGGCACCCGCAGCACCTCGGCGTGGCCATCCATGTGGAGCAGTATCGGCGGCGGATGACCGGCGTTGGCGACCGTGATCCGGTGCGAGACCGGGTCGTAGACCGCGTACATGCAGGTCGCCATCCGGTCCTGGCCGAGCCGCTGGGCCTGCTCGTCCAGGTGGTGCAGGACCTCCTGCGGGGGCAGGTCGAGCCCGGCCAGGGTCTGCGCGGTGGTGCGCAGCTGGCCCATGATCGCGGCCGAGGTCATGGAGTGGCCCATGACGTCCCCCACGACCAGGGCGACCCGGCTGCCGGGCAGCGGGATCGCGTCGTACCAGTCGCCGCCCACCCGGGCCGTCTCGGCCGCGGGGAGGTAGCGCGAGGCGAGCTTGACGCCGGTCGGCTGCGGCAGCGAGTCCGGCAGCATCGTGCGCTGGAGCTCGTCGGCGATGTACGCCTCCCGGCCGTACAGCACCGCCTTGTCGATGCCGAGCGCGGTGTGGGTGGCCAGCTGGGCGCCGACCAGCAGGTCGTCCGGGTCGAAGGCGGGCTGCTCGGCGCGGCGCAGGAAGACGGCGGCGCCGATCACCCGCCGGCGGCCGCGCAGCGGAGCCAGTATCGCCCGCAGCCCGCGGGGCAGCGGGTGCTCCGGGCCGAGGAGTTCGCCGAGGGCGGTCCGGGCGGCGGCGGAGTCGCCGAAGACCGGCCGGACCCCGCGGAGCACCTCGGCGAGGGCGCTGCCGGAGCGCACCTCGCACAGCTCGGCGGCCGGGGTCGGGTCGGGATCGGGCACGAGGACGAGTTCGTCGCCCTCCAGGTCCGTTAACCGCAGCCGGTCGGTGCGGCGCAGCCGCAGCACGAAGGGCGCCACCGGGCGCTCGTCGCCCACCGGCAGCGGGTCGCGGAGGTAGACGAGGATCTCGTCGGAGAAGGTCGGCACGGTGGCCCGGCACAGGCCGAGCACGATCTCGTCCGGGTCGAGGCCGCGGGCGATCCGCCGCGTCGCGGCGCCGACGAACCGCAGCCGGTCGCCCTCGCGCCGGCCGGCCGCCGCCGCGCCGCCCTCCCCGCCCGGGGGCTTGGGGGAGACGGCGACCGCGACCGCGGGACCGGGCGGCCCGGCCGGCTGCGGCGGGGCGTCGGGGACCTGTGCGGTCGGCTGCGCGGGGATGTCGGAGGGCAGGCCGGCGGGCGCGGCCTCCTGGCGGGGCCGCGTCTGCTCCTGGGGCCGGTCGGCCAGGGGCTGCCGGCCTTCGTGGGAGGTGGGATGCTCCGTCACGCGTGGGATTCCGTCCGTCCGGGCCGGTGGTGCGATGCACTCGCTCTTCTCGCCGATGCCGCGCCTTCGCCGGGGATAAACCCCTCGGAGGCCGTGTTCGCGGTGGGTGCGGACGCTCCGCGGACGACGGCAGGGGCGGGGGGCGCGCCACCCGGGCACAGCTCAGGCACTGCTCTCCCCCTCATCGATGACGTGCGGTGACGTGTGGTCAGTTGCTGTGCTGCGTTCGCTCGGTGACGTCGTGCGCGCCCGGTGTCGGCCGTGCGGAGGACGATCCTACGTTTCGACCCCGGGGGCGCATCAAGGGTCTCATGGCGCCGTGTGCGCCGGAGTGCGATCCCAGTCCGCCGGCAGGACGGGAACGGTCCAGGAGGGATCGGGCCGCCACTCCTCCCAGCCGTCCCGGAAGGGCGTCCCCCACTCCTCGACGAGCCGGACCGCCGCCGCCCCGGCGGCCTCCACCCGGGCGGCCTGCGCGGCGTCCATCAGGCCGGACCGCTGGGCCTGGGCGAACTCGTCCTCGTCGCGCCAGAGCCAGCTGTGGTCGGGGTAGACGGAGATGTCGAGGAAGTGGTCCTCGGAGTCGATCCCGCCGGCCCAGCGGCGGCGCGGCTCCTCCAGGTTCACGTACCAGCTGCGGAAGCGCCAGCCGCGGTCCCAGAACAGCCAGACCGACCAGGGGTCGTGGGGCCGGGCCAGCTTGAGGACGCCGCTGCCGGCCCAGCGGGCCCGCTCGGTGGTCCGGGGCGCGGTGTAGCGGGTGGCGAGCGGCTCGTCGTGGACCGGGGTGCCGTCGGCGAGGACCGGGCGGACGCACTCGGTGCCGGGCGCCATCCACACGGCGAGCAGGTCCGGCGTGTCGCGGACGACCGTCACCGGCCGGCAGATGTGCACCTCGTCGGTGCCGATGCCGCGGTAGCGCCAGAGGATGTGCTCCCCCGGCGCCCAGTGCTGGATGTCGCCCGAGCCGTCCGATCCTGTCATGCGCAGATCTTAGGGGCGCGCTCCCACCCGCGCTGCGGTGCGCGTCACGCTTGAGTCACGCGGGGGGCGGGCGTGCTTCACCGCGCGGTCACGGCCGGGTCATGCGCAGGACGTCGAGGGCCTCGTCGAGCTGTTCGAGCGTGAGGTCGCCGCGGTCCACGTAGCCGGACTCCAGGACGACCTCGCGGATGGTCTTCCGCTCGGCGAGGGACCTCTTGGCGACCTTGGCGGCCTCCTCGTAGCCGATGTACTTGTTGAGCGGGGTGACGACGGAGGGGGAGGACTCGGCGTACTCGCGGGCCCGCTCGGCGTTGGCGGTGATCCCGTCGACGGTGCGGTCGGCGAGCAGCCGGGAGGCGTTGGCCAGGAGGCGCACGGATTCCAGCAGGTTCTTGGCCATCACCGGGAGCATCACGTTGAGCTCGAAGTTCCCGGCGGCGCCGGCCACGGCGACGGTGGTGTCGTTGCCGGTGACCTGGGCGGCGACCATGAGGACCGCCTCGGGGATCACCGGGTTGACCTTGCCGGGCATGATCGAGGAGCCGGGCTGGAGGTCGGGGAGGTTGATCTCGGCCAGGCCGGTGCGGGGGCCGCTGGCCATCCAGCGCAGATCGTTGGCGATCTTGGTCAGGGAGACGGCGATGGTCCTGAGCTGGCCGGAGGTCTCCACCAGGCCGTCCCGGGCGCCCTGGGCCTCGAAGTGGTCGCGGGCCTCGGTGAAGGGCAGGCCGGTGGCGCGGGCCAGCTCGGCGACGACGGCGGCCGAGAAGCCGGGCGGGGTGTTGATGCCGGTGCCCACCGCGGTGCCGCCGAGGGGGAGTTCGGCGAGCCGGGGGAGGGAGGCGCGCAGCCGTTCGATCCCGTACCTGATCTGGGCCGCGTAGCCGCCGAACTCCTGGCCGAGGGTGACCGGGGTGGCGTCCATCAGATGCGTACGGCCCGACTTCACGACCGACGCGAATTCGGCCGATTTTCGCTCCAGGGAGTCGGCCAGGTGGCCGAGGGCGGGGATCAGGTCGCGGGTGACGGCGGCGGTGGCCGCGATGTGGATGGAGGAGGGGAAGACGTCGTTGGACGACTGCGAGGCGTTGACGTGGTCGTTGGGGTGGACCGCCCGGTCGGCCGGGAGCCGCTCGCCTGCCAGGGTGGCGAGGACCTCGTTGGTGTTCATGTTGGACGAGGTGCCGGAGCCGGTCTGGAAGACGTCGACCGGGAAGTGGTCGTCCCAGCGGCCCTCCGCGACCTCCGCCGCGGCGGCCGCGATCGCCTCGGCCCGGTCCCGGTCGATCACGCCCAGCTCGGCGTTGACCTTCGCGGCGGCGGCCTTGACGCGGGCCAGGGCCTCGATGTGGGCGCGCTCCAGGCGCTGGCCGGAGACGGGGAAGTTCTCCACCGCCCGCTGGGTCTGGGCCCGCCACTTGGCGTGCGCGGGGACCCGGACCTCGCCCATGGAGTCGTGCTCGATCCGGTAGCCGTCGTCGTTCTTCATGTCCTCGGTCATCACTCAACCTCCATAAAAAGATGAGCACTTGTCTTGTTCGATGTATTCCCAAGCCGCGTACCGGCCAGTAAAAACCGTGGGTAACCCCACTTCCAGGAGGCGCAATGACGCGCACCAGGTACAGACTCCGGTGGCCCATCGCCGCCGTCGCCGCGGCCGCCGCCGCCCTCGGCTCCCTCACCGCCGCCGCCCCCGCCGGAGCGGCCGACCCGGGTACGAGGGCCGCCGTCGCCTCCGTACCCCTCCCGCCCGAGCTGGAGGCCGTCCGGGCCGCCGAGGCCACGAAGATCTACGGCAGCCCCGAGGAGCGGCCCCTCGACCAGCGCAAGACCGGCCTGATCTCGCTCGGCGACAGCGAGATCTCCGGCGAGGGCGTCGGCAGTTACGAGTCGCCCACCAACGGTCCCACCAACTGGTGCCACCGCTCGCCCGACGCGGCCATCCACCGCACCGGGATCGCCGCCGACCTCACGTTCAACGTGTCCTGCTCCGGCGCCTACACCGGCAACATCCGGATCGGCGGGAGCAAGCAGTACGCGGACGAGCTGGTCCAGAGCGACAACCTCGCCGTCAAGGCCCGCAACACCCGCATCAAGATGGTGCTGCTGGTCGCCGGGGCCAACGACGACCTCCAGTTCGGCCCCGTCATGACCGACTGCGTCACCCGCTACGTCCTCAGCCAGGGCACCTGTGAGCCGAAGTACGCCCCCGGCTGGCAGGCCCGCGTCGACGCCCTCGTCCCCAAGGTCGAGCAGACCGTCCGCGACCTCAAGACCGTCATGCGCGACGCCGGGTACGCCGACGGCGACTACAAGCTCGTCGTCATGGGCTACCCCAGCCCCATCGGCCCCGACTTCCACGACAACCCGAACTTCCCCGGCAAGCTGAGCTGCGGCGGCATGGGCTACGACTCCGACACCAAGTGGGGCCGCAACACCGCCGTCCCCGCCTTCGAGCGCGGCATGCGCAAGGTCGCCGCCTCCACCGGCGCGGTCTACCTCGACAACTCGCGGCTCTTCCACGGCCACGAGGTCTGCATGGAGGACACCTGGGCCCGGGGCCTGTACATCGACCTCTCCAAGCCCGGCGGCATCGACGAGAACTCCACCCGGCAGTCCTTCCACCCCAACAAGAGCGGCCACGCCGCCTTCGCCTCCTGCCTGACCCAGCTCTACGCCTCGGGCCTGCGCGAGGCGAGCTGCGCCGACGTGAACTCCTCCGGCACCCCGACGCTCTTCCCGCTCGCCTGGGACGACGTCTACAAGCCGCTCAGGGTCGAGGCGACCGGCAACTGCCTCGACGTGAACGCCTCCGAGTCCGCCAACGGCACCGCCGTCCTCGGCTGGGACTGCCACGGCGGCCGCAACCAGGGCTGGTGGTACGACTCCGCCCGCAAGACCCTGCACACCGAACTCACCCAGGACCGCTGTCTGGATGTGCCCGGCGCGGCCTACCAGGCCGGCAAGGCGCTGATCATCTGGAACTGCTCCGGCGCCGCCAACCAGAGGTTCGTCCGCGACGGCGCCACCATCCGGCCCGCCGCCGCGACCGGCCTCTGCCTCGCGCAGGGGGCGGCGAAGGAGCCGGTCCGGCTCCAGACCTGCGACGGCTCCGCGAACCAGCGGTTCGTCTAGCCGGCGGCCCGCCCCGCCCGCGGCCCCTCCGGCCGGCGGCGGGGCCGGCCCGCGGGCCCGAGAACGCCGTGGGCCCCCCGCCCCGGGGGGGGGGGGGGGCCCCGCGGGGGGGGGCGGGCCCGCCCGCCCGCCGGCCGCGCCCGGGGTGCGCGCGGGGCGTGCCGGGGTCGGTTTAACATAAGGACCTGCCC
>NZ_JBHYPS010000011.1:0-190460 GCF_042746075.1 Streptomyces sp. NPDC058758 | reverse complement strand
ACGGCGCCCCGCAGTGGAAGTCCGGCGCCGGAAACGTCTACGCCGACGAGGGCAACCACTGGGACGTGACCTTCTACAACTGCGGCGGCTGCTGAACCGCACCCCGCCACCGCGCGCGGGTCCCCGTCACCCGGGGGCCCGCGCCTCGCGTTTGTGAGACCCCCACAAGCAAAAGGGGTTCCGGGCTGTGGACTCGCTCCGGTGGCCCCCCGGTTCTGTCCGTCCCCACCAGGAATCGACACGCGAGACTGTACGGAGTCGACGGCGGGGTTTCCTTGGTCGAGTTCGTAGGGTCGGTACATGACCCTTGTCGACGAGATCCCGAGCGAGCCCACCGACGCACGTGGCCGCGTCGCCGAACTCCACGTCCTGCGCGAGCAGGCGCTGGCCGGCCCCAGCGAGCGCGCGACCGAGGCCCAGCACGCGAAGGGCAAGCTGACCGCGCGGGAGCGCATCGAGCTGCTCCTCGACCCGGGTTCCTTCAACGAGGTCGAGCAGCTCCGCCGGCACCGCGCCCAGGGCTTCGGCCTGGAGGCCAAGAAGCCGTACACCGACGGCGTCATCACCGGCTGGGGCACGGTCGAGGGCCGCACCGTCTTCGTCTACGCGCACGACTTCCGGATCTTCGGCGGCGCCCTCGGCGAGGCCCACGCCACCAAGATCCACAAGATCATGGACATGGCCATCGCGGCCGGCGCCCCGCTGGTCTCCCTGAACGACGGCGCCGGCGCCCGCATCCAGGAGGGCGTCTCCGCCCTCGCCGGCTACGGCGGCATCTTCCAGCGCAACACCCGCGCCTCCGGCGTCATCCCGCAGATCAGCGTGATGCTCGGCCCGTGCGCAGGCGGCGCGGCCTACAGCCCCGCCCTCACCGACTTCGTCTTCATGGTCCGCGAGACCTCGCAGATGTTCATCACCGGCCCGGACGTCGTCAAGGCGGTCACCGGCGAGGAGATCAGCCAGAACGGCCTCGGCGGCGCCGACGTCCACGCCGAGACCTCCGGCGTCGCGCACTTCGCGTACGACGACGAGGAGACCTGCATCGCCGAGGTCCGCTACCTCCTGTCGATGCTCCCGCAGAACAACCGCGAGAACCCGCCGACCGTCGCCTCCGAGGACCCGGCCGACCGCCGCTCCGACGTCCTGCTCGACCTGGTGCCCGCCGACGGCAACCGCCCGTACGACATGCACAAGGTCATCGAGGAGCTCGTCGACGACGGCGACTACCTGGAGGTCCACGAGCGCTGGGCGCGCAACATCATCTGCGCGCTGGCCCGCCTCGACGGCCAGGTCGTCGGCATCGTCGCCAACCAGCCCCAGTCCCTCGCCGGCGTCCTCGACATCGAGGCCTCCGAGAAGGCCGCGCGCTTCGTCCAGATGTGCGACGCCTTCAACATCCCGATCGTCACCCTTCTGGACGTCCCCGGCTTCCTGCCCGGCGTCGACCAGGAGCACGGTGGAATCATCCGCCACGGCGCCAAGCTCCTCTACGCCTACTGCAACGCGACCGTGCCCCGGATCTCCCTGATCCTGCGCAAGGCGTACGGCGGTGCCTACATCGTCATGGACTCCCAGTCGATCGGCGCCGACCTGACGTACGCCTGGCCCACCAACGAAATCGCGGTCATGGGCGCCGAGGGCGCCGCCAACGTGATCTTCCGCAAGCAGATCGCCGAGGCCGAGGACCCCGAGGCCATGCGCGCCCGCATGGTCAAGGAGTACAAGGCCGAGCTGATGCACCCGTACTACGCGGCCGAGCGCGGTCTCGTCGATGACGTCATCGACCCCGCCGACACCCGCCAGGTGCTCATCCGGTCCCTCGCCATGCTCCGCACCAAGCACGCCGACCTGCCGTCCCGCAAGCACGGCAACCCGCCTCAGTAAGACCCGGCACAAGGAGTCCACGAAGTGACCACGCCTGCCACAGCCAACCTTCTCCGCGTCGAGAAGGGCCACGCCGACCCCGAGGAGCTGGCCGCCATCACCGCGGTCCTGCTCGCCCGCGCCGCCTCCCGGCCCGAGCCGGCCGCCGCCCACCACGGCCGCACCGCCGCCGGCTGGCGCCGCCTGGAGCGCGAGAACGGCTTCCGCGCCCCGCACAGCTGGCGCTGACGCCCCGGAACGCACGGAAAGGGCCCCCGCTCCTTCGAGGAGCGGGGGCCCTTTCGCGTGGTGCGCGACCGACGGACCGTCGGGACGGTTACCGCAGGCGGGCCATGAGGGCGTGCTCGACGAGGGTGATGAGCGCGCTCTTGGCGTCCGCGCGGTGGCGGGCGTCGGTGGTGATGATCGGGGTGTCGGGCCCGATCTGGAGGGCCTCGCGGACCTCCTCCGGGTTGTAGGGCTGGTTCCCGTCGAAGCCGTTGAGGGCGATGACGAAGGGGAGGCCCGAGTTCTCGAAGTAGTCGACCGCGGGGAAGCAGTCGGCGAGGCGGCGGGTGTCGACGAGGACGACGGCGCCGATGGCGCCGCGGACCAGGTCGTCCCACATGAACCAGAAGCGGTCCTGGCCGGGGGTGCCGAACAGGTACAGGATCAGGTCCTGGTCCAGCGTGATGCGGCCGAAGTCCATGGCGACGGTCGTCGTCGTCTTGTCGCCGGTGTGGGTGAGGTCGTCGATGCCCGCGGACGCGGACGTCATGACGGCCTCGGTACGCAGCGGGTTGATCTCCGAGACGGCGCCGACGAACGTGGTCTTGCCCACGCCGAAGCCACCCGCCACCACGATCTTCGCGCTGGTGGTTGAACGGGCCGCGCCGCCGCTAGAGCTTGCGAAGTCCACTGAGCACCCTTTCGAGCAGTGTCACGTCTGGCTGACCGCCGGCGGCCTCGTCGCCGCCGGGCTGGTGAATGGCTACGAGTCCGGCCTCGGCCAGGTCGGCGACGAGGATCCGGGCAACGCCGAGGGGGATGGAGAGGAGGGCCGAGATCTCCGCGACCGACTTGATCTCGAAGCACAGCCGGCAGATCCGCTGGTGCTCGGGCAACTGCCCCTGCAGCCGGGCCGGGTCGGCCGTGGTGCTGACCAGCGCCTCGATGGCGAGCTGGTAGCGCGGCCGGGTCCGGCCGCCGGTCATCGCGTACGGGCGCACGAGCGGGTTGTGCCCGCCGCCGGAGCTCGACGAGCCCGCGGCGCGGGGGGCCGCCGGCTGCGCCTGCGGCTGTCCGTAGGACGGGGGGACGCCCTGTCTGCTGGGTGCGGAAGGGAAGTTGTACCGGTTCTGCGCGGCGTCGCCCATCGGCGCCTGATGCGCGTCGAATCCGTTGTAGGGGTTCGCCCCCGGGGGTGTTCCCACGTCTCCTCCTCCGACTGCTTCGCGGTCCATGTCCCTTGGAGCCGCGTCACCGCACCCTAACGGTGCGGTGACGAGAAACGCACTCTGTGTCTGTTAGTTGAGAAGACTTCCCTGGAGCTCCGCCCGCAGGTCCGGGGTGAGGACGGAGCCCGCGCGGTCCACGAGCAGGGCCATCTCGTAGCCCACGAGGCCGATGTCGGACTCCGGGTGGGCGAGGACGGCCAGCGAGGAACCGTCCGAGACCGACATGATGAAGAGGAAGCCGCGCTCCATCTCCACCACGGTCTGGTTGACCGCGCCGCCCTCGAAGATCCGGGACGCGCCCGCGGTCAGCGAGGTCAGCCCGGAGGCGACCGCCGCCAGCTGGTCGGCACGGTCCCGGGGGAATCCCTCGGACATGGCCAGCAGGAGTCCGTCGGCGGAGACCACCACCGTGTGGGACACCCCGGGGGTGTTGTCCACGAAGTTGGTGATCAACCAGTTCAGATTCTGCGCCGCCTGGCTCATCGGGCTCACACTAACGCTCCTGGTTGTAGGTACTACCCGGGCCGAAGCCCGATCCGTTCGTGTCCGACCCCGCCGTGCGCCCCTGCTGGACGCCGCGGCGCAGGTTGCTCAACCTGCCCCGTACGTCCTCGGGCGCGCGGGAGACCTGGGGGCCGCCCTGCGGGGTCTGCTCCGCGGTGCCCTCGACCAGGTTGGCCTTGGGGACGCGCCGGGGGAGACCGGACGGAGTGACCCCGCCCGCCTTCGGCTCGCGGAGCTTCTTGGCCTGCTCCCAGCGCTCGTCATTGGCCGAGCGCCATTCGTCGGAGCCTTCGTTCTGCTGCTGTTCGTCCTGTCCCGCCGGCCGGGCGGGCTGGGCCGGCGGCACGGGCCGCTGCGCCTGGGGCGCCTGCGGGGCGACACCGCCGCGGCGCGGCAGACCGGCGTCGGTCAGTCCGTGGCCGGTGTCCGGAGCGGGACTGGGAGCCGGAGCCGGACGGTCGAAGCCTACGCGCTCGGCGCCCTGTTCGGGAGCGGCCTGCGAAGATTCCGATTCCGGCCGGTAACCCTGGTCGAAAGCGCCCTGGTAGGAGCCCTGCTCCGGCCACTCGCCCTGGTGGGACTGGGGTTCGAACGCCTGGTCGTATCCGGGGGTGGCCGCGTCCTGGGCGCCGTACGCCGCTTCCGCATACGCCTGCTGCGGGTACGCCCCGCCCTGCGCGCCGTACCCCTCGTAGCCCTGCTGCCCGGGGTAGCCGTAGCCGTCCTGCGGCTGCTGCTCGTACCCCTGCTCCTGGGCGTACTCGGTGCCGTAGGCCTGGTTCTGCTCGTACCCCTGGGGGTACTGCCGGCCGTACTCCTGCTCCTGGGCGTACTCGGAGCCGTAGGCCTGGGCCTGCTCGGGCTCCTCGCCGTAGAGCGGGCCCTCGGCGCCCTGCACCTGGGCCTCCAGGGCGGCGCGGCGCTCCTCGCGCATCAGCGAGCGGTTGACCGGGTCCAGCTGCTGGCCCTCGCCCGGCTGCTCGTAGCGCGAGTCGTCGAAGCCGAGCTCGGCCGCGGTCCGCATCGGCGCCACGGCCGGGTCGAAGCCGCCCTGCTGCTGGTTCGGGATGATCTGGGAGACCGTGAAGTCGTCCTGGACCGGCTGCTCGCCGCCGCCGCCGTGGGTGATCGCGTCCGGCAGCATGACCAGCGAGGTGGTGCCGGCCTGCTCGCCGGAGGGGCGGAGCTGGACCCGGATGCCGTGCCGGTCGGAGAGCCGGCCGACCACGAAGAGGCCCATGCGCTGCGAGACGGCCGCGTCCACGGTGGGCGGGTTGGCCAGCTTGTGGTTGATGTCCGCGAAGTCCTCGGCGGTGAGGCCGATGCCCTTGTCGTGGATCTCGACCATCACCCGGCCGTCGGGGAGACGGGTCGCGGTGACGCGCACCTTGGTCTGCGGGGAGGAGAACGTGGTGGCGTTCTCGAGGAGCTCGGCGAGCAGGTGCACGAGGTCGGTCACGGCCTGGCCGTGGATCTCGGCGTCCGGCACGCCGGCGATCTCGATGCGCTCGTACTGCTCCACCTCGGAGGAGGCGGCGCGCAGCACGTCGACGAGCGGGACCGGCTGGTCCCAGCGGCGGCCCGGCTCCTCGCCGGCGAGGACCAGGAGGTTCTCGCCGTTGCGGCGCATGCGGGTCGCGAGGTGGTCCAGCTTGAAGAGGTTCTCCAGCTGGTCCGGGTCGGCCTCGTTGTTCTCCAGGTCGGTGATGAGGGTCAGCTGGCCCTCGATCAGCGACTGGTTGCGGCGCGAGAGGTTGGTGAAGATCGCGTTGACGTTGCCGCGGAGCATGGCCTGCTCGGCGGCGAGCCGCACGGCCTCGCGGTGGACCTGGTCGAAGGCGCGGGCGACCTCGCCGATCTCGTCCTGCGAGTCGATCGGGATGGGCTGGACGCGGGTGTCGACCCGGCCCGGCTCGGTGCGGGAGAGCTGGTCGACCAGCATCGGCAGGCGCTGCTCGGCGATGCCGAATGCGGCGGTGCGCAGCTCGCGCATCGAGCGGCTCATCTGCCGGGCCATCATCCCGGCGAGGATGAAGGCGGCCAGCAGGGCGACGACGACGATGGCGCCGGTGACCCAGGCGTCCGTCTGGGCCTCGGAGGAGATGTCGGTGGCCTCGGCGACGGCCTTGTCGACGAGGGCCTTCTCGACCTCGCTGTAGCCGTCGAACTTGGCGGTGGCGATCGCCATCCAGGTCTCGGCGGTGATGCCCTTGGCCGCCAGGGCCTTGATCGCGTCCGCGTCCTCGGCGGTGCCGATCAGACCGGCGACGCCGGTGTAGACCGAGCCGTCCTTGCCCTTGGGCAGGGTGACGTCGGCGGCCTGCATCTTCTTCTCGCCCTCGGCCGCCTTGCCGGCCATGACCTTCTTCAGGCGCTCGACGTCCTCGGCGGTGCCACCGGAGTTGTACTCGCCGAGGGCGATCTGCTCCAGGTAGTTGTACGAGTTGAACGCGACCGACTGCTGGGCGAAGACGGCGTCCTTGGCGCTGGGCCGGACGAGCAGGTGGGTGCCGATGGAGCGCTGGAGCGAACCGGCGGCCTGCGCGAGCTGGATGGCGTAGACGGTCCGGCCGTAGCTGGTGATGTTGCCGGTGCCCAGGCCGAGCTCGTTGGAGAACTCCATGAGGTAGTGCTGCACGCCGGTGTAGCCGAGCTGGGTGTTCACCGGGTCGAGCGCGGCCGTGTAGGCGGACTTGCGGAGCGCCGCGAGCTTGGGCTCCTCGTTCTTGAACGCCTGCAGACGGCGCTCCAGGCCCTGGCCCGAGGGCATGTTCCGGACGGCCTCGTCGAACTTGGCGCGGGCCGCGTCGGTCGTCGCGTAGGCCCGGGTGATCTCCTCGCCGGCCCGGTCCTTGCCGGCGAGCAGCGGGGCCGCCGTCAGGTCGCGCTCGTTGAGGAGGGCGGTGGAGTACTCCGAGGCGGCGCGCACGATGAGCGCCGTCTTCTCGGCGTCCTGGGCCTCCTGCCAGGTGTCGATCGACCCCTTGACCTGGAAGCCGCCCATGACGAGGCCGACGAGCACGGGTATGAGGAGGATCGCGTTCAGCCGGGTGGGCACGCGCCAGTTGCGCGGGGACAGCTTGCTGGAGCTGCCCCGGGGAGCGGGCGCGGGCGCGGGCGTCACCGGTACGTCCGCGGGCGACACCGCACTGCGCGACGGCGGGGTGAAGTTGCCCCGCGCCTCCTGCTCCGCGGAGCCATCCATGCTTCGCCTCACTCGACCAACAACCTCTCCGCGTCGGCACCTACGTCGTGCCGGTGTTTCGTTCAGGGCCGTACTACTCGGGAGTTCATGAATTGCAGCACGTGAAGGGGGTCCGTTCCAAACAGTGGGACCGGGCCGCTTCCCGAGGCCCACGCCCCGCATAAAACGGGCATAAAGAGCGAGCCCCGCCAAATGGCGGGGCTCATGTGAGCGCAGCGACACTGATCGGATGCGTCGGGTGTCCGAGGCGCCCGAATTCTCTGTCGAAATGTTATGAAGCCCCGGGAGGGCCGTGTCGAAGGCCACAGATCGACCACGGCCGCCCCGGTACGGCGGCGTCGGACAACTGTCCTGGCGGAAAACCTACTTGAGGCGGGCCATGAGGGCGTGCTCGACGAGGGTGATGAGCGCGCTCTTGGCGTCCGCGCGGTGGCGGGCGTCGGTGGTGATGATCGGGGTGTCGGGCCCGATCTGGAGCGCCTCGCGGACCTCGTCCGGGGTGTACGGCTGGGCGCCGTCGAAGCCGTTGAGGGCGATGACGAACGGCAGGCCGCTGTTCTCGAAGTAGTCGACCGCGGGGAAGCAGTCGGCGAGGCGGCGGGTGTCGACGAGGACGACGGCGCCGATGGCGCCGCGGACCAGGTCGTCCCACATGAACCAGAAGCGGTCCTGGCCGGGGGTGCCGAACAGGTACAGGATCAGGTCCTGGTCCAGCGTGATGCGGCCGAAGTCCATCGCGACCGTGGTGGTGGTCTTGCCACCGGTGTGGGTCAGGTCGTCGATCCCGGCGGAGGCCGCGGTCATCACGGCCTCGGTGCGCAGCGGGTTGATCTCCGAGACGGCGCCGACGAACGTGGTCTTGCCCACGCCGAAGCCACCCGCCACCACGATCTTCGCGCTGGTGGTCGATCTGGCCGCGCCGCCGTTAGAGCTTGCGAAGTCCACTGAGCACCCTTTCGAGCAGTGTCACGTCCGGCGTGCCGCCGGCTTCTCCGTTGCCGGGCTGGTGGATGGCCACCATGCCGGCCTCGGCAAGGTCGGCCACGAGGATCCGGGCGACACCGAGCGGCATCGACAGCAGGGCGGACACCTCGGCCACCGACTTGACCTCGCGGCACAGGTGGCAGATGCGCTGGTGCTCGGGGAGGAGCGTGGCGAGGTGCGCCGGGTCGGCCGTGGTGCTGACCAGCGCCTCGATGGCGAGCTGGTAGCGCGGCCGGGTCCGGCCGCCGGTCATCGCGTACGGACGGACCAGCGGCTGGTCGCCCTCATGACCGTACGGATCGTCCAGGGACGAGCCGCCGTACGGATCGTGAGTGGCGGGGGGCGGGGTCATGAATCCTCCGGGCGTGACAGCAAGACGTCTGCCGTCTGATGGGGCCGGTGGGGGGCCGGATGGGGCGGCCGGACGATGAACGGTGCCGGGGGCGGTACGGAATGGGGGGTGTACCGCCCCGTCGAGGGGGCAGGTGCCGCGGGCAGGTGGGGACCGCTAGTGCAGCAGGCTGCCCTGGAGCTCCGCGCGGAGATCCGGGGTGAGGACGCTGCCGGCCCGGTCGACCAGCAGCGCCATCTCGTAGCCCACGAGGCCGATGTCGCACTCCGGGTGCGCGAGCACGGCGAGCGAGGAGCCGTCCGAGACCGACATGAGGAAGAGGAAGCCGCGCTCCATCTCCACCACGGTCTGTGCCACGGGACCGCCCTCGAAGATCCGGGAGGCGCCCGCGGTCAGCGAGGTGAGCCCGGACGCGACCGCCGCCAGCTGGTCGGCGCGATCGCGGGGGAATCCTTCGGACATGGCCAGCAGCAGGCCGTCGGCGGAGACCACCACCGTGTGGGACACCCCGGGGGTGTTGTCCACGAAGTTGGTGATCAACCAGTTCAGGTTCTGCGCCGCCTGGCTCATCGCGCTCAACTATCGCTCCTGCTGGTGGTTCGGACCGAGGTGGAAGCTACCCGTGGTCGAGTTGCCCGCCTGCCGGCCCTGCTGGATGCCGCGGCGCAGGTTGGTGAGCCGGCCGCGGACGTCGTCGGGTGCACGCGAGACCTGGGGGCCGGCCGAGTGGGCCTGCTCCTGTGCGGTCCCGGGTACGAGGTTGGCCTTCGGCACGCGGCGCGGAAGACCGGAGGTGGTGACCCCGCCGGCGGAGGGCTTGCGCGCCCGCTCGGCCTGGCGCACCAGATCGTCGTTGGGCGAGGGCCGCCAGTTGGCCGGCCGTCCGCCGTCGGGGGCCTGGCCGGGAGCCGGCCGCTGCGGCGCCGGAGCCGGCTGCTGGACGACCGGGGTCTGCATGGTCCGGTCGACCTCGGGAGCCCGCTGCGGCTGCGCCTGCGGGGCCGGGGCCTGGGCCTGCTGCTGACCCTGGTCCTGGTGGAACCAGTTGGTCTCCAGCGTGTCGTACAGCGGGGTGCGCCCGTCGCCCGCGGCCGGGGCCGGCGGCAGTGCCTCCGGACGGCGCGGCCGGCCGAGCTGCGGCTGGCGCGGCTCGGGCGCCTGCGGCGCGGCCTGCTGCGGGAAGCCCTGCTGCGGCGCGTCGAACTCGTTGCCGGTGCGCTGGCGCGGGGCCGGGGGCTGCGGGGCCTGCTGCTGGTGCCGCGGGGCCAGGGGCGCCTGCGGTGCCTGGGGCGCCTGCGGTACGAAGGGCTGGCTGCCGTACGGCGGCTGGGCCTGGTACTGCGGTGCCTGGGGCGCCTGCGGGGCACCGAAGTCCGGCCGCGGGAACTGGCCCGTGGAACCCGGGCCCTGCGGGGCCTGGGGCGCCTCGTAGTCCGGACGCGCGAACTGCGCGGTGGACGCCGGGTCCTGGTACTGGGGCGCCTGCGGGGCCTGGGGCGCCTGCGGCGCACCGAAGTCGGGGCGCGGGAACTGGCCCGTCGAACCCGGGCCCTGCGGGGCGCCGGGCGCGGCGAACGAGCCCGTGGTCTCCGGGTCGTCGTGGCCGCGCGGGGCGTCCAGCGGCGTCATGTCCTGCTGCGGGCGGCGCACCGGCTGCTGGGCCGGGTCGCTGCCCCAGCTCGCGGCCTGCGGGCGCTGCGGCTGGGGGTTGCCGCCGGGCAGTTCGGCGCGCGGGAAGCCGTTCGGCGCGCCCAGCGGGTCCTGCTGCTGCGGGGCCTGCGGGGCCTGCTGGTTCTGCGGGCTGCCGCCCCACACGTCCGTACGGGACGGGATGGCGCTGGCGGCGCCGCCGATGAGACCGGCGCCGGGGCCGGGCTGCGGGGGCTGGGGGAGCTGCGGCAGCTGACCGGTCTGCTCCAGCTGGGCGTTGGCCGGCTGGGGCTGCTGCGGCCGCTGCGGGGCCTGGGGAGCGCCGTCCCGGGCGGGCAGCGCGGTGCGCGGGCCGCCCGCGGCGCCGACCTGGGGACGCGCGGCGCCCGGTCCGGCACCGAGCCGGCCGGCCGCGGCCGCGGGACCGCCGAGGCCCGGACGTCCGGCGCCGGGACCACCGGCGCCCGGGGCACCGGGACCGCCGGCCGCGCCGGGACCGCCGGGCAGCCGGCCGCCGGGGGCGTTGCCGCCCTGCGGGGCCGCGCCCTGGGAGCCGGGGCCGGCCTTCGGGGCCGGCTTGCGGCCGCCCTGGGCGACGTCGACCGGGAGCATGACGAGCGCGGTGGTGCCGCCCGAGTCGGACGGGCGCAGCTGGATGCGGATGCCGTGTCGCAGGGACAGGCGGCCGACCACGAAGAGGCCCATGCGGCGGGAGACGGAGACGTCCACGGTGGGCGGCGAGGCGAGCCGCTCGTTGATCGCCGCCAGGTCCTCGGGGGAGAGGCCGATGCCGGTGTCGTGGATCTCGACCAGCACGCGGCCGTCGGGCAGCGCGTGACCGGTGACCCGGACCTTGGTCTGCGGGGAGGAGAACGAGGTGGCGTTCTCCAGCAGCTCGGCGAGGAGGTGCACGAGGTCGTTGACGACCCGGCCGGCGACGTCGGTCGCCGGGACCGCGGCCAGCTCGATGCGCTCGTACTGCTCCACCTCGGAGGCGGCGGCGCGCAGGACGTCGACCAGCGGGACCGGGCGGGTCCAGCGGCGGCCCGGCTCCTCGCCGGCGAGGACGAGGAGGTTCTCGCCGTTCCGGCGCATGCGGGTCGCGAGGTGGTCGAGCTTGAAGAGCGAGGAGAGCTGGTCCGGGTCGGCCTCGCGGGACTCCAGCTCGGAGATGAGCGAGAGCTGGCGCTGGATGAGGCCCTGGGAACGGCGCGAGAGGTTGGTGAACATCGCGTTGACGTTGCCCCGGAGGAGGGCCTGCTCGGCGGCGAGGCGGACGGCCTCGCGGTGCACGTCGTCGAAGGCCGCGGCCACCTGGCCGATCTCGTCCCGGGAGTGCACGCCGACGGACTCGACGGAGGTGTCGACGTCCTGCGGGTCGGACTCGGAGAGCTGCTTGACCAGCTCGGGCAGGCGTTCCTGGGCGACCTTGGTCGCGGTGTCCTGGAGGCGGCGCAGCGAGCGGATCATGGACCGGGCCACGACGAAGGCGCCGACGAGCGAGACGCCGAGGACGAGCAGGATCAGCGCACCGTTGATGATGGCCTCGCGCTGCGACTCCTGCCGCAGCTCACGGGCCATCGTCTCCATCTCGCCGAGGAGCTGGTTCTCGATGCGGCTCATGGCCGCGATCTTGGTCTCGTACTCGTCGGTGAAGTTCAGGTAGCCGCGCCTCGGGCCGCCCGGCATGGTCTCGTCGGCCTTGAGCACGCGCTCGGCGTACTTCTCGGCGTCGACGATGGTCGGGTTGCCGGAGTGCAGCGAGTCGGTGAGGTCGGTGGCGTCGCCGCCGGTCGCCTCGTAGATCGCCGTGAAGGACTTGAAGGCGTTGCTCTCGCCGTTGAGCGCGGCCTCGCCGTAGAGGCGGTCGCCGGGCTGGATCCGGCCGGCGGTCTTGTCGCTGGCCGGCAGGGCGCCCGCGATGATCGCCTGCTGGATGGAGGCGTACTCCTTGGCGGACGAGAACGCGGCGAGCGCGCGGGTCCGCTTGATCATGTCCGGGTTGCTGGTCGCCTGGGCCATGTCCTGGGACAGGCTGAGCAGCGAGCGGATGAGACGGCTGTACGCCTCGACCGTCACCGAGTGCGAGACGCCCTTCTTGTAGGCGCTCGTCCGGATGTTGTGGAGGTCGATGACCTGCGACGCGATCGTGTTGACGTTGGAGCGGATGCTCCGCAGGGCCTCGTCGTCCTGGCCGTTCGGGATGGCCCGGGTGGCGTCGAGGAAGGCGTCGTACTGGCGGTCCGTGCGGCGGCGCGGGTTGGCGACCTGGTAGTCGCTGACCGGGCGGCCGTTGGCGAGCGGACCGGCGGAGAGGTCGCGCTCGGCCTGGAGGGCCTGCGCGAGCGCGGTCGCCTCACGGGTCAGCTTGGTGAGCAGCTGCATGTGGTCGAGCTGCTGCATGTCCTGGAGCGACTCGCTGATGCGGATGCCGCCGAGGCTGGTGGCCGCGACCACGGGGAGGGTCAGCAGCGCCACCAGGCGGGTGGAGATGCGCCAGTTGCGGAGCGCTATTCGGGAGCCGGTGGAGTTCTCGGGCGCCGAGGGCGCGGTGCCCTTCTCGCCCTGCGGCGCGCCGGTCTGCTCGCCGGGCGCGCCGGAGCGGCGCGCGGAGCCCTCGCCGGACTCGCCGTTGGGCCGCGCGGCCTTGCCCTTGCCCTGGATCCTGCCCTGGCCGCCCGGACCGGGCGCCTGCTGGGTGGGGTGCGGGGCCGCGGGACCGCGGTCGGTCCCGGCACGCGGTTCCTGCTCCGACGGAGCCTCCGCACGGCCCTTGCGGGCCTGGGCAGAGCCCGCGCCATCCCTCTTGAAACGTCCCTGCACTAGCGTCGCAACCTCTGGACCAGGCGTCCTTCCGGGTGGAACCGGAGCGGACGGTGTCGGCGTCGTCGGGACGCGTCGGTGCGCCCCAGGTGGTCGTCGGTGACCGGCGCAGATCCCCCTTCCCCGCCACTCGGCCGGCGCTGCGTTGCGCCCCCTGCGTGCCGGCTTCGAACCCGCGGCGGTGCGTGGAATTCCAGCACAGTGCCGGAACTCCAACAAGGGCTGCGGTCTGTACCGCAGGGGGGATGACCACGTGTGCGCGCAAGGTCACGGGGCGTAGAAGATGATCGCGGAGGTTTCGGACTTTTCCCCTCCAACGGCCCGCCGTCCCCGAGTGTCCCAGTAGCGATGATCAGGAGCGGAATGACGGGTTCAGTGGCGGAATGTCCCTTTCCGCGACTTGACATGCCTGTCCGTAATGACCGGAAAATCCACCCAGTGGTGAGCAAACTCACACGCGAATGGATGTCTTAGCCATGCATTCGAAGGGAACGCCTTGATTTAGCCTGACGCTTTACACCATTCTCGCGCCCGCACGGGCGCCCGTCCCGGAACAAGGTCTGCCAGCGCGATGACTGCACCCACGCCCGCCACCACGGCCAACCCGCGCCGTTCCACCCTCGCCCACCTCTCGGACGCCGCCGGCCTCGGCCGCGGCGCCACCCCCGAGTACGCGGCGGAGCTCCCCGGCACCACGGCCAACCCGCGCCGCACCGTCCTCATGCAGCCCCCCGCGCCCCACGTGCCGGCCTACCTCGCCGAGGCCTGACCGCGGCTTCCGCACGCCCGGCACCGGCGATATCCGCCGGTCGGCCGCCCCGCGCCGCGTTAGCCTGGAGCGTCAGACTCCAGCCAGTACCAAGTGAGGGGCGACAGCACTCGTGCGCATCGCCAGATTCTCCATCGACGGCAATGTCGCCTTCGGCGCGGTCGAGGGCGAGGGGACCGTCGAGTCCGGCGGCCTCGTCCTCGACATCATCAAGGGCATCCCGTACACCGACTTCGAGCTCAGCGGCACCAAGGTCCCGCTGAGCAAGGTACGGCTCCTGCCGCCGGTGCTCCCCAACAAGGTCGTGGGCATCGGCCGCAACTACGCGGAGCACGCCAGGGAGCTCGGCAACGAGGTCCCGGAGGTCCCGGTCGCCTTCTTCAAGCCGACCACCTCCGTCATCGGCCCCGGCGACGCCATCGAGTACCCCTCCTTCTCCAGCGAGCTGCACCACGAGGCCGAACTGGCCGTGGTGATCGGCCGCATGTGCCGCGAGGTGCCCCGGGAGCGCGTCAAGGACGTGATCTTCGGCTACACCTGCGCCAACGACGTGACCGCCCGCGACGTCCAGAAGCGCGAGGTCCAGTGGGCCCGCGCCAAGGGATTCGACACGAGCTGCCCGCTGGGCCCCTGGGTGGAGACCGACCTCGACCCGAGCGACCTCGCCGTCCAGGCCACGGTCAACGGCGAACAACGCCAGCTCGGTCGGACGAGCGACATGATCCGCTCCATCGAGGACCTGGTCGTCCACCTCTCCGAGGCCATGACGCTGCTCCCCGGCGACGTCATCCTCACCGGCACTCCCGCCGGGGTCGGCCCCCTCACCGTCGGCGACGAGGTCGCCGTCACCATCGAAGGCATCGGCACTCTCACCAACAGGGTGATCAAGCGTGGCTAACGCGATCCGCGTCCGTTTCTGTCCGTCCCCGACCGGCAACCCCCACGTGGGCCTGGTCCGCACCGCCCTCTTCAACTGGGCCTTCGCCCGGCACAACCAGGGCACCATGGTCTTCCGCATCGAGGACACCGACGCGGCCCGCGACTCCGAGGAGTCGTACGAGCAGCTGCTCGACTCCCTCAAGTGGCTCGGCCTCGACTGGGACGAGGGCCCCGAGGTCGGCGGCCCGCACGCCCCGTACCGCCAGTCGCAGCGGATGGACATCTACAAGGACGTCGCCGAGAAGCTGCTCGCCGGCGGGTACGCGTACCGCTGCTACTGCACCACCACCGAGCTCGACGACCGCCGCGAGGCCGCCCGCGCCGCCGGCAGGCCGTCCGGCTACGACGGCCACTGCCGCGAGCTGTCGGCCGAGCAGGTCGCGCAGTACGAGGCCGAGGGCCGCGAGCCGATCGTCCGCTTCCGGATGCCCGACGAGGCCATCACCTTCGACGACCTGGTCCGCGGCGAGCTCACCTTCACCCCGGAGAACGTGCCGGACTACGGCATCCTCCGGGCCAACGGCGCCCCGCTCTACACCCTGGTCAACCCGGTCGACGACGCCCTGATGGAGATCACCCACGTCCTGCGCGGCGAGGACCTGCTCTCCTCCACCCCCCGCCAGATCGCCCTCTACAAGGCGCTGATCGAGCTGGGCGTCGCCAAGGAGATCCCGGCCTTCGGCCACCTGCCGTACGTGATGGGCGAGGGCAACAAGAAGCTCTCCAAGCGCGACCCGCAGGCCTCCCTCAACCTCTACCGGGAGCGCGGCTTCCTCCCCGAGGGCCTCCTGAACTACCTGTCCCTCCTCGGCTGGTCCTTCTCGGCCGACCAGGACCTCTTCACCATCCCCGAGATGGTGGCGAAGTTCGACATCGCCGACGTCAACGCCAACCCGGCCCGCTTCGACCTCAAGAAGGCCGAGTCCATCAACGCGGACCACATCCGCATGCTGGACGTGAAGGCGTTCACCGAGGCCTGCGAGCCCTGGCTCCGGGCCCCGCACGCCCCCTGGGCGCCCGAGGACTTCGACCGCGCGGCCTGGGAGCGGATCGCCCCGCACGCCCAGACCCGCCTGACCGTCCTCTCCGAGATCACGGCCAACGTGGACTTCCTCTTCCTGCCCGAGCCGGTCTTCGACCAGGCCTCGTGGGACAAGGCCATGAAGGGCGAGCCCGCGGCCCTCCTGGCCACCGCCCGCGAGAAGCTGGAGTCGGCCGACTGGAGCGACCCCGAGTCCCTCAAGAACGCGGTCCTGGCCGCCGGCGAGGCCCACGGCCTCAAGCTCGGCAAGGCCCAGGCCCCCGTCCGCGTCGCCGTCACCGGCCGCACCGTCGGCCTGCCGCTCTTCGAGTCCCTGGAGATCCTGGGCAAGGAGAAGACCCTGGCCCGCGTCGACGCGGCCCTGGCGAAGCTCGCCGCGTAAGCGGACCCGCCCCCGCTGTCGTACCCGCCCCCTAGGGTCGGCACATGTCCGTGACACCGCCCGACTTCGCCCACTGGTTCACCCCCGGAGCCGTCGTCCCCACCGAGGACAAGAGGGACGTCACCTTCGCCGTCCGGGAACTGGGGGAGATCGACCTCCCCACCGGCCGGCTCGTCGCCTGCGACCCGATCGTCCACCTCTGCGACGACGACGAGCGGCCCGAGCCCTTCACCGCCGCGGTCCCGCCCGGCCGCTACCGCGTGCAGATAGCCGAGGCGTCCTTCACGTACCCGTACGACCACACGGTGAACGCCGCCGCCCGCCTGGTGATCCGCGACACCCCGGTGGCCCGCTGGGAGCCCGCCCTGGTCCCGGGCGAGGCGACCCCCGAGGACGACTCCTTCGGCTACGGCGTCGACGCCGGCCTCGGCAGCTTCCTCGACACCGCCGCCCACCACTCCTTCCCGGGCACGGACGACGAGAAGGGCGTCATCTGGGAGGTCCTGGACGCCCCCCGGAGCCCGAACGCCTTCCTCGCCGAGGGTGAGAACGGCCACACCATCGCCGTCTTCGTCTCCGGCTGGGGCGACGGCCTGTACGCGACCTGGGTCGGCCGCGACGCCGACGGCGAGGTCGCCTGCTTCGTCACCGACCTCCGCCCCTTCCGCTTCGCCCGGCTCCGCTGAAACCGCTCCCGCCCGGCCCGGCACCGGCGTACCGTCGGTCCCATGACCATCCGCGCCGTCCTCTGGGACGTGGACGACACGCTCTTCGACTACGCGCGGGCCGACCGCACGGGCATGCGCGCCCACCTCGCCGCCGAGGGCCTGACCGGACTGCACGGCTCCGTCGAGGACGCCCTGCGCCGCTGGAAGGAGCTCACCGAGCTGCACTGGCGGCGCTACGAGGAGGAGCCGGCGGGCAGCTGGCAGGACCAGCGCCGCCACCGCGTCCGCGACTTCCTGGACCGCCCGGCCCTGACCGACCCCGAGGCCGACGCCTGGTTCGCGCGCTACGTGACCCACTACGAGGCCGCCTGGGAGCTCTTCCCCGACGCCCTGCCCGTCCTGGACCTGCTCGCCGCCGACTACCGGCAGGCCGTCCTGTCGAACTCCAGCGTCCACGCCCAGGAGCCCAAGCTGCGCGCCCTCGGCGTCCGCGACCGCTTCGAGGCCGTCCTGTGCGCCGCCGAGCTGGGCAGCGCCAAGCCGGCCGCCGAGGCCTTCCACGCCGCCTGTACGGCCCTGGACCTGGCCCCGCACGAGGTGGCGTACGTGGGGGACCGCCCCGACGTCGACGCGCTCGGGGCCCAGGAGGCGGGGCTCCACGGCATCTGGCTGGACCGGGCCGGCACCGGCGGACAGCCCGGCCTGCGGCGCATCACCGACCTCCACCAGCTCCCCGCGCTGCTCCTCGGGGATACCCGTTTTGGAGCACCGTCCACCTTCGGGTAATGTTCTTCCTGCGCCGAGGGGAACAAGCCGAAAGGCAAGAACCCGGAAAGCGCAAGCCGAGCAAGATCCCCCTGGTGGGGATGGCGCCCCGGTGGCCTATGGTGTAATTGGCAGCACGACTGATTCTGGTTCAGTTAGTCTTGGTTCGAGTCCAGGTAGGCCAGCTCGCAGAGCTCATCTGCAAACCGTGGATGGCATCCACAAAGCCCCCGTTGTGTAGCGGCCTAGCACGCCGCCCTCTCAAGGCGGTAGCGCCGGTTCGAATCCGGTCGGGGGTACAGATCCTTCCCGCGGGATCACTTGGGTAGCTCCCGGTGAACCCGATGCAGGATCGCTAGGGCCCCCGTTGTGTAGCGGCCTAGCACGCCGCCCTCTCAAGGCGGTAGCGCCGGTTCGAATCCGGTCGGGGGTACGACGCTGGTCTAACCACGTATTGGTCTATGGTGTAATTGGCAGCACGACTGATTCTGGTTCAGTTAGTCTAGGTTCGAGTCCTGGTAGACCAGCTCGGGTCTGCGGCGGTACGAGTGACACGCCCGCATGATCCAAAGCCCCCGTTGTGTAGCGGCCTAGCACGCCGCCCTCTCAAGGCGGTAGCGCCGGTTCGAATCCGGTCGGGGGTACGCGACAGAGAAGCCCTTCCCTTCGGGGGAGGGCTTCTTCGCTGTTCCCGGCGCGGCGCACGCACAACTCCGGCCCACCGCTGCGGCGTTGGAGCGGTGGGCCGGGGGACGTACAGGTGAACAGAGGAAACGGGATCAGCCGTTGCGGCGCAGGGCCTCGCTGAGCCGGGCCGCGGCGTCGATGACCGCCTGGGCGTGCATCCGGCCCGGGTGGCGCGTCAGGCGCTCGATCGGACCCGAGACCGACACGGCGGCCACCACGCGGTTCGAGGGGCCCCTGACGGGCGCGGAGACGGACGCGACGCCCGGCTCGCGCTCCCCGATCGACTGGGCCCAGCCGCGGCGCCGTACGCCCGACAGGGCCGTCGCCGTGAAGCGGGCCCCCTGGAGCCCCCGGTGCAGCCGCTCGGGCTCCTCCCAGGCCATCAGGATCTGCGCCGACGAGCCGGCCTTCATGGTCAGCGTCGAGCCCACCGGGACCGTGTCCCGCAGGCCGGACAGCCGCTCGGCCGCCGCCACGCAGATCCGCATGTCGCCCTGGCGCCGGTAGAGCTGCGCGCTCTCCCCGGTGACGTCGCGCAGGTGCGTCAGCACCGGGCCGGCCGTCGCCAGGAGGCGGTCCTCGCCGGCCGCCGCCGCGAGTTCCGACAGCCGCGGACCGAGAATGAAACGGCCCTGCATGTCGCGGGCGACCATCCGGTGGTGTTCCAATGCCACGGCCAGACGGTGGGCCGTGGGTCGTGCGAGTCCCGTCGCCGCGACCAGTCCTGCGAGGGTGGCCGGACCGGACTCCAGGGCGCTCAGGACAAGGGCTGCCTTGTCGAGAACGCCTACGCCGCTAGAGTTGTCCATGCAACGATATTCGCGTCTCACTCTGTGAAACGCAAGTTCAATTTTCCGAGGAACTTGTCACTCTGGTGAGGCGGCCGCACAACGGACCGCGAAACGGTCTCTAGTGGTGCCGGCGCAGCCGCCGGCCGGAGGGAAAGCGATGGGTAGGACACTCGCGGAGAAGGTCTGGGACGACCACGTCGTCCGGCGCGCCGAGGGCGAGCCCGACCTCCTCTTCATCGATCTTCACCTGCTCCACGAGGTGACCAGCCCCCAGGCCTTCGACGGTCTCCGCCAGAACGGCCGGCAGGTGCGGCGCCTCGACCTCACCATCGCCACCGAGGACCACAACACCCCCACCCTCGACATCGACAAGCCGATCGCCGACCCGGTTTCCCGCGCCCAGCTGGAGACCCTGCGCAAGAACTGCGCCGAGTTCGGCGTGCGGCTCCACCCGCTCGGCGACGTCGAGCAGGGCGTCGTCCACGTGGTGGGCCCGCAGCTGGGCCTGACCCAGCCCGGCATGACCGTGGTCTGCGGCGACTCCCACACCTCCACCCACGGCGCCTTCGGCGGCCTGGCGTTCGGCATCGGCACCAGCCAGGTCGAGCACGTCCTGGCCACCCAGACGCTGCCCATGGCCCGCCCGAAGACCATGGCGATCACCGTCAACGGCGAGCTGCCCGCCGACGTCACCGCCAAGGACCTGATCCTCGCCGTCATCGCGAAGATCGGCACCGGCGGCGGCCAGGGCTACGTCCTGGAGTACCGGGGCTCCGCCATCGAGAAACTCTCGATGGAGGGCCGCATGACCATCTGCAACATGTCCATCGAGGCCGGCGCCCGCGCGGGCATGATCGCCCCCGACGAGACCACCTTCGCCTACCTCAAGGGCCGTCCGCACGCCCCCGAGGGCGAGGACTGGGACGCCGCCGTCGCCTACTGGAAGACCCTGAGGACCGACGAGGACGCCGTCTTCGACGCCGAGGTCGTCATCGAGGCCGCCGAGCTGGCGCCGTTCGTCACCTGGGGCACCAACCCCGGCCAGGGCGCCCCGCTTTCGGCGAACGTCCCCGACCCGGCCTCGTACGAGGACCCCTCGGAGCGCCTCGCCGCCGAAAAGGCCCTGGAGTACATGGGGTTGACCGCCGGACAGCCGCTGCGCGACATCAGGGTCGACACCGTCTTCGTGGGCTCCTGCACCAACGGCCGCATCGAGGACCTGCGCAACGCCGCCTCCCTCCTGGAGGGCCGCAAGGTCGCCGACGGCGTCCGCATGCTGGTCGTCCCCGGCTCCGTCCGGGTCGCCCTGCAGGCCGTCGAGGAGGGCCTGGACAAGGTCTTCAAGGCCGCCGGCGCCGAATGGCGGCACGCGGGCTGCTCCATGTGCCTGGGCATGAACCCCGACCAGCTGGCCCCCGGCGAGCGCTCGGCGTCCACCTCCAACCGCAACTTCGAGGGCCGGCAGGGCAAGGGCGGCCGCACCCACCTGGTCTCCCCCCAGGTGGCCGCCGCCACCGCCGTGCTGGGCCATCTGGCCTCCCCGGCCGACCTGTCCGACGCCGTCACCACCGCGGGGGTCTGAGGAACCATGGAAGCTTTCACCACGCACACCGGCCGCGCCGTCCCGCTGCGCCGCAGCAACGTCGACACCGACCAGATCATCCCGGCGCACTGGCTCAAGAAGGTCACCCGCGACGGGTTCGAGGACGGCCTCTTCGAGGCCTGGCGCAAGGACTCCGAGTTCGTCCTCAACCGCCCCGAGCGGCAGGGCGCCACGGTCCTGGTGGCCGGCCCCGACTTCGGCACCGGCTCCTCCCGCGAGCACGCCGTCTGGGCGCTCCAGAACTACGGCTTCAAGACCGTCATCTCGGCCCGCTTCGCCGACATCTTCCGCGGCAACTCGCTGAAGAACGGTCTGCTGACCGTCGTCCTGCCCCAGGCGACCGTCGACGCCCTCTGGGAGCTGACCGAGGCCGACCCGACCGCCGAGATCACCGTCGACCTGGAGGCCCGCAAGGTCCTGGCGGCCGGGATCGACGCCGACTTCGAGCTCGACGAGAACGCCCGCTGGCGGCTCCTGAACGGTCTCGACGACATCAGCCTCACCCTTCAGAACGAAGCCGACATCGCGGCCTACGAGGCGGCAAGGCCGTCCTTCAAGCCCCGTACAATTACGGCCTGAGCAGCGCTTTTCCACGACTGCGCCCCCCACCCTCCGGTGGGGGGCGCAGTCGCTTGTTGAGACCCTGTCGGGCGACAACTCGCCCTAGATGGCACAATCGGTGCATGGAACGCGACAACCAACTCAAGCTCTACGAGGAAGTCGCCGACCGATTGAAAGAAGCGCACTCCCGGGTGCGCGCACTGCAAGTCCCGGAGGGCGTAAGGATGGCGCTGTCCCGGAAGCTGCTGGTCGTCACGGCCGCGGCGAAGCACGATCTCGCGGACGCGGCGACGCGTCTGGACCGGTTGATGAAGGACCTCGACGAGGGCCGATTCCCTGAAGGCGACTGACACCAGGAACTCCGCAACGGCACTTCCGCGTTGCGGCACAAGGGTGATTAGACCGTTTCGTGTTTGATTTGCGGTATATACATGCCTAACGTGCGAAAACGCTTGAACAGTTTCGTTCCGGCAAAGTCTCCGAAGGGGAAGACGTGAACAAGGCGCAGCTCGTAGAAGCGATTGCCGACAAGTTGGGCGGTCGCCAGCAGGCCGCCGAAGCCGTCGACCACGTGCTCGACGCCATCGTGCGCGCCGTGGTCTCCGGCGACCGGGTCTCGGTCACGGGCTTCGGCTCGTTCGAGAAGGTCGACCGCCCGGCCCGCTACGCCCGCAACCCCCAGACGGGTGAGCGCGTGCGGGTCAAGAAGACCTCCGTTCCGCGCTTCCGCGCGGGTCAGGGCTTCAAGGACCTGGTCAGCGGCTCGAAGAAGCTCCCCAAGGGCGGCGAGGTCTCCGTCAAGAAGGCCCCCAAGGGCAGCCTGACCGGCGCCGCCTCCGCCACCGTCAAGAAGGCCGCCGCCAAGAAGGCCACCACGGCCAAGAAGGCCGCCGCCAAGAAGGCGACCCCGGCGAAGAAGACCACCACCGCCGCCGTCGCGAAGAAGGCGACCCCGGCGAAGAAGACCGCCACCACCGCCGCCGCGAAGAAGACCTCCGCGGCCGCCAAGAAGACGACGACGGCCGCCAAGAAGACCACCACCACCGCCGCCGCCGCGAAGAAGGCGACCCCGGCCGCCACGGCCAAGAAGGCCACGGCGAAGAAGACCGCCCCGGCCAAGAAGGCCACGGCGAAGAAGGCGCCCGCCAAGAAGACCACGGCGCGCAAGACCGCCACGGCCAAGAAGGCCGCCGCCAAGAAGTAGGACGGTCGTCGCACGTCCGCCGGGCCGGGCTCCCACCACGGGAGCCCGGCCCGCGGCGCGTTCCCCCGGCCGGGCGGGGGAGCGGCTCAGAAGGTCTGCAGCGTCACCAGGGTGATCCGCGGGCCCGTGCCCGGCTCGCCCGGCTCGGTCTCGATCCGCACCCGCTGACCCGGACGGAGCAGTCGCAGCCCGCCCGCGTCGAACGCGTCCGCCCCGAACTCCACCGGGGTGCCGTCGTCGAGCAGCACGCTGCCGCTGCGCTGCTCGGGGTCGTACGTGTACGCGGTCGCCTGCATGGGCCGCAGCCTATCCGGCCGCCGCCGGCCGCCGGGCCGACGTCCGCGGGCCGAGGCCCAGGCGGCCCGCCGCCGCCAGGTCCTCGCCGGTGTCCACGTCCCGGCGGACGGAATCCACACCGGCCAGCAGGATTTCCACCGCCCCCGACGACAAATGCCGAAGCCGCGACGGGCCCCCGAATGCCGGTTCCAATTCCACCCCCGGCGCGGCCGAGAGGAATGTCGTACCTATTTCGGCGGCATCCGCGAGAAATGCCCTGGGGAATTGCCGGGCCGCCGCGAGGACCCGCGCCAGTTCCGCCGGGCGCAGCGCCGGCAGATCCGCGTTCAGCGCCGCCACGCGCGCGTGCGGCCGCCGCTCCCGCACCGCCCGGGCCCCGTGCGCCAGTGCCGCGTTGAGCCCCGCCGCCGGGGAGTCCGGCACCACCCGGGCCCCCAGCGCGGCCAGCGCCCGGCCCGCCGCCGGATCGTCCGTGACCACCACCACGCCCCGCACCCCCGGGCACTCCAGGGCCGCCGCCACGGTGTCCTCGGCGAAGGCCAGGGCCAGCCGGGGCCGCAGCAGCTCCCCGGCCGAGGGGCCCAGCCGGCTCTTCGCCAGGGCCAGGGGCTTCAGGGGTACGACCAGGGACCAGCCGTCGTCCGCATCCGTGTTCATCGCCGACCATTCTGTCCCGCCCCGGCGGTACCGCCCCGGCCCCGGGGCGTACGGTGTCCTCGACAGAGCAGGAGCAGGGGGCGACACTTGACCCCCTGCCAGCAAGACCCGGAGAAAGGTGCCCCGAGTGCCCCGCCGCAGAATCGGCTTCTGGTACCGCCTCGCGGCGGTCATCGCCAAACCCCCCCTGGTGGTTCTGTTCAAGCGGGACTGGCGCGGCACGGAGCACATTCCGGCCGAGGGCGGCTTCATCACGGCGGTCAACCACAACTCGTACCTGGACCCGCTCTCCTACGCGCACTACCAGTACAACACCGGCCGCGTGCCCCGCTTCCTGGCCAAGGCCGGCCTCTTCAAGGCCGGATTCGTCGGCACCATGCTCCGCAACACCGGCCAGATCCCCGTCTACCGCGAGACCGCGAACGCCCTGGACGCCTTCCGCGCCGCCGTGGACGCCATCGAGCGGGGCGAGTGCGTCGCCTTCTACCCCGAGGGCACCCTCACCCGCGACCCCGACATGTGGCCCATGCCCGGCAAGACCGGCGCCGCCCGCGTCGCGCTGCTCACCAAGGCGCCGGTCATCCCGGTGGCCCAATGGGGCGCCAACCTCGCGATGCCGCCGTACGCCAAGACCGACAAGTTCCGGCTCTTCCCCCGCAAGACGCTCATCGTGCAGGCCGGCCCGCCGGTCGACCTCTCCCGCTTCGACGGCCTGGAGCCCACCCCCGAGGTGCTGCGCGAGGCCACCGAGACGATCATGGCCGCCATCACCGCCCTCCTGGAGGAGGTCCGCGGCGAGCGGGCCCCCGCCGAGCCGTACGACCCGCGCCGGGCCCGCCAGGCCCAGCGCCGCAAGGCGGCCGAAGGGGGTGCCAAGTGACCAGGGCCGCCGTCTTCGGGAACGGGTCCTGGGGCACCGCCTTCGCCATGGTGATGGCCGACGCCGGCTGCGAGGTGAGCCTCTGGGGCCGCCGTCCCGCGCTCGCCGAGACCATCAACACCACCCGCACCAACCCGGACTACCTGCCCGGCGTCGAACTCCCCCGGGGCGTCACGGCCACCGCCGACGCGGCCGAGGCCGCCGAGGGGGCCGACTTCGCCGTCCTCGCCGTCCCCTCCCAGACGCTGCGCGAGAACCTCGCCGCCTGGGCGCCGAAACTCGGCCCCGACACCGTCTTCGTCTCCCTCATGAAGGGCATCGAACTCGGCACCGCCAAGCGGATGAGCGAGGTCATCACCGAGGTCGCCGGCGTCCCCGCCGAGCGCGTGGCCGTCCTCACCGGCCCCAACCTGGCCCGCGAGATCGCCGCCCGGCAGCCCGCCGCCGCCGTCGCCGCCTGCGTCGACGAGACGGTCGCCCAGCGGCTCCAGGCCGCCTGCATGACCCCGTACTTCCGCCCGTACACCAACACCGACGTCGTCGGCTGCGAACTCGGCGGCGCGGTGAAGAACGTCATCGGCCTCGCCGTCGGCATCGCCAACGGCATGGGCCTCGGCGACAACTCCAAGGCCACCCTCATCACCCGCGGCCTCGCCGAGACCACCCGCCTCGGCCTCGCCATGGGCGCCGACCCGCTCACCTTCTCCGGCCTCGCGGGCCTCGGCGACCTCGTCGCCACCTGCTCCTCGCCGCTCTCCCGGAACAACACCTTCGGCACCAACCTCGGCCGCGGGATGACCCTCCAGGAGGCCGTCGCGGCCACCAGGCAGACGGCGGAGGGCGTCAAGTCCTGCGAGTCGGTGCTCGACCTGGGCCGCCGGCACGGCGTCGACATGCCCATCACCGAGACCGTCGTCTCCATCGTCCACGACGGCAAGCCGCCGACGGTCGCCCTCAAGGAACTGATGTCGCGCAGCGCCAAGCCCGAACGGCGCTGAACCGTCCCGCCCCGGACCGACACCGCTGGTCCGGACGGGCGGGACGCCACGCGGGGCGCTCAGGAGTTCGGACACCGCAAGGTACGCTCAACGCGATATGAGCGAGAACACCCAGAGCCCCCGCAAGCCGCGCGTGGCCGTCGTCTTCGGCGGACGCAGCTCCGAGCACGCCATCTCCGTCGTCACCGCCGGCGCCGTCCTCAGGGCGATCGACCGGACCAAGTACGACGTGCTGCCCATCGGCATCACCCGGGAGGGGCGCTGGGCGCTGACCGCCGACGCCCCCGAGCGGATGGCGATCTCCGAGCGCTCCCTGCCGGACGTCGACCAGCTCGCCGAGTCGGAGACCGGCGGCGTGGTCCTCCCGGTCGACCCGGCGGACCGCGAGGCCGTCCTCCACGAGCCCGGCTCCCTGCCGAAGGCCCTCGGCGAGGTCGACGTCGTCTTCCCCGTGCTCCACGGCCCCTACGGCGAGGACGGCACCCTCCAGGGCCTCCTGGAGCTCTCCGGCATCCCGTACGTCGGCGCGGGCGTCCTCGCCTCCGCCGTCGGCCAGGACAAGGAGTACATGAAGCGGGTCTTCGTCTCCTACGGCCTGCCCGTCGGCCCGTACGAGGTGATCCGGCCCCGCGAGTGGGACCGCAACCCGGCCGAGGCCCGCAAGAAGATCGTCGAGTTCGCCGCCGATCACGGCTGGCCGCTCTTCGTGAAGCCGGCCCGGGGCGGCTCCTCCGTCGGCATCACCAAGGTCGACGACCTCTCCGGCCTCGACGAGGCCGTCGAGGAGGCCCGCCGCCACGACCCGAAGATCATCGTGGAGGCGCTGGTGCGCGGCCGCGAGATCGAGTGCGGCGTCCTGGAGTTCGAGGACGGCCCGCGCGCCAGCGTGCCCGCCGAGATCCCGCCGGTCACCGACCACGACTTCTACGACTTCGAGGCCAAGTACATCGACTCGGCCTCCGGCATCGTGCCCGCGCCGATCGGCGACGAGGCCACCGCCGAGATCCAGCGCCTGGCGGTCGCCGCCTACGACGCCGTCTCCTGCGAGGGCCTGGTCCGCGCCGACTTCTTCCTCACGGAGGACGGCGACTTCGTCATCAACGAGATCAACACCATGCCCGGCTTCACCCCGATCTCCATGTACCCCCGCATGTGGCAGGAGAGCGGCGTGAGCTACCCCGAGCTGGTCGACCGGCTCGTCCAGGCCGCGCTGACCCGCTCCACGGGCCTGCGCTAGCGCCCCCGGGGCCCGGCCGGGGAGACCGGGCCCGCGGCACGGCCTAACGGCACTCGGGCTCCAGGGCGCACGGCACCGCGCGGTCCACCGGAGCGGCCAGGTCGACCAGCGGCGCGATGTCGTGGGCGTACCGCTCGTCCAGGGCGACCTCGACGTACGTCTTCCGGTACACCGAGGTGAAACGGGGCCCGCCGGCCTCCGGCTGCTCCAGCATCCAGCGGACGTTCTCGGCCGAGACGCCCCGCGCCTGGGGATCGCTCATCTTTTCGGGCCGGGGGACCCCGCAGCGCAGTACGATCGCTCCGTCACCCCACCCGGCGGTCAGCTCCGAGTCGGGGGACGGATCGCTCCGCTCCTGCCCCGCCACGGTGTCCGGGAGCTCCTTCGCCAGCGCACGGCAGAGCGCCGCCTCCGCCGCGGGCGGCGTCGGCACCGGTACCGGCGCCCCGGCGCCGGTGGAACAGCCGGTGACGGCCAGCAGCAGGACGGCGACCGAGGCGGGCAGGCCGAGAGGCCGGTGGGAAGAGGTCACCGGCCAAGGGTAGACGGGGGCTACAGATGGACGACCGGGCAGGTCAGGGTGCGCGTGATGCCGTCCACTTGCTGGACCTTCGCGACCACCATGCGGCCGAGCTCGTCGACCGTGTCGGCCTGCGCCCGCACGATCACGTCGTACGGACCGGTCACGTCCTCTGCCTGGATCACCCCCGGGATCTTGGAGATGGTGTCGGCGACGGTCGACGCCTTGCCCACCTCGGTCTGAATCAGGATGTACGCCTGTACCACGGAACCTCCAGGGCGGCCACGAGGATCTTGTGGGAGAAAGAGACGCCACGGTACCGCGTCGCCGTTGGCCGCGGGGAGACCCGCGCCTTCCGGGGCGCCCGGGGTGTGGCGTACACAGGACAGAAGTTGACGGTCAACTTGACGGTACCCAGCACGGTGACGGCCCGCGACCCGCGGCGCGCACAGGCGCTCCGCCGACCCCAGGCCGGCACGACGACACGAGGTGAGACGCGGTGAAGGGCACAGTCGGAGAACTGGGCGAGTTCGGGCTCATCAAGGAGCTCACGTCCCGGCTCACCTCCACCCCGGCGGTACGGATCGGGCCCGGCGACGACGCCGCCGTGGTCTCCGCCCCGGACCGGCGCGTGGTGGCCAGCACGGACATCCTGCTCGAAGGACGTCACTTCCGCCGCGACTGGTCGACGGCCTACGACGTCGGCCGCAAGGCCGCCGCACAGAACCTCGCCGACATCGCGGCCATGGGCGCGGTCCCCACCGCGCTCCTCCTCGGCCTCGTCGTCCCCGCCGAACTCCCGGTCACCTGGCCCACGGAACTCATGGACGGGCTGCGCGACGAATGTCAGGTCGCGGGCGCCGCGGTGGTCGGCGGGGACGTCGTCCGCGGCGACACGATCATGGTCTCCATCACCGCCCTCGGCGACCTCCGCAACGCCGACCCGGTCACCCGGGGCGGCGCCCAGCCAGGCGACGTCGTCGCCTACACCGGCTGGCTCGGCTGGTCCGCCGCCGGCTACGCGGTCCTCTCCCGCGGCTTCCGCTCCCCGCGCGCCTTCGTCGAGGCCCACCGCCGCCCCGAACCGCCCTACCACGCGGGTCCGGCCGCCGCCGGGCTCGGCGCCACCGCCATGTGCGACGTCAGCGACGGCCTCATCGCCGACCTCGGCCACATCGCCGAGGCCAGCAACGTCCGCATCGACCTGCGCTCCGGACTCATCGACATCCCCGGCCAGATGCACGACATCGGCCAGGCCGTCGGCGTCGACCCCCTCCAGTGGGTCCTCACCGGAGGCGAGGACCACGCCATCGTCGCCACCTTCCCCCCGGACGTGAAGCTCCCCGCCCGCTGGAAGGTCATCGGAGAGGTCATCGCCCCCTCCGCGCTGCCCCAGGTGACCGTCGACGGCGCCCCCTGGCACAGCGTCGGCGGCTGGGACCACTTCGGGGAGACCGAGTGACCGCCCCGCCGCCCCTGGTGCTCACCGTCGCCGGATCCGACTCCGGCGGCGGCGCCGGCATCCAGGCCGACCTCAAGACCATGCTCGCCCTCGGCGTCCACGGCATGAGCGTGGTCACCGCCGTCACCGCCCAGAACTCGCGCGGGGTCCACGGCGTCTGGGAACTCCCCGAGGAGGCGGTCCGCGCCCAGTACCGGGCCGTCGCCGACGACATCGGCGTCCACGCCGTCAAGACCGGCATGCTCGCCACCGCCCCGCTCGTCGAGACCGTCGCCGAACTCCTCGCGGGCACCGACGCGCCCGTGGTCGTCGACCCGGTCGGCGTCTCCAAGCACGGCGACCCGCTGCTCGCGGCCTCCGCCCTGGAATCCGTACGGAAACGGCTGCTGCCGACCGCGACCGTCGCCACCCCCAACCTGGACGAGGTGACCCAGCTCACCGGCATCGAGGTCGAGGACGAGGACGGGATGCGCCGGGCCGCCGACGCGATCCTCGGGTACGGACCGCGCTGGGCGCTCGTCAAGGGCGGCCACCTGCCCGGGGGCGCCGCCGAGGCCGTCGACCTCCTCACCGACGGCACCGAGGAGCACTGGCTGCGCGCCCCCCGGTACGACAACCGGCACACCCACGGCACCGGCTGCACCCTCGCCTCGGCGGTCGCCTCGGGCCTCGCCAAGGGACTGCCCGTGCCGCAGGCCGTACGGGAGGCGAAGGCGTACGTGACCGGCGCGCTCGCCGCGGGCTTCGCCCTGGGGGAGGGCATCGGGCCCGTGGACCACGGATGGGAGGCGCGCCGCTGACACGGCGAAGGGCGGGCCCGGCCCCCGAGGCCGGACCCGCCCCCCGTCACGCGGGCAAGGCGAAAGGCCGGTCCACCGAGGTGGACCGGCCTTTCAAGGCAACCGCAGGGGCTGCGCTACGACTCGGAAACGTCGCGATTAGCGCGAGACCTTGCCGGCCTTGATGCACGAGGTGCAGACGTTGAGCCGCTTCGGCGTCCGACCGACCACGGCACGCACACGCTGGATGTTCGGGTTCCAGCGACGAGACGTACGGCGGTGCGAGTGCGAAATGTTGTTGCCGAAGCCCGGCCCCTTGCCGCAGACGTCGCAGTTGGCAGCCACGGGTCACTCCAAAGACTTCAGATTTACAGTGAGATCCGGCGCACCGGAATCAGGAGTCTGAAGTGGCTTGCCGGGGATGGCCCGGCGAGTGCCGGGCAACCGAAGCAGCATACAACGACTGCTCCGGTGGAACGAAACTACCACGGTCCGGTCCGACCCCGTCCCGGCCCCCGGATCCAGAAGGCCCCGGTCTACCCTGCGGTGAGCTTCACCGCCGAAGGAGGACCCCCGTTGTCGCGAGCCCCGCAGCCCTTCGACCCCGCCGTCCGGAGTGACGAGCGTCTCGTCCTCGACGCCGAGGCGGTCCGGGCCTGGAGCGCGCGGACGGCCGAGGCCCTCGGACGGGAACGGGCCGCGATCGACGCCATCAACGTCTTCCCCGTCGCCGACGGCGACACCGGCACCAACCTGTACCTGACCGCCGACGCCGCCCACCGGGCCGTCGAGGCCGTCTTCGCCGCCCCCGGAGCCTCCGGCGCCTCTGCCCCCGACACCGCGGACGCCGCCAGGGCCATGGCCCACGGCGCGCTCCTCGGAGCCCGCGGCAACTCCGGCACCATCCTCTCCCAGCTGCTCCGCGGCATGGCCGGCGTGCTCGCCGAGGGCGCCGACGGCGACCACCTGGCCCGCGCCCTCGCCGCCGCCGCCCGCGCCGCGCGCGAGGCCGTCGCCCACCCCCAGGAGGGCACCATCCTCACCGTCGCCACCGCCGCCGCGACCGGCTGCGCGGACGGCGGCACCCTCCCCGACGTGGCCAGGAGGGCCCACGAGGGGGCCAGGGCGGCCCTGGAGGCCACCCCGGACCAGCTGGCCGTGCTGGGCCGCGCCGGGGTCGTGGACGCGGGGGGACAGGGCCTGGTGGCCGTCCTCGGCGCGCTGGTGGAGACGGTGACCGGACGGGCACCGGAAGCCCTGCCGCCGTCCCCCGCCCCCGCCCCGCCCCCCGTCGGCACGGAGGAGGGCTGCGGGCCCGGCGGCGAGGGGCCCGGCTACGAGGTCCTCTACCTCCTGGAGGCCGAGGACGCCGCCGTCGAACTCCTCAAGGCCCGGCTGGACGCCCTCGGCGACTCCCTCGTCGTCGTCGGCGGCGACGGGCTCTGGAACGTCCACGTCCACGTCGACGACGCGGGCGCCGCCGTCGAGGCCGGGATCGAGGCGGGCCGCCCCCACCGGATCCGCATCACCCACTTCGCGAGCACCGCCCCCGCGCCGGAGGCCGGCCGCGCGGACGCGGCGCCCGCCCCCGCGCGCGGCGAACGCGCCCACCGGGCCGTCGTCGCCGTCCTCCCCGGCGAAGGCCTCGCCGGGCTCTGCGCCGAGGCCGGCGCCACCACCGTCCAGGCCCGGCCCGGCGAACCGCCCGCCGGAGACGACCTCCTCGCCGCCGTCCGCCGCGCCCACGCGCGCGAGGTGGTCCTCCTGCCCAACGACACCGACCTGCGGGCCGCCGCCGCGAACGCCGCCGAACGGGCCCGCGCCGAGGGCATCCGGGTCGCCCTCATCCCCACCCGGGCCGCCGTCCAGGGCATCGCCGCCCTCGCCGTCCACGAACCCGACCGCAGCTTCGACGAGGACGTCGTCGCCATGACCGCCGCCGCCGGAGCCACCCGCTACGCCGAACTCGCCGTCGCCGAGCGCCAGTCCTTCACCAGCGCAGGCGTCTGCCAGGCCGGCGACGTCCTCGGCCTCATCGAGGGCGACGTCGCCGTCATCGGCCAGGACCTCACCGACACCGCCCGCACGGTCCTCGACCGGATGCTCCAGGCCGGCGGCGAACTCGTCACCCTCGTCGTCGCCGACGGCACCCCGCCCGGCCTCGCCGCCACCCTGGAGACCCACGTCCGGCGCGGCTACCTCGCCGTCGACACCGTCACGTACCACGCGGGCGAAGGCGCCCCGCCGCTCCTCATCGGCGTCGAGTAGCCGGGTCCCGACCGGCGGGTCGCCCACGGGCCCCGCCCCGGCTGTCGGCGCCGTGGTGTGCAATGGGACGCGTGCCCGCGCTCGACGAACCCCTCAAGAAGTCCCTCGGCCCCGCCACCGCCAAGGTCATGGCCGAGGCCCTCGACCTGCACACGGTGGGCGACCTCCTGCACCACTACCCCCGGCGGTACACCGAGCGGGGGGAGCTGACCACCCTCTCCGACCTGCCGCTCGACGAGCACGTCACGGTCGTCGCCCAGGTCGCCGACGCCCGGGTGCACACCTTCAACGGCCCCAAGGGCCGCAACCAGCGCCTCGAAGTGACCATCACCGACGGCTACGGCCGCCTCCAGCTGGTCTTCTTCGGCAAGGGGGTCCACAAGCCGCACCACGACCTGGTCCCCGGCACCCGCGCGATGTTCTCCGGCAAGGTCTCGCTCTTCAACCGCCGCCTCCAGCTCGCCCACCCCGCCTACGAACTCCTGCGCGGCGACGGCGACGCGGCGGTGGACACCTGGGCCGGCGCCCTCATCCCGATCTACCCGGCCACCACCAAGCTGGAGTCCTGGAAGATCGCCAAGGCCGTCGACACGGTCCTGCGGACCACCACCCCCGCCGACGTCGTCGACCCGCTGCCGCCCGCCCTGCGCGAGGGCCGCGGCCTCGCCGAACTCCCCGACGCCCTCCGCCTGATCCACCACCCCCGCACCCAGGCGGACGTCGCCGCCGCCCGCGACCGGCTCAAGTGGGACGAGGCCTTCGTCCTCCAGGTCGCCCTCGCCCGCCGCCGCCACGCCGACACCCAGCTCCCCGCCGTCCCCCGCCGCCCCGCCGCCGACGGCCTCCTCACCGCCTTCGACGCCAAGCTCCCCTTCACCCTCACCGACGGCCAGAACAAGGTCTCCCGCGAGATCTTCGACGACCTCGCCACCGACCACCCCATGCACCGCCTCCTCCAGGGCGAGGTCGGCTCGGGCAAGACCATGGTCGCGCTCCGCGCCATGCTCGCCGTCGTCGACGCCGGGGGGCAGGCCGCGATGCTCGCCCCCACCGAGGTCCTCGCCCAGCAGCACCACCGGTCGGTCACCGAGATGATGGGCGAGCTGGCCGAGGGCGGGATGCTCGGCGGGGCCGAGCGGGCCACCAAGGTCGTGCTGCTCACCGGCTCCATGGGCACCCCCGCCCGCCGGCAGGCGCTGCTCGACCTGGCCACCGGCGAGGCCGGGATCGTCATCGGCACCCACGCGCTCATCGAGGACAAGGTCAAGTTCCACGACCTCGGCCTCGTCGTCGTCGACGAGCAGCACCGCTTCGGCGTCGAACAGCGCGACGCCCTCCGGGGCAAGGGCAAGCAGCCGCCGCACCTGCTGGTCATGACCGCCACGCCGATCCCCAGGACGGTCGCCATGACCGTCTTCGGCGACCTGGAGACCTCCGTCCTCGACCAGCTCCCCGCCGGCCGCTCCCCGATCGCCAGCCACGTCGTCCCCGCCGCCGACAAGCCGCACTTCCTCACCCGCGCCTGGGAGCGGGTCCGCGAGGAGGTCGCCAAGGGCCACCAGGCGTACGTGGTCTGCCCCCGCATCGGGGACGAGGAGGACCGGAAGAAGACCGCCAGGCGCAAGCCCTCCGCCGAGGACGAGGCCGAGAAGCGGCCCCCGCTCGCCGTCCTCGACGTCGCCGGGAAGCTCGGCGCGGGCCCCCTCGCCGGCCTCCGGATCGCCGTCCTGCACGGGCGCATGCACCCCGACGACAAGGACGACGTCATGCGCCGCTTCGCCGCCGGCGAGCTCGACGTCCTCGTCGCCACCACCGTCATCGAGGTCGGCGTCAACGTGCCCAACGCCACCGCCATGGTGATCATGGACGCCGACCGCTTCGGCGTCTCCCAGCTCCACCAGCTCCGCGGCCGGGTCGGCCGAGGCTCCGCCCCCGGACTCTGCCTCCTCGTCACCGAGATGCCCGAGGCGAGCCCCGCCCGCCGCCGGCTCGGCGCCGTCGCCTCGACCCTCGACGGCTTCGAGCTCTCCCGCATCGACCTCGAACAGCGCCGCGAGGGCGACGTCCTCGGCCAGGCCCAGTCCGGCGTCCGCTCCTCCCTCCGGGTCCTCGCCGTCATCGAGGACGAGGAGGTCATCGCCGCCGCCCGCGAGGAGGCCACCGCCCTCGTCCTCGCCGACCCGGACCTGGAGGCCCACCCGGGGCTGCGCACCGCCCTGGACGCCCTGCTGAGCGAGGAGCGGGAGGAGTACCTGGAGAAGGGCTGACCGGGCCCCCGGCCCGTACGGCCATATCCTGGGGCGTACGCACTGGACGACGCAGGACGAGGAAACCGATGACCCGCGTGATCGCCGGCACCGCCGGCGGGCGGCGCCTGGCCGTGCCCCCGGGCAACGGCACCCGCCCCACCTCCGACCGGGCGCGCGAGGGCCTCTTCTCCACCTGGGAGGCGCTCCACGGCATCGAGGGGGCCCGGGTCGCCGACCTGTACGCCGGCTCCGGCGCCGTCGGCCTGGAGGCGCTCTCCCGCGGCGCCGTCCACGCGCTGCTCGTCGAGGCCGACGCCCGCGCCTCGCGCACCGTCCGGGAGAACGTGCGCGCCCTCGGCCTGCCCGGCGCCGAGGCCCGCACCGGCAGGGCCGAGCAGATCGTCACAGGACCGGCCCCCGCCGAGCCGTACGACCTGGTCTTCCTCGACCCGCCCTACGCGGTCCCGGACGACGAGCTGCGGGAGATCCTCCTCACACTGCGCTCGGGGGGCTGGCTGAGCGAGGATGCCGTCGTCACCGTGGAGCGCAGCACCCGAGGCGGCGCCTTCGGCTGGCCGGACGGCTTCGAACCACTGCGGTCCCGTCGCTACGGCGAGGGAACGTTTTGGTACGGTCGCGCCGCCTCTACGTGCGAAGACGCACGATGACCGGACCGGAGAGCGAGGGAACCAGGGTGCGCCGCGCCGTCTGCCCGGGGTCGTTCGACCCCATCACCAACGGACATCTCGACATCATCGCCCGCGCCTCCAAGCTGTACGACGTCGTGCACGTCGCGGTGATGATCAACCAGTCCAAGAAGGGCCTGTTCACGGTCGACGAGCGGATCGAGCTGATCCGCGAGGTCACCGCGGACTTCGGCAACGTCGAGGTGGAGTCCTTCCACGGCCTGCTCGTCGACTTCTGCAAGCAGCGGGACATCCCCGCCATCGTCAAGGGCCTGCGCGCGGTCAGCGACTTCGACTACGAGCTCCAGATGGCCCAGATGAACATCGGCCTGTCGGGCGTCGAGACGCTGTTCGTGCCCACCAACCCGACGTACAGCTTCCTCTCGTCCTCGCTGGTCAAGGAGGTCGCGGCCTGGGGCGGCGACGTCTCCCACCTGGTGCCCGCGCCGGTCCTCGGCCGGCTGACCGAGCGGCTCCGCCGCACGTGACGCGCGGCCACCGCCGCTGACGTTCCGTCACCTGGTGTCGGACGGGCCGCGACTGCCCTTACAGTCGTCCCGTCCGTCTCCATCCAGCTGTAGAGAGTGGCGAGCACCCGGTGGACGTGCAGAAGAAGCTCGACGAGATCGTCGCGACCGTACAAGGCGCCCGCTCGATGCCCATGTCGGCCTCCTGCGTGGTCAACCGCGCCGAGCTCCTCGCCCTCCTCGAGGAGGTGCGGGACGCCCTGCCGAACTCCCTCGCCCAGGCCCAGGAGCTCATCGGCGGGCGCGAGCAGATGGTCGAGCAGGCCCGCCGGGAGGCCGAGCGGATCATCGAGGCCGCCCACGCCGAGCGCGGCACGATCGTCTCCGACACCCAGATCGCCCGGCAGTCCCAGGAGGAGGCCGACCGGATCCTCTCCGAGGCCCGCCGGGAGGCCGAGGAGGTCCGGGCCGAGGCCGACGAGTACGTCGACTCCAAGCTCGCCAACTTCGAGGTCGTCCTCAACAAGACCATCGGCTCCGTCGACCGCGGCCGCGAGAAGCTGCTCGGCCGCGGCCCGGGCCTGGACGAGCACGGCTACGCCGACGAGGACGCCCCCGAGTACAGCGCGGACCCGCAGACCCTGATCGCGCGCGCCGACGAGTACGTGGACGCCAAGCTGGGCGCCTTCGAGGCGGTCCTCTCCAAGACCCTGGAGGCCGTCGGCCGCGGCCGGCAGAAGCTGCACGGCCGCATCGCCACCGACGACCTCGGCGAGCACATGGCCGCCCAGGACGGCCTCGGCCACGCCGTGCACACCAGCGACGCCGACTACCTCGCCGGCCTCGCGGAGCTCGCCGACCCGGAGCCGGCCGCGCCCGCCGCCGCCCCCGCGCCCGTCGCCGCGCAGATCCCGGCCCAGCAGGACCCCTACGGCTACCAGCAGCCCCAGCAGGTCGACCCGTACGGCTACCCGCAGCAGGACCCCTACGCGTACCAGCAGCCGCAGCAGGCCGACCCCTACGGCTACCCGCAGCAGGACCCGTACGGCTACGGGCAGCAGCCCCAGGTCCAGCCCCAGCCGGCCGCGCTCGACGAGACCAGCTTCTTCGACACGAGCATGATCGACCTGGAGCAGCTGCGCCGCTACGAGCAGGGCCGGCAGTAGCCGGAGCGGGGGCCGATTGGGCCCTGGGCGGAGCGTCCAGTATCCTGGCTCTTCGGTCGCGTGTATGCCCGCGATCCCCGCTGCCCGCAAGCGGCAGCCCCCGTGAACTTGCCACGCGAACGATCCGAAAGCAGGAAGAACCCTGAGCACGCGCCTCGACCACCGCAACCCCCTCGTGTTCGACACGCACGAGCTGGGGCGGCGTCCCGGTGCCCTCCAGCGGATCTCCCGCACGGTCGACGCGCCCGCCGATCTCGGTGTCGCCGGGGTCGTCGGAGTGCCCGAGGGCGCTCCGGTGGAGATCGAACTCCGACTCGAGTCCGTCATGGAAGGGGTGCTTGTCACAGGCACCGCCCGTGCGTCGGCCGAGGGGGAGTGCGTAAGGTGTCTGGAGCCCGTCGAGCTGGAGCTCGACGCGGATTTCCAGGAGATGTTCTCGTACCCCGAATCCGACGACCGGGGCCGCGTCAAAGCGGTCGCGGACGACGAGGACGATGAAGACGAGAGCATGATCCCCCTCGAGGACGGCATGTTCGACCTCGAACCCGTGCTGCGTGACGCAGTGGTACTCGCGCTGCCCATGCAGCCGGTGTGCCGGGAGGACTGTGCGGGTCTGTGTTCCGACTGCGGAATCAACCTGAACGACCACCCCGACCACCACCACGACGCCACCGACATCCGTTGGGCGGCACTGCAGGAACTCGCCGGCTCGCTGGGAGCCGACGAGAAGGACAACATGAGCGACGCCGCTACCGGTGTCGACGAGAAGCAGGAGAAGTAGCCGTGGCTGTTCCGAAGCGGAAGATGTCGCGCAGCAACACGCGCCACCGCCGGTCGCAGTGGAAGGCTGCGGTCCCCACCCTGGTTTCGTGTGAGCGTTGCCAGGAGCCGAAGCTGCAGCACATCGCGTGCCCGAGCTGCGGCACCTACAACAAGCGCCAGGTCCTCGCGGTCTGAGCGGGCTGGTGAGAGGCACGATGTCTGACAACATCAACAGCGCCTCGTCCCACACGCTTCTGGAAGGGCGGCTCGGGTATCACCTCGAGTCCGCCCTTCTGGTGCGTGCGCTGACCCACCGCTCGTACGCGTACGAGAACGGCGGTCTGCCCACCAACGAGCGGCTGGAGTTCCTCGGGGACTCCGTGCTCGGCCTGGTGGTCACCGACACCCTCTACCGCACCCACCCCGATCTGCCCGAGGGCCAGCTGGCCAAGCTCCGGGCCGCGGTGGTCAACTCGCGTGCGCTGGCGGACGTCGGGCGCGGCCTCGACCTGGGCTCCTTCATCCGGCTGGGCCGGGGCGAAGAGGGCACGGGCGGCCGGGACAAGGCATCCATCCTCGCCGACACCCTCGAAGCGGTGATCGGCGCGGTCTATCTCGACCAGGGCCTCGAAGCGGCGTCCGAGCTGGTGCACCGGCTCTTCGACCCGCTCATCGAGAAGTCCTCGAACCTCGGTGCCGGCCTGGACTGGAAGACCAGCCTCCAGGAACTCACCGCGGCCGAAGGGCTCGGTGTCCCGGAGTACCTCGTCTCCGAGGAGGGCCCGGACCACGAGAAGACCTTCACTGCTGCCGCCCGCGTCGGTGGTGTCTCGTACGGCACCGGCACCGGCCGCAGCAAGAAGGAAGCGGAGCAGCAGGCCGCCGAGTCCGCGTGGCGCGCGATCCGCGCCGCCGCGGACGAGCGGGCGGCGGCGGCCAAGGCCGACGCCGACGCCGGCGCGATCGGCGAGCAGGACCGGACGGACGGGGCCACCCCGGCCACCGCCTGACCGCGCCTCGCGCCGGCCGGCTCCCGCGTCCTTCAGCGGAGTCTCACCGCCCGCCCCCGCCAGGGGCGGGCGGAGCCGTTTCCGGAGGAGGGCGTTCCCCGGACCGGGGGCCGTCCCCGGGAGCCCCGGCCGTCGCCCGCCGGCGGTAGGCTGCGAGGACCACCACCCCGTACCCCTCCGGAGGAGTCCCGTGCCCGAGCTGCCCGAGGTCGAGGTCGTCCGGCGCGGACTGGAGCGCTGGGTCGCCGGACGGACCGTGGCCGGTGTCGAGGTGCTCCACCCCCGGGCCGTACGCCGCCACCCGGCGGGCGGCGCGGACTTCGCCGCCCGGCTCGTCGGACACCGCTTCGAACCGGCCCGGCGCCGCGGCAAGTACCTGTGGCTGCCGCTCGCCGACACCGGCACCTCGGTCCTCGGGCACCTCGGGATGAGCGGGCAGCTCCTGGTACAGCCGGAGGGCGCCCCCGACGAGAAGCACCTGAGGATCCGGATCCGCTTCGACGACCGGACCGGTACGGAGCTCCGCTTCGTCGACCAGCGCACCTTCGGCGGTCTCTCGCTGCACGACACGGCCCCCGACAGTGCCGACGGGCTGCCGGACGTCATCGGGCACATCGCCCGCGACCCGCTCGACCCGGCCTTCGACGACGCCGTCTTCCAGGCCGCGCTCCGGCTGCGCCGCACCACGATCAAGCGGGCGCTCCTCGACCAGTCGCTGATCAGCGGCGTCGGCAACATCTACGCCGACGAGGCCCTGTGGCGGGCCAGGCTGCACTACGACCGGCCGACCGCCACCCTCACCCGCCCGCGCTCGGCCGAACTCCTCGGCCACGTCCGCGACGTGATGAACGCGGCGCTCGCCGCCGGCGGCACCAGCTTCGACAGCCTCTACGTGAACGTGAACGGCGAGTCCGGCTACTTCGACCGCTCGCTCGACGCCTACGGGCGGGAGGACGAGCCCTGCCGCCGCTGCGGCACGCCGATGCGCCGCCGCGCCTGGATGAACCGCTCCAGCTACTTCTGCCCGCGCTGCCAGCGTCCGCCGCGTCCCTGACCGCTCGGCCGGCGACGGACCGGCCCCGGCCGAGCGGGCGCCGGCTCAGCCCGTGACCGCCCGGTCCGTGGCGGCGGCGCGCTCGGCGTCGTACGCCCGCCGCGCCGCGACGACCTCCGGCATCCGCCCCTCCACCAGCGCGATCAGCCCGACCAGGCGCTCGGCGACGTCCCGCCCGAGCGGGGTGAGCCGGTAGTCGACCCGGGGCGGATTGACCGGCTGCGCCTCACGGTGCACCAGCCCGTCCCGCTCCAGCGCGTGCAGCGTCTGCGCCAGCATCTTCTCGCTGACGCCGTCCACCCGGCGCCGCAGCTCGTTGAAGCGGAAGGACCCCTCGTGCAGGGCGCCCAGGGTGAGGGCGCCCCACCGGCCCGTGACGTGCTCCAGCGTCACCCGCGAGGCACACTCCCGCGCGAAGACATCAAAGGCGAGATCGTCGGTCATACCCCCCACGGTAACCGTGGGGGAGGCCGGTTCAGTAGCCGAAGTCCTGGGTCCACCACGGGCCGCCGTCACCGAAGTGGACGCCGACGCCGAGGGTGGTGAAGTCGCAGTTCAGGATGTTGGCGCGGTGGCCGTCGCTGTTCATCCAGGAGACCATCACGGCGGTCGCGTCGACCTGGCCGCGGGCGATGTTCTCGGCACCGAGGCCGGTGACGCCGACCGCCTGGGCGCGGGACCAGGGGGTCGCGCCGTCGGGGTCGGTGTGGTCGAAGAAGTTCCGGGCGGCCATGTCGGCGCTGAAGGCGCCGGCCAGCCGGGCGAGGTCCTCCGAGGGCCGTATCGGGGAGCAGCCGACCTTGCCGCGCTCGACGTTCACCAGGCGCAGCACCTCGGCCTCGGCGGCGTCCGCGCGGTCGGCGGTGGAGCCCGCCGCCGTCGCCTCCTCGGCCGGGGCCTCGGTGGTGGGGGCGGGCTTCGGGGCGGCGGCCCGGGTGGTGGCCGGGGCCTTCGTCGGCTCGGGCAGCGGCTTCGCCGGGGTGGTGGCGGGGGCCGCGGCGCGCGTCTTCGACGGGGTGGGGGAGGGCGTCGCGGACTTCGTGGGAGCGGGCGTGGTTTTGGGGGAGGCCGGGGCCGTGGACTTCTTCGGAGCCGCCGTGCGGGTGTCCGTGCCCTTCCCGGCGCCCGTGCCGGTGCTCGTCGACGTGTCGGCCGGGGTGCGGGTCGCCCCGCCCTGCGTGGTCAGCTCCGGGGTCTGCCGGGTCTCCGTGGCGGTGGTGGGCCTGCCGCTGCCCACGCTGCCGGCGGTGAGGGTCTCCCCGCCGGGGAGGAGTCCCGTGGCGACCGCGACGGCACCGACGGCGACCGCCGCCGAGGCGCCGATCAGTCCGGTGCGGACCGGGCGGCCGCGCCGCTTGCGGCGGGGACCCCCGTGATCGCGGCCGGTGCCGGTCGCGTAGTCTGCCTCGGCGGGCGCGGCGCCGGAGCGACGGTGGCGTCCCATCTGCCTGCCTCCCTGAGCTGGCTCTCTGCTGGACCTTCGGAGCGGGGCTCCCGAAGCCGGATCTTTGCGGCCTTTGCTTTCGGCATGCTCTCCGTGGAGCGTGACGCTCCGTACGGACGGCCGAGAGGGGCGCACCCGTACGGGTGAGGCGCATTCCGTCGGACTGTACGCCATGGGAAGCCGCCGCGACGTGCTGTCCGGGCAATCCGCCCGCTAGCGTGCAGCCATGAGTGACGACGTACGGATGACCGCCTGGGTGCGCGGACGGGTACAGGGAGTGGGCTTCCGCTGGTTCACCAGGGCAAACGCTCTGGAGATCGGCGGTCTCAGCGGCTTCGCCCTGAACCTCGACGACGGCCGGGTCCAGGTCGTGGCCGAGGGCCCGAGTGAGAATTGCCACCGTCTCCTCGACTGGCTGCGGACCGGTGACACGCCCGGCCGCGTGGACGGTGTCACCGAGATATGGGGCACACCCCGGGGCGGATACGACGGCTTCGCCATCCGCTGACCCCCGCCCCCGGGAACCCTCCGCACCTCGCGCCGGCCCGCCCTCCGGACGCCCCCGGCAGGCACCGGCCGGAGGGCGGCTTTCGGGCGGATGAACAGGAGGAGTGCCTGGTGGTTGCCAAGGTCCGGCACTCGTGCAAGGCTTCCCGGACGAGGATGATCGCCACGCCCCGGAGCCACGGGTCGAGAGGCGCCGCCGCCTGCGAAGCGGCCGCGAACTCCCCCTGTGCCGCGCCGATCGGGGCGTGATCGTGTTGACCGTCAAACTTTTTGGTGAGACTCTGGAAGCCCCGCGCACCTTAGCTGTGTGGCAGTAGAACACCGGCACGACTCAGGTACTGCCGAGCACCGCGGGTGCGAATCCATCCCTCACGACCCACACCGCAATCGGTCGGTCACTCAGTGTGGAGGACCACTCATCATGGCAAAGGCGCTTCTCGGTTACGTCGGCGGCTCCGACCCGCGACTCCTCGCCGAGATGCGACGGCTTCAGCAGCGCGTCCAGGATCTGGAATCCGAGCTCGTACGGATCCAGACCGAGAACGACGCGCTCGCCGCTGCCGCCGCTCAGCAGGGCGAGTCGCTGCTCGACCGCATCGACCTCGACGTACCCCAGGCGGAGCCTGCGCTCACCTGACACCCCAAGCCCGACGGGCTCAGGTGGGAACAGCTGAATAGGCAAGGGGCGCCTCGGCGTCCCTTCTTTTCTTCACCCCGCGACCGTCTTCTCCGACGACCGTCGCGCCCTCCGCGACCCCTTCTTTCCCCCGCGGACACCTCGCGTCCCCCCGCGTCACACCTCTTCCCACCCGAGGGTCTGCCCTGCGCGATCACCGGTGAAACGCGACACCCCGGGTAGAGTCCCGGGGGTGCACCTCAAGGCCCTCACGCTCCGCGGATTCAAGTCCTTCGCCTCCGCCACCACGCTGAGGTTCGAACCCGGGATCACCTGCGTCGTCGGCCCCAACGGCTCCGGCAAGTCCAACGTCGTGGACGCGCTGTCCTGGGTCATGGGCGAGCAGGGCGCCAAGTCGCTGCGCGGCGGCAAGATGGAGGACGTCATCTTCGCCGGCACCACCGGGCGGCCCCCGCTCGGCCGCGCCGAGGTCTCGCTCACCATCGACAACTCCGACGGCGCCCTGCCCATCGACTACGCCGAGGTGACGATCACCCGGATCATGTTCCGGGGCGGCAGCAGCGAGTACCAGATCAACGGCGACACCTGCCGGCTGCTCGACATCCAGGACCTCCTCTCCGACTCCGGCATCGGCCGCGAGATGCACGTCATCGTCGGCCAGGGCCAGCTCGACTCGGTGCTGCACGCCGACCCGATGGGCCGGCGCGCCTTCATCGAGGAGGCCGCCGGCGTCCTCAAACACCGCAAGCGCAAGGAGAAGGCGCTGCGGAAGCTCGACGCGATGCGGGCCAACCTCGCACGCGTCCAGGACCTCACCGACGAACTCCGCCGCCAGCTCAAGCCGCTCGGCCGGCAGGCCGCCGTCGCCCGCCGCGCCGTCGTCATCCAGGCCGACCTGCGCGACGCCCGCCTCCGCCTCCTCGCCGACGACCTCGTCCGCCACCAGCGCGCCCTGCGGGCGGAACTCGCCGACGAGGCCGCCCTCCTGGCCCGCAAGGAGGCCACCGAGGAGGAGCTGCGCGCCGCGCTCGCCCACGAGGCCGCGCTGGAGGCCGAGGTCCGCGCCCTCGCCCCCCGCCTGGAGCGCGCCCAGCAGAGCTGGTACGCCCTCTCCCAGCTCGCCGAACGCGTCCGCGGCACCGTCTCCCTCGCCGACGCCCGCGTGCGGAGCGCCACCGACGCCCCCGCCGAGGAACGCCGCGGCCGTGACCCCGAGGACCTGGAGCGCGAGGCAGCCCGCGTCCGCGAGCAGGAGGCCGAACTGGAGGCCGCCCTGGAGGCCGCCGAGCGGGCCCTGGAGGACACCGTCGACCACCGGGCCGAGCTGGAGCGGGCCCTCGCCGCCGAGGAACGCCGCCTCAGGGACGCCGCCCGCGCCCTCGCCGACCGCCGCGAGGGCCTCGCCCGGCTGCACGGCCAGGTCAACGCCGCCCGCTCCCGCGCGGCCTCCGCCCAGGCCGAGATCGACCGGCTGACCGCCGCCCGCGACGAGGCCGCCGACCGCGCCGCCGCCGCCCAGGAGGAGTACGAACGGCTCAGGGCCGAGGTCGACGACCTCGACGCCGCCGACACCGAGCACGCCGAACGGTACGAGGAGGCCCGCAGGGCCCTCGCCGACGCCGAGACCGCGCTCGGCGCCGCCCGCGAGGAGGCCGCCACCGCGGAGAGCCGCCGCGCCGCCACCCGCGCCCGGCACGACACCCTCGCGCTCGGGCTCCGCCGCAAGGACGGCACCGGCGCCCTGCTCTCCGCAGGCCTCACCGGGATCCTCGGCCCCGCCGCCGAGCTCCTCACCGTCGCCCCCGGCCACGAGATCCCCGTCGCCGCCGCCCTCGGCGCCGCCGCCGACGCCCTCGCCGCCGACGGACCCGCCGCCGCCGTCGAGGCCCTCCGCCTCCTCCGCAAGCAGGACGCCGGCCGGGCCGCCCTGATCCTCACCGCGCCCCCCGGCCCCGCCCCGGCCCCGCGCCCCCTGCCCGCCGGCGCGGTGGCCGCCGCCGCCCTGGTCTCCGGCCCCGACGGCCTGCTGGACTCCGTCCGCCGGCTGCTCGACGGCGTCGTCGTCGTCGACGGCCTCGACGAGGCCCGCGACCTCGTCCGCGCCCACCCCGGACTCACCGCCGTCACCGCCGACGGCGACCTGCTCGGCGCGCACCACGCGCAGGGCGGCGCCGCCGGAGCGCCCAGCCTCCTCGAAGTCCAGGCCCAGGTGGACGAGGCCGCCGTCGAACTGGCCGAACTGACCGTCCGGTGCGAGGAGTCGGCCCGAGCCAAGGAGGAGGCCGCCGAACACCGCCGCGCCGCCGCCGCCCGCGTCGAGGAGCTCGACGCCCTCCGGCGCACCGCCGAGAAGGAGAAGGCGTCCGTCGCCCAGGCCCTCGGACGGCTCGCCGGCCAGGCCAGGGGAGCGGCCGGCGAGGCCGAGCGGACCGCCGCCGCCGTCGCCCGCGCCCAGGAAGCCCTCGAACGCGCCCGCGCCGAGGCCGAGGAACTGGCCGAACGACTGCTCGTCGCCGAGGAGGCGCCGGCCGAGGAGGAACCCGACACCTCCGTCCGCGACCGGCTCGCCATCGACGGCTCCAACGCCCGCCAGACCGAGATGGAGGCCCGCCTCCAGGTCCGCACCCACGAGGAGCGGGTCAAGGGCCTGGCCGGCCGCGCCGACTCCCTCGACCGCGCCGCCCGCGCCGAACGGGATGCACGCGCGCGTGCCGAGCAGCGCCGGGCCCGCCTCCGCCACGAGGCCCGGGTCGCGGGCGCGGTCGCCGCCGGAGCCCGTACCCTTCTCGCCCACGTCGAGGTCTCGCTGGAGCGGGCCGAACGCGAGCGCGCCGCGGCCGCCGCCGCCCGCGCCGACCGCGAGCAGGGCCTCGGCGCCGCCCGCGCCCGGGGCCGCGAACTCAAGGCCGCCCTCGACAAGCTCACCGACTCCGTCCACCGCGGCGAGGTCCTGGGAGCGGAGAAGCGGCTGCGGATCGAACAGCTGGAGGCGAAGGCCCTGGAGGAGTTCGGGGTCGAGACGGGCGCGCTCACCGCCGAGTACGGCCCCGACCAGCCCGTGCCGCCGTCGCCGCCCGCCGAGGGCGAGACGCTCCCCGACGACCCCGAGGACCCCCGCAACCAGCCGCGCCCCTTCATCCGTTCGGAGCAGGAGAAGCGGCTGAAAGCGGCCGAGCGCGCCTTCCAGCAGCTCGGCAAGGTCAACCCGCTCGCCCTGGAGGAGTTCGCGGCCCTGGAGGAGCGGCACCGCTTCCTCTCCGAACAGCTGGAGGACCTGAAGAAGACCCGCGCCGACCTCCTCCAGGTCGTGAAGGAGGTCGACCAGCGCGTCGAGCAGGTCTTCACCGAGGCGTACCACGACACCGCCCGCGAGTTCGAGGGCGTCTTCTCCCGCCTCTTCCCCGGCGGCGAGGGCCGGCTGGTGCTCACCGACCCCGACAACATGCTCACCACCGGCATCGACGTGGAGGCACGGCCGCCCGGCAAGAAGGTCAAACGGCTCTCGCTGCTCTCCGGCGGCGAGCGCTCGCTGACCGCCGTGGCCCTGCTCGTCTCGATCTTCAAGGCCCGGCCGAGCCCCTTCTACGTCATGGACGAGGTCGAGGCGGCGCTCGACGACACCAACCTCCAGCGCCTGATCCGGATCATGCGGGAGCTCCAGGAGTCCTCGCAGCTCATCGTGATCACCCACCAGAAGCGGACGATGGAGGTCGCGGACGCGCTGTACGGGGTCTCCATGCAGGGCGACGGCGTCTCGAAGGTGATCAGCCAGCGGCTCCGCTGAAGTGGTGGCGGGACCGAAGGTGTGCGCCACTGGGAATCCTGGGTAACCGGAAGCCTCCTGGAGATCCGGGAAGAGGACCGAAGGACCGCCACACCGAGGAGTCCATGTGACCGACACCGCACATGTCCCCACGCCGCCGCCCTCCGAAGGCAGGGCGGCCCACCCGGACCACCTCGGCCACGTCATCTTCATCACCGCCTCGGCCGCCATGGGCGGCTTCCTCTTCGGCTACGACAGCTCCGTCATCAACGGCGCCGTCGAGGCCATCCGCGACCGCTACGACATCGGCTCCGCGACCCTCGCCCAGGTCATCGCCATCGCCCTGATCGGCTGCGCCATCGGCGCCGCGACCGCCGGCCGGATCGCCGACCGCATCGGCCGCATCCGCTGCATGCAGATCTCCGCAGCCCTCTTCACCGTCAGCGCCGTCGGCTCCGCGCTCCCCTTCGCCCTCTGGGACCTCGCCTTCTGGCGGATCGTCGGCGGCTTCGCCATCGGCATGGCCTCCGTCATCGGCCCCGCCTACATCGCCGAGGTCGCCCCCGCCGCCTACCGCGGCCGGCTCGGCTCCTTCCAGCAGGCCGCCATCGTCATCGGCATCGCCATCTCCCAGCTCGTCAACTACGGCATCCTCCAGCTCGCCGACGGCGAGCAGCGCGGCGAGATCGGCGGCCTGGAGGCCTGGCAGTGGATGCTCGGCGTGATGGTCGTCCCCGCCCTCCTCTACGGGCTGCTCTCCTTCGCCATCCCCGAGTCCCCCCGCTTCCTCATCTCCGTGGGGAAGACCGAGCGGGCCAAGGAGGTGCTCGCCGAGGTCGAGGGCAAGGGCGTCGACCTCGACCACCGGGTCGCCGAGATCGAGAACGCGATGCGCAGCGAGCACAAGTCCACCTTCAAGGACCTGCTCGCCCCCGGCAGCCGCTTCCGCCTGCTGCCCATCGTCTGGGTCGGCATCGGCCTCTCCGTCTTCCAGCAGCTCGTCGGCATCAACGTCGCCTTCTACTACTCCTCGACGCTCTGGCAGTCCGTCGGCATCGACCCGTCGAGCTCGTTCTTTTACTCGTTCACCACGTCGATCATCAACATCATCGGCACCGTGATCGCGATGGTCCTGGTCGACCGGGTCGGCCGCAAGCCGCTCGCCCTCGTCGGCTCCGTCGGCATGGCGATCGCCCTCGCCTTCGAGGCCTGGGCCTTCTCCGCCGACCTCGTCGACGGCAAGCTCCCCGAGACCCAGGGCGTCGTGGCCCTCGTCGCCGCCCACGTCTTCGTGCTCTTCTTCGCCCTCTCCTGGGGCGTGGTCGTCTGGGTCTTCCTCGGCGAGATGTTCCCCAACCGGATCCGCGCCGCCGCCCTCGGCGTCGCCGCCTCCGCGCAGTGGATCGCCAACTGGGCCATCACCGCCAGCTTCCCGTCCCTGTCGGACTGGAACCTCTCCGGCACCTACGTCATCTACACCGTCTTCGCCGTGCTCTCGATCCCCTTCGTGCTCAGGTACGTCAAGGAGACCAAGGGCAAGGCGCTGGAGGAGATGGGCTGACGGCTACGCCCCGACGCGCGGCAGCACCTCCTCGCAGAACAGCCGCAGGCTCCGCCACCCCTCCTCCACCGGCATCCCCCCGCACAGCGGGTGCAGCACCAGGCTCTCCAGGCCGAGCTCCGCGCACTCCCCGGGCGTCACCACCCGGTAGACCCCCTCCGCGCGGAGCTCCGCCACGCTCGACGCCGCCGACCGGACCGCCGAGCGGATGTCCTTCGACTGCCAGGAGGCGTAGGTCCGCGCCTCGTGCAGGAAGTGCTCCCCGTACTCCGCCCAGGTCCGGTCCGGGTCCTCCGACACGTGCAGCAGCGGCGTCTCCCGCGCCGGCATCATCGTCCAGCCCTCGGTGCCGTACTCCGCGCACCGCTCCCGGTAGTACGCCTCCAGCTCCGGCAGGTGCGCCGACGGGAAGAACGGCAGCCCCAGCCGCGCCGCCCGCCGCGCCGCCGCCTTCGACGAGCCCCCGACCAGCAGCAGCGGGTGCGGCCGGGTGAAGGGCCGCGGGGTGACCCGCGCCGTACGCCCCCGGTACGCGAAGGGCTCGCCCGTCCAGGCGGCGAGCAGGGTCTCCAGGAGCTCGTCCTGGAGCTTCCCGCGCCGCCCCCAGTCGACCCCGCGCTCCTCGTACTCCTCCGGCCGGTAGCCGATCCCCGCCACCGTCATCAGCCGGCCGCGGCTCAGCAGGTCGAGCACCGCGACGTCCTCCGCCAGCCGCAGCGGGTCGTGCAGCGGGCCGATGACCGCGGAGACCGTGACCGCGATCCGGCGGGTGGCGCCGAAGACCGCGCCGGCGAAGACGAAGGGGGAGGGGAGCCAGTTGTTCTCCACCCCGTGGTGCTCCTCGGTCTGCACGGTGTCCACCCCGTGCCCGTCGGCGTAGGCCGCCATCTCCAGGGCGGCGCGGTAGCGCTCCGCGAGGGACTCGGGGGTGGCGCGCGGGTCGACCAGGTTGAAACGTACGACGCTGAAGGCCATGGGGTTCCCTCCGCGGGTGGGCTGCCGGCGAGGGGCGACCATAGCTGACGGGGTGTCAGATGAGAACGCCCCGGACGGCCCCCGACCCGCGACCCACGCTGCGTGCGTACGGCGTCACCGGGCGGCTCGTGTCCGATACTGGTGGACGTTATGGAACTCATCCTTGCTGTAGTCATCGCTCTGGTCGTCGCGGTCGCCGTGACCAGCGGACTCGTGATCAGCGGTCGCAAGAAGAAGCAGCTGCCGCCGGCCGAGCCGCCGTCCACCACGCCGACCATCACCGCTCCGCCCGCCGAGCCGCACGTCGGCGACGAGGCGGAGACACCGCGGGAAGAACCACGCCGCACCGTCGAGGAGCTCGGCCTCCCCACCGCCGAGGAGGCGGTCGAGACCCCCGCCGCCGTCGAGGACCCGGTCGTCGCCGAGGCCCCGCCCGCGCCCGAGATCGAGGTGCCCGAGCCCACCGCCGGACGCCTCGTCCGCCTCCGGGCCAGGCTCGCCCGCTCCCAGAACTCGCTGGGCAAGGGCCTGCTGACCCTGCTCTCCCGCGAGCACCTCGACGAGGACACCTGGGAGGAGATCGAGGAGACCCTCCTCACCGCCGACGTCGGCGTCGCCCCCACCCAGGAGCTGGTCGAGCGGCTGCGCGAGCGCGTCAAGGTGCTCGGCACCCGCACCCCCGAGGAGCTGCGCGGCCTGCTCCGCGAGGAGCTGATCGCCCTCCTCGGCGAGTACGACCGCACCGTCCACACGGAGAGCCCCCAGGACGTCCCGGGCGTCGTCATGGTCGTCGGCGTCAACGGCACCGGCAAGACCACCACCACCGGCAAGCTCGCCCGCGTGCTGGTCGCCGACGGCAAGTCCGTCGTCCTCGGCGCGGCCGACACCTTCCGCGCCGCCGCCGCCGACCAGCTCCAGACCTGGGGCGACCGGGTCGGCGCCCGCACCGTCCGCGGCCCCGAGGGCGGCGACCCCGCCTCGATCGCCTTCGACGCGGTCAAGGAGGGCATCGCCGAGAAGGCCGACGTCGTCCTGATCGACACCGCCGGCCGCCTGCACACCAAGACCGGCCTCATGGACGAGCTCGGCAAGGTCAAGCGCGTCGTGGAGAAGCACGGCCCGCTCGACGAGATCCTCCTCGTCCTCGACGCCACCACCGGCCAGAACGGCCTCATCCAGGCCCGCGTCTTCGCCGAGGTCGTCGACATCACAGGCATCGTCCTGACCAAGCTCGACGGCACCGCCAAGGGCGGCATCGTCGTCGCCGTCCAGCGCGAGCTGGGCGTCCCCGTCAAGCTCGTCGGCCTCGGCGAGGGCCCGGACGACCTGGCCCCCTTCGAGCCCGCCGCCTTCGTCGACGCCCTCATCGGCGACTGACCCCCGCGACGGCACGGACAAGGGCCCCCGCTCCTCACGAGCGGGGGCCCTTCCTCGTACGCGGACGGCTCAGCCGTGCGTCCGGTGGCACATGTACGCCAGCGTGCCGAGCAGCAGCCGGGCCTGCGGCGGCGCCCCCGCCGTGTCCAGCGTCGGCGGCCGCAGCCAGCGCACCGGACCCAGCCCGCCGAGGTTCGACGGGGGAGCGGTGATGTGGCTGCCCGGCCCCAGACAGTGCAGGTCCAGGTCCGCGTCGTCCCAGCCCATCCGGTACAGCAGCCGCGGCAGCTCCGCCGCCGCGCCCGGCGCCACGAAGAACTGCGCCCGGCCGTTCGGCGTCGCGCAGACCGGCCCCAGCGGCAGCCCCATCCGCTCCATCCGGACCAGCGCCCGCCGGCCCGCAGCCTCGGCCACCTCGATCACGTCGAAGGCGCGGCCCACCGGCAGCAGCAGCGCCGCCCCGGGGTACTCCGACCACGCCTTGGTCGCGTCGTCGAGCCCCGCGCCCGCCGGCACGGGCGACGCGAAGGAGAGAGGATGCGCGCCCGGGGCCGTGCAGGCCCGGTCGCCGCAGGAGCACTGGCCGGAGACGGCCCGCGCGCCGGGCTGGACGTCCCAGCCCCAGAGTCCGGTGTACTCGGCCACCGCGGTGCACTCGGTGGTGCGCGCGCGGCGCCGTGAGCCGGACCGCATCTCACGAATGCCGCCGATCGTGAAGCCCATGCCCCCTCCAACGGGTCGGACGCGCCGGTGGTTACGACCCGGAGCACCTGTGTCACGGAAGGTGACGACCCGCCCGGGATGCGCCGCCCGGGGTGGCGCACAGTGGCGAACGGGGTGGTGCGCACGGTGGCGCGCGCCTCTCCGCGCTTCCGTCCGCCGACTCCGGGTCGTCGCATGTCAAGTGAATCGTGTGGAGCCCCCGGCGAGTTCATTCGAAGGGGTGGCGAATGGTGGCGTTTCTTGTCACGCCCTCACGGCAGGGGTGATCGTAGGATTACTTTCGGTACCCGGAGCCCGGAGGGGCGTGCACGGGTGGGTATGCCGGAGGCAAGCCGGTTTCCCGTTCGAAGGAGTCGGAACACCGAGCGGGGAGCCGCGGGACGCGGCATTCTGATAGGGGTTCGCACGACAGGCAATCAGGTGGATGGGGGCGTTCCAGTGGGCGGCAGCGGCACGGACGGTACGAATGCCGGCAAGCGCCCCAACGAGCGGCTCGGCTCGTGGTTCGTGCGCAGCGGCTGGTCCAAGGGCGAGCTGGCCCGCCAGGTGAACCGCAGGGCGCGCCAGATGGGCGCCCACCACATCTCCACCGACACCTCCCGGGTGCGCCGCTGGCTCGACGGCGAACAGCCCCGCGAACCCATTCCGAGAATCCTCTCCGAGCTGTTCTCCGAGCGCTTCGGCTCCGTCGTCGCCATCGAGGACCTCGGACTGCGCACCGCCCACCAGTCCCCCTCCGTCTCCGGCGTCGACCTGCCCTGGGCCGGACCGCAGACCGTCTCCCTGCTCAGCGAGTTCTCCCGCAGCGACCTCATGCTCGCCCGGCGCGGCTTCCTCGGCTCCTCGCTCCAGCTCGCCGCCGGCCCCGCCCTCATCGAGCCCATGCAGCGCTGGCTCGTCCCCACCCCCACCGGCGAACCCGCCCCCGCCGACCCCGCGTCCGACGGGCGCCGCCCGCGCCGGCTCTCCGAGATCGAGCTCGACCTCCTCGAATCCACCACCGCCATGTTCCGCAAGTGGGACGCCCAGTGCGGCGGCGGACTGCGCCGCAAGGCCGTCGTCGGCCAGCTCCACGAGGTCACCGACCTCCTCCAGGAGGCCCAGCCGGCCCCCGTCTCCCGGCGCCTCTTCACCGTCGCCGCCGAACTGGCCGAACTCGCCGGCTGGATGAGCTACGACGTGGGCCTCCAGCCCACCGCCCAGAAGTACTTCGTCCTCGCCCTGCACGCCGCCAAGGAGGCCGGCGACAAGCCGCTCGGCTCGTACATCCTCTCCTCCATGAGCCGGCAGATGATCCACCTCGGCCGCCCCGACGACGCCCTCGAACTCATCCACCTCGCCCAGTACGGCAGTCGGGACTGCGCCACCCCCCGCACCCAGGCCATGCTGTATGCGATGGAGGCCCGCGCCTACGCCAACATGGGCCAGCCCTCCAAGTGCAAGCGGGCCGTCCGGATGGCCGAGGACACCTTCGCCGACGCCACCTTCGAAGGCGGGCCCGAGCCCGACTGGATCCGCTTCTTCACCGAGGCCGAGCTCAACGGCGAGAACTCCCACTCCTACCGCGACCTCGCCTACGTCGCCGGACGCTCCCCGAGCTACGCCTCGCTGGCCGAACCCGTCATGGAGCGGGCCGTCGAACTCTTCGAGAAGGACCCCGACCACCAGCGGTCGTACGCCCTCAACCTCATCGGCATGGCCACCGTCCACCTGCTCAAGCGCGAACCCGAGCAGTCCGTCGTCCTCGCCGAGAAGGCCCTCGGGGTCGCCCGCTCGATCCGCTCCGAGCGGGTCAACAACCGGCTCCGCAAGACCGTCGACACCGCCGCCCGCGACTTCGGCGACGTCGCCGAGGTCGTCGACCTCACCGACCGGCTCACCCTGCTCCTGCCCGAGTCCGCCGAGGCCGTCTGACCGCCCCGCGAGCCCCACGACCCCGGCCGCGCCGGACGTCCCGTACTGCCCGAATCGGCTCCCCCGCCGCACAGGTCACACGGACGCCGGCGCGGCCGGTCCGCGTTCCCGCCCCCGCCCGGACCCGCCCGCCGGGCCGGGAGCGTACGCCCGTTACCTCCCCGTGACCCGGGTGTTCACGGTCGCGTAACACGTCCCCTCCCTTCGTCACTGCCCCGAAACATCGAGCGGCATCGTCGGAAACCGCGCTGCGCGAATCTCTGGCCCATAACCGGCCATCCCTCAGGCCGCCGCTCACCGCCGGCCCCGCCCCGCACAGGCCGCACCGACGACGAGGAGACGCCGATGGCACCAGCCATCACGACCCTGGCAGCAGACGCCCCCGAGCTGTCCGCCGCCAACACCGGGTTCATGCTCATCTGCTCCGCCCTGGTCATGCTGATGACCCCGGCCCTCGCCTTCTTCTACGGAGGCATGGTCCGCGTGAAGTCCACCCTCAACATGCTGATGATGAGCTTCATCAGCCTCGGGATCGTCACCGTCCTGTGGGTGCTCTACGGCTTCAGCGTCGCCTTCGGCACCGACTCCGGCGGCCTCGTCGGCTGGTCCTCCGACTACCTCGGCCTCAGCGGCATCGGCGTCACCGAGCTCTGGGACGGCTACACCATCCCGGTGTACGTCTTCGCCGTCTTCCAGCTGATGTTCGCCATCCTCACCCCCGCCCTGATCAGCGGCGCCCTCGCGGACCGGGTCAAGTTCACCGCCTGGGCCCTCTTCATCACCCTCTGGGTCACGGTCGTCTACTTCCCCGTCGCCCACTGGGTCTGGGGCGCGGGCGGCTGGCTCTTCGAGATGGGCGTCATCGACTTCGCGGGCGGCACGGCCGTCCACATCAACGCCGGCGCGGCCGCCCTCGGCGTCATCCTCGTCATCGGCAAGCGCGTCGGCTTCAAGAAGGACCCGATGCGCCCGCACAGCCTCCCGCTGGTCATGCTCGGCGCCGGTCTCCTCTGGTTCGGCTGGTTCGGCTTCAACGCCGGCTCGTGGCTCGGCAACGACGACGGCGTCGGCGCCGTCATGTTCGTCAACACCCAGGTCGCCACCGGCGCCGCCATGCTCGCCTGGCTCGCCTACGAGAAGCTCCGCCATGGCTCCTTCACCACCCTCGGCGCGGCCTCCGGCGCCGTCGCCGGCCTCGTCGCCATCACCCCCGCCGGCGGCTCCTGCTCCCCGCTCGGCGCCATCGCCATCGGCGCCATCGCCGGTCTCGTCTGCGCCATGGCCGTCGGCCTCAAGTACAGGTTCGGCTACGACGACTCCCTCGACGTCGTCGGCGTCCACCTCGTCGGCGGCGTCCTCGGCTCCCTCCTCGTCGGCCTCTTCGCGACCGGCGGCGTCCAGTCCGACGCCAAGGGCCTCTTCTACGGCGGCGGCCTGGAGCAGCTCGGCAAGCAGGCCGTCGGCGTCTTCGCCGTCCTCGCCTACTCTCTGGTCGTCTCCGCGATCCTCGCCCTGGTCATCGACAAGACCATGGGCATGCGGGTCGACGAGGACGACGAGGTCTCCGGCATCGACCAGGTCGAGCACGCCGAGACCGCCTACGACTTCAGCGGAGCCGGCGGCGGCGCCTCCGGGCGCACCACCGCCGTCGCCGCGCCGGTTGTCACGGAGAACAAGAAGGTGGACGCATGAAGCTCATCACCGCGGTCGTGAAGCCGCACCGGCTCGACGAGATCAAGGAGGCCCTCCAGGCCTTCGGGGTCCACGGCCTCACCGTCACCGAGGCCAGCGGGTACGGACGCCAGCGCGGCCACACCGAGGTCTACCGCGGAGCCGAGTACACCGTCGACCTCGTCCCCAAGATCCGCATCGAGGTCCTGGTCGAGGACGAGGACGCCGAACAGCTCATCGACGTCGTCGTGAAGGCCGCCCGCACCGGCAAGATCGGTGACGGAAAGGTGTGGAGCGTCCCGGTCGAGACCGCCGTCCGCGTCCGCACGGGCGAGCGCGGACCGGACGCCCTCTAGGAGCACGGCCCGACGGACCCACCGGTCCGCCGGGCCGTTTCCGCATCCCCAGCCGCACGGAAGGAGCCGCCGGTGACCACCCCCGAACCGCAGGACGCGACCGCAGCCCAGGGAGGGGGGTCCCCCTCGGCCGAGCCGGGCCGGGAGCCCGGGGGAGGCTACGCGGCGGCCCGGCTGCGGCTCCTCCGGGAGAAGGCGCCGTCCGGACCGGAGCGCCGCACCGCCCTCGCCCGCCTCACCGACGACTGGCTCGCCGGACTCTTCGCCGCCGCCGCACCGCCCAAGGGGGTCGCCCTCGTCGCCGTCGGCGGCTACGGCCGCGCCGAACTCTCCCCGCGCAGCGACCTCGACCTCCTCCTGCTGCACGACGGCAGCGCCCCCAAGGAAGCGGTCGCCGCGCTCGCCGACCGCCTCTGGTACCCCGTCTGGGACCTCGGGATCGCCCTCGACCACTCCGTCCGCACCCCCGCCCAGGCCCGCGCCACCGCCGCCGAGGACCTCAAGGCCCAGCTCGGCCTCCTCGACGCCCGGCCCCTCGCCGGAGACACCGCCCTCGCCGCCGCCCTGCGCTCCACCGTCCTCGCCGACTGGCGCAACCAGGCCGTCCGCCGCCTCCCCGAACTCGCCGAACTCTGCCGCGACCGCGCCGAACGGGCCGGCGAGCTCCGCTTCCTCCTCGAACCCGACCTCAAGGAGGCCCGCGGCGGCCTCCGCGACGTCCAGGCCCTGCGCGCCGTCGCCGCCTCCTGGCTCGCCGACGCCCCCCGCGACGGCCTCGACACCGCCCGCCGCCGCCTCCTCGACGCCCGCGACGCCCTCCACCTCGCCACCGGCCGCGCCACCGACCGCCTCGCCCTCCAGGAACAGGACGCCGTCGCGAAGGAGCTCGGACTCCTCGACGCCGACACCCTGCTCCGCGAGGTCTACGAGGCCGCCGGCACCGTCGCGTACGCCTCCGACGTCACCTGGCGCGAGGTCGGCCGCGTCCTCAAGGCCCGCTCCGCCCGCCCCCGGCTCCGCACCCTCCTCGGCGGCCGCTCCGGCGAGCGGAAACAGCCCGTCGAGCGCACCCCGCTCGCCGAAGGCGTCGTCGAGATGGACGCCGAGGCCGTCCTCGCCCTCACCGCCCGCCCCGAACACGACCCCGCCCTCCCGCTCCGCGCCGCCGCCGCGGCCGCCCAGCACGGCCTGCCGCTCTCCCCGCACGCCGTACGACGGCTCGCCGCCACCGCCAAGTCGCTGCCCGTGCCCTGGCCCGCCGAGGCCCGCGAGGCCCTCGTCACCCTCCTCGGCGCCGGCGCCCCCGCCGTCCCCGTCTGGGAGGCCCTGGAGGCCGAGGGCATCGTCACCCGCCTGCTGCCCGACTGGGAACGCGTCCGCCACCGCCCCCAGCGCAACCCCGTCCACACCTGGACCGTCGACCGCCACCTCGTCGAGACCGCCGTCCGCGCCGCCTCCCTCACCCGCCGCGTCGGCCGGCCCGACCTCCTCCTCGTCGCCGCCCTCCTCCACGACATCGGCAAGGGCTGGCCCGGCGACCACTCCGTCGCCGGCGAGACCATCGCCCGCGACCTCGCCGCCCGCATCGGCTTCGACCGCACCGACACCGCCACCGTCGCCACCGTCGTCCGCCACCACCTCCTCCTCGTCGAGACCGCCACCCGCCGCGACCTCGACGACCCCGCCACCGTCCAGTCCGTCGCCGCCGCCGTCGGCACCGTCGGAACCCTCGAACTCCTCCACGCCCTCACCGAGGCCGACGCGCTGGCCACCGGACCCGCCGCCTGGTCCGCCTGGCGCGCCTCCCTCGTCGCCGACCTCGTCAAACGCGTCACCGGCGTCCTCGCCGGCGAGCCGCTGCCCGACCCCGAGGCCGCCGCCCCCAGCGCCGAACAGGAACGGCTCGCCGTCGAGGCCCTGCGCACCGGCGAACCCGCCCTCGCCCTCCACACCCGGGGCGAGCAGCCCCTCGACCCCGACGAGCCCGAAGCCGTCGGCGCCGAACTCCTCGTCGCCCTGCCCGACCAGCCCGGCGTCCTGCCCGCCGTCGCCGGCGTCCTCGCCCTCCACCGGCTCACCGTCCGCGCCGCCGACCTGCGCGCCGTGGAACTCCCCGCCGAACTCGGCTCCGGCCCCGGCTCCGTCCTCGTCCTCGCCTGGCGGGTCGCCGCCGAGTACGGCTCCCTGCCCCAGGGCCACCGGCTCCGCGCCGACCTGCTGCGCGCCCTCGACGGCTCCCTCGACATCCCCGCCCGCCTCGCCGAGCGCGAGGCCGCCTACCCGCGCCGCCGCGGCGTCCCGGCCCCGCCGCCCCGCGTCACCGTCGCCCCCGCCGATTCCCGCCTCGCCACCGTCCTGGAGGTCCGCGCCCAGGACGCCCCCGGCCTCCTCCACCGCATCGGCCGGGCCCTGGAGGGGGCGGCGGTCCGCGTCCGCAGCGCCCACGTCTCCACGCTCGGCGCCAACGCCGTGGACACCCTGTACGTGACCCGTCCCGACGGCTCCCTCCTCCCGGACGAGGAGGCGATCGACCTGGCCCGGGCACTGGAGGCGGCGCTGGGGTGAGCAGGACCTCGCCGGCCGATCCGACCGGCGAGGACAGCGCCCGCCCGGCTCCGGATACCCTGGGTGGCGACCATCCGCCCCGACCCGAGGATCGCGACCACCGTGTTCGATACGCTTTCCGACCGCCTCAGCGCGACTTTCAAGTCCCTCCGGGGCAAAGGCCGCCTCTCCGAGCAGGACATCGACAGCGCGGCCCGGGAAATCCGTATCGCCCTCCTCGAGGCCGACGTCGCCCTGCCGGTCGTCCGCGCGTTCATCAAGAACGTCAAGGAGCGGGCCCTCGGCGCCGAGGTCTCCAAGGCGCTGAACCCCAGCCAGCAGGTCATCAAGATCGTCAACGACGAGCTGATCTCGATCCTCGGCGGCGAGACCCGCCGGCTGCGGTTCGCCAAGACCGCGCCCACCGTGATCATGCTCGCCGGTCTCCAGGGCGCCGGTAAGACCACCCTCGCCGGAAAGCTCGGCCTCTGGCTGAAGGGGCAGGGCCACTCGCCGCTGCTCGTCGCCTGCGACCTCCAGCGCCCCAACGCCGTCAACCAGCTCTCGGTCGTCGCCGACCGCGCGGGCGTCGCCTTCTACGGCCCGCAGCCGGGCAACGGCGTCGGCGACCCGGTCCAGGTCGCCAAGGACTCCATCGAGTACGCGCGCACCAAGCTGTACGACGTCGTCATCGTCGACACCGCCGGCCGCCTGGGCATCGACCAGGAGCTGATGCAGCAGGCCGCGGACATCCGCGACGCCGTCGGCCCCGACGAGATCCTCTTCGTCGTCGACGCCATGATCGGCCAGGACGCGGTCAACACCGCCGAGGCCTTCCGCGACGGCGTCGGCTTCGACGGCGTGGTGCTCTCCAAGCTCGACGGCGACGCCCGCGGCGGTGCCGCGCTCTCCATCGCGCACGTCACCGGCAAGCAGATCATGTTCGCCTCCAACGGCGAGAAGCTGGACGACTTCGACGCGTTCCACCCGGACCGCATGGCGTCCCGCATCCTCGGCATGGGCGACATGCTCTCGCTCATCGAGAAGGCCCAGCAGACCTTCGACGAGGAAGAGGCCGCCAAGATGGCCTCGAAGCTCGCGTCGAAGAAGGGCCAGGACTTCACCCTGGACGACTTCCTCGCCCAGATGGAGCAGGTCCGCAAGATGGGCTCCATCTCCAAGCTCCTCGGCATGCTGCCCGGCATGGGCCAGATGAAGGAGCAGATCGCCAACATCGACGAGCGCGAGGTGGACCGCACCGCGGCCATCATCAAGTCGATGACCCCGGCCGAGCGCCAGGACCCGACGATCATCAACGGCTCCCGCCGCGCCCGCATCGCCAAGGGCTCCGGCGTCGAGGTCAGCGCCGTGAAGGGCCTGGTCGAGCGGTTCTTCGAGGCCCGCAAGATGATGTCCCGCATGGCCCAGGGCGGCGGCCTGCCCGGCATGCCCGGCATCCCGGGCATGGGCGGCGGCCCCGGCCGGCAGAAGAAGCAGGTCAAGCAGGCCAAGGGCAAGCGCAAGAGCGGCAACCCGATGAAGCGGAAGGCCGAGGAGCAGGCGGCCCAGGAGAGGCGGGAGCAGGCCCAGCAGGGCGGCGCCTTCGGGCTGCCGGGCGCCGGCCAGGGCCCGCAGGACTTCGAGCTCCCGGACGAGTTCAAGAAGTTCATGGGCTGACACCCGTCGCCCACCCGTCGGCTCGAAGGGCCCGGGGCGGTTTCGTCTCACCGAAACCGCCCCGGGCCCTTCTTCGTCCGCCCGGACCACCCGGAATGCCTCCTTTGTCATGATCTTCGATACTGGGGCCACTGCCGCCCCGAGGAGAGCCCAGTGGCCAACCCCGTACCCCCGCGCGACCGGACCGACCAGCCCTGGCGCTCGGAAGGGGCTCCGCCGCCCCCGTCGCCGAAGAAGCGGATGCCGGGGGGCTGGGGCAGCCTCGTCCTCACCGCACTCGCCGTGTACCTGATCGCCAACATCGTGCTGTCGTTCTTCAACGAGGGCGACGGGCCGACGATCTCGTACACCGAGTTCGACAAGCAGGTCGCCGCGGGGAACGTCACCAAGATCTACTCCAAGGGCGACGCCATCCAGGGCCAGCTGAAGGAGAAGCAGCCGGTGCCCGACGGCAAGGGCGACTACACCAAGTTCCAGACCCAGCGCCCCGCCTTCGCCGACGACGACCTGTGGGCGCAGCTGACCAAGCAGAAGGTGACCGTCACCGCCGAACCCGTGGTGCAGGAACGCTCCTTCCTCTCCAACCTCCTCCTCTCGCTCGCCCCGATGCTGCTCCTCGTCCTCCTCTGGGTCTTCATCGCCCGCCGGATGAGCGCCGGCATGGGCGGCGCCGGCGGCATGCTCGGCCGCAAGCAGCCGCCGAAGCCCGTCGAGGTGGAGGGCGGCAGGCGCACCACCTTCGCCGACGTCGCCGGCATCGACGAGGTCGAGGGCGAACTCAACGACGTCGTCGACTTCCTGAAGAACCCGCAGGCCTACCGCGAGATGGGCGCCAAGATGCCGCGCGGCGTCCTCCTCGCCGGCCCTCCCGGCACCGGCAAGACCCTCCTCGCGCGGGCCGTCGCCGGCGAGGCCGGGGTGCCCTTCTTCTCCGCCTCGGCCTCCGAGTTCATCGAGATGATCGTCGGCGTCGGCGCCTCCCGGGTCCGCGAGCTCTTCGCCGAGGCCCGCAAGGTCGCCCCCGCGATCATCTTCATCGACGAGATCGACACCATCGGCCGGGCCCGCGGCGGCGGCTCCGGCATGGGCGGCCACGACGAACGCGAGCAGACCCTCAACCAGATCCTCACCGAGATGGACGGCTTCACCGGCTCCGAGGGCGTCATCGTCCTCGCCGCCACCAACCGCGCCGACGTCCTGGACCCGGCCCTCACCCGCCCCGGCCGCTTCGACCGGATCGTCCACGTCAACCCGCCCGACCGCGGCGGCCGCGAGGCCATCCTCAGGATCCACACCCGGCAGATCCCGCTCGCCAAGGACGTCGACCTGGAGCAGGTCGCCCGCACCACCCCCGGCATGACCGGCGCCGAACTCGCCAACCTCGCCAACGAGGCCGCCCTCCTGGCCGTCAAGCGCGCACAGAAGGCCGTCACCCAGTCCGACCTCTCCGACGCCCTGGAGAAGGTCCAGCTCGGCGCCGAACGCCCCCTCGTCATGCCCGAGGAGGAACGCCGCCGCACCGCCTACCACGAGAGCGGCCACGCCCTCCTCGGCATGCTCCAGCCCGGCGCCGACCCCGTCCGCAAGATCACCATCGTGCCCCGCGGCCGCGCCCTCGGCGTCACGTTGTCCACACCCGACGCCGACAAATACGCTTATACGGAGGAGTATCTGCGGGGCCGGATCATCGGCGCCCTCGGCGGGATGGCGGCCGAGCAGGTCGTCTTCGGCGTCATCACCACCGGCGCCGAGAGCGACCTCGAACAGGTCACCCACATCGTCCGCGGCATGGTCGGCCGCTGGGGCATGAGCGAGACCGTCGGCCGGCTCACCGCCATCCCGAGCGACGCCCAGCAGGCGTACGGCCTCTCCGCCGCCCCCGCGACCCTCGACACCGTCGACGCCGAGATGCGCCGGATCGTCGACGAGTGCTACGAGGACGCCGTGCGCCTCCTGCGCGAGCACCGCGACAAGCTCGACGCCCTCAGCGCCGCGCTGCTCGCCAACGAGACGCTGGAGGAGGCGGAGGCCTACCGCGCGGCGGGCATCGCACGCCCGGACCCGAACGCCCCCGAGCCGGGCGTCGGCCCCAACCCGGAGCCGCCCGCCTGAGGCCCTCGCCCGAGACGCCCGCCCGGGACGAGAAGCCCGCCCGAAGCCCTCGCCCGAGACGCCCGTGCGAGGCGCCCGGCCGGGACGAAGCCCGTCTGAAGCCCCGCCCGGGAGCCCGTGCGAGGCGCCCGCCCGGGACGAAGCCCGCGTGAAGCCCTCGCCCGGGAGCCCGTGCGAGGCGCCCGGCCCCGTGCCGAGCGGCCCGGCCCCGTGCCGGACGCGGCCCCTATGCCACGCGTGCGACGACGTACCGGAAGACGTTCGGCATCCACACCGTGCCGTCGGGACGCCGGTACGGGGCCAGGGCCTCCTCGATCTCCTTCTCCACCTGCGGGAGGTCGGTGAGCCGCACGGCCGCGTCGAAGGCCCCGGTGGACAGCAGCCCGCGCACCGCGCTCGCCTCGTCGGCGTACCCGAAGGGGCAGGAGACCCGCCCCGCGCCGACCGGCCGCAGCCCGGCCCGCACGGCGAGTGCGCCCAGGTCGGCACCGGGGGAGGGGCGCCGCTCCGCCAGCCGGTCCGCGAGCCGCAGCAGCGGCTCCGTCGCGCACCGCTCCGGCGGTCCCCAGCCGGCCAGCACGACCGCCGTGTCCGGTTGGGCCGCCCGGGTGAGGTCGGCCGGCCCGAAGGAGGTGCGGTCGGCCGCGTGGAAGGCGGTGACCACGTCGTACGGGCCGTCGCCCGGCACGTCCGGGGTGACCCGTACGGCCTCGGGGAGCCGGGCCCTGGCCAGCTCCACGCGCGCGTGGTCCCGCTCCGCCCCGGCGGCCGAGGCGCCCCGCGCCGCCGCCATCAGCAGGGCCAGGCCGGTGCCGCAGTCCAGGCCCAGCAGGCGGGTGCCGGGGCCCACGCCGAGGCGTTCGTAGGCCGCCTCGTAGAGCGGGACGAGCATCCGTTCCTGGATCTCGGCCCAGTCGCGCGCGGGGTGGTGCGGGACGAGCGTAGGTGTCATGGATCAGGCCCCATTCCGTGCCGGACGACAGCCCCCCGTAGTCAGGGAACTGCGCTTCGCGCCCGGCGTCCAGTGCTCGCGCCGGACGACTCCGGACGAGTTCGGGCCACCCCCGCGCGCCCCGGCGCACGGGGCGCGGGGGCGCGCGCCCGCGCGGGAGGGGGCCGGTGCCCGAACTCGGGCACCGGCCCGGTAGTGTCCCCTCCCACACCGCTCCGGCGCGCGTGACACGACCGCGCGCCGGGGCGTATGCGCCGCTGTGCACCAGCTGTGGACGCCTCGCCACCGACTGACGGGTACGTGCAAAATATTTGAGTTGCCCCGGAATGGAACCCGGAGGCGATCCGGCTCGTTGTACCCGACGTGAGCACGACACCACCTGTCCTCGCCGCAGAGCTGGCGCAGGCGTGGGCCGACATTCAGCGGCACCACCCCGAGCTGCCGGACCTCGCCGCGCCCGAGTCCCTGATCGGAGAGTCCTCGTCCGCCTGCGGCGCCGAACTCTCCTTCGAGCGACTGCTCCACGAGGCAGTCCACGGCATCGCCGCCGCCCGGGGTGTCCGCGACACCTCCCGCGCCGGCCGCTACCACAACCGCAGATTCCTCGCGATCGCCGAGGAGATGGGCCTCGACCATCCCGAGGAGCCGCACGCCAGCAGCGGCTTCTCCCTGGTCACGCTCAACCCCGAGGCGAAGCGGCGGTACCGGCCCACCATCGAGCGGCTCCAGCGAGCCCTCAAGGCGCACACGGTCGCCACGGCCTCCGACACCAAGCGCTCCTTCCGCGGACCGGCCGCCCGGCACGGCTCCTCGGGCGGCGGCGTCCGCGTCAAGGCCGTCTGCGACTGCGGGCGCAACGTGCGCGTGGTGCCCTCGGTGCTCGCCCAGGCCCCGATCGTGTGCGGCGGCTGCGGCAAGCCCTTCCGGATCCCCGAGACGGTGGGCGCCGCCGGCTGACCCGGCGGCGAGCGGCGCGGCGGCGTGTGGCACAATGGACAGCTGTACTCGACAGTCGCACAGGACCCCTCTCTCCTCCGGCTGACGCGTCCATCGGGCACCCGAGTACCGCAACCCCACGTGGCATCTCAAGTGCCCCACCACGTCAAGACCAGGAGACACCACTCCAGTGGCAGTCAAGATCAAGCTCAAGCGCCTCGGCAAGATTCGCCAGCCGCACTACCGCATCGTCGTCGCCGACTCGCGCACCCGCCGTGACGGCCGCGCGATCGAGGAGATCGGCCTCTACCACCCGACGTACAACCCGTCGCGCATCGAGGTCGACTCCGAGCGCGCGCAGTACTGGCTCTCCGTCGGCGCCCAGCCGACCGAGCCCGTCCTCGCCATCCTGAAGCTCACCGGCGACTGGCAGAAGCACAAGGGCCTCCCCGCCCCGGAGAAGCCGCTGCTCGCCCCGGCGACCAAGGAAGAGAAGCGCGCTTCCTTCGACGAGTTCGCCAAGGCGCTCGAGGGTGCCGAGGACAAGGGTGAGGCCATCACCCCGAAGGCCAAGAAGGCGAAGGCGGACGAGGCCGAGGCCGAGTCCACCACCGAGGCCTGATCATGCTCGAGGAGGCTCTCGAGCACCTCGTGAAGGGCATCGTCGACAACCCCGACGACGTGCAGGTCGCCTCGCGCAACCTGCGTCGCGGCCGCGTGCTGGAGGTCCGGGTCCACCCCGACGACCTCGGCAAGGTGATCGGCCGCAACGGCCGCACCGCTCGCGCGCTGCGCACCGTCGTGGGCGCCATCGGCGGCCGTGGCATCCGCGTCGACCTCGTCGACGTGGACCAGGTCCGCTGAAAGTTTGACACCGGCACGGGCCGGGGAGGGCAGACCGCCCACCCCGGCCCGTTGCCGTACGACAGGAAGAGTTCATCCAGTGCAGTTGGTAGTCGCGCGGATCGGCCGCGCCCACGGGATCAGGGGCGACGTCACCGTGGAGGTGCGCACCGACGAGCCCGAACTGCGGCTCGCTCCCGGCGCCGTCCTGCTCACCGACCCGGCCTCCGCCGGTCCGCTGACCATCGAGTCCGGCAAGGTGCACAGCGGCCGGCTGCTCCTCCGCTTCGAGGGCGTCCGCGACCGCAACGCCGCCGAAGCGCTCCGCAACACCCTCCTCATCGCCGAGGTCGACCCGGCGGAACTCCCCGAGGAGGAGGACGAGTACTACGACCACCAGCTCGTCGACCTCGACGTGGTCCTCGCCGACGGCACCGAGATCGGCGTCATCACCGAGATCTCCCACCTGCCCTCGCAGGACCTGTTCATCGTGGAACGCCCCGACGGCACCGAGCTGATGATCCCCTTCGTCGAGCAGATCGTCACCGAGATCGACCTGGAGAACCAGCGGGCCGTCATCGACCCGCCGCCCGGCCTCATCGACGACCGCGCCGAGATCGCCTCCGCCCGCGACGACGAGTCCGCGGAGGACGCCGAAGAGGACGGCCAGGCATGAGGCTCGACGTCGTCACGATCTTCCCCGAGTACCTCGAACCGCTGAACGTCTCCCTCGTCGGCAAGGCACGCGCCCGCGGACAGCTCGACGTCCACGTCCACGACCTGCGCCGGTGGACGTACGACCGGCACAACACCGTCGACGACACCCCCTACGGCGGCGGCCCCGGCATGGTCATGAAGACCGAGCCCTGGGGCGAGGCCCTCGACCAGACCCTCGCCGACGGCTACGACGCCGGAGCCCACGGCCCCGTCCTCGTCGTCCCCACCCCCAGCGGCCGCCCCTTCACCCAGGAACTCGCCGTCGAGCTCTCCGAACGGCCCTGGCTGATCTTCACCCCGGCCCGCTACGAGGGCATCGACCGCCGGGTGATGGACGAGTACGCCACCCGCGTGCCGGTCTACGAGGTCTCCATCGGCGACTACGTGCTCGCCGGCGGCGAGGCCGCCGTCCTGGTGATCACCGAGGCCGTCGCCCGCCTCCTGCCCGGCGTCCTCGGCAACGCCGAGTCGCACCGCGACGACTCCTTCGCCCCCGGCGCCATGGCCAACCTCCTCGAAGGCCCCGTCTACACCAAGCCCCCCGAGTGGCGCGGCCACGCCATCCCCGACGTGCTGGTCAGCGGCCACCACGGCAAGATCGCCCGCTGGCGCCGCGACGAGGCCTTCCGCCGCACCGCCGCCAACCGGCCCGACCTCATCGAGCGCTGCGACCCCGCCGCCTTCGACAAGAAGGACCGCGAGACCCTCTCGATCCTCGGCTGGGCCCCCGAGCCCGGCGGCCGATTTTGGCGCAGGGTCGAGGGCGTGGAAGAATAGGCGACCGCCGTACGTCCGGCGCGCGCCCCTGCCACAGGGGGAGCCGCCCGCCATCGACCGTACGGCACTCCCATGATTCGTACGTCACCGCTGATGACCTGTGGCATCGGCGAGGAAAGAGACCTCCATGGCCTCCCTGCTCGACCAGGTGAACGCGGCTTCCCTCCGCTCCGACCTGCCCGCCTTCCGTCCCGGCGACACCGTGAACGTCCACGTGCGCGTCATCGAGGGCAACCGCTCCCGCATCCAGCAGTTCAAGGGCGTCGTCATCCGCCGCCAGGGCTCCGGCGTCTCCGAGACCTTCACCGTCCGCAAGGTCTCGTTCTCCGTCGGCGTCGAGCGCACCTTCCCGGTCAACAGCCCGATCTTCGAGAAGATCGAGCTCGTGACCCGCGGTGACGTCCGTCGCGCCAAGCTCTACTACCTCCGCGAGCTGCGCGGCAAGGCCGCGAAGATCAAGGAGAAGCGCGACAACTGAGCTCCGGCTCACCCCTCGCGCGACGCTTCACGCTCCCCGTACAGGCGGGCCGGATAGGCTCACCCCCCGATGGACACCGAAGCACAGCACACGGAGCGCGACCCCTCCTCCCCGGCCGATCCCCCGACGGATCCGGCCCCGGACGACGGGTCGCGCTCCGTGCGCGTTTCCGAGGAGCCCGAGGAGGACCCGGACACCGGCTCCGGACGCGACCCCTCAGGCCCCTCCTGGCGCAGGACGGGCCTGCTCGGCGCCGCCTGCGTGGTCTTCCTGCTGCTCCTCAGCCACTTCGTGGCCCAGCCCTTCCTGATCCCCAGCGGCTCCATGGAACCCACCCTCCAGGTCGGGGACCGGATCATGGTCAACAAGCTGGCGTACCGTTTCGGCAGCGAGCCGCGCCGCGGCGACGTCGTCGTCTTCGACGGCACCGGATCCTTCGTCCAGGAGGAGCCGGCGGGCGATCCCGTCACCGGCCTGCTCCACGACACGGCCGCCGCCCTCGGGCTCGCGGCCCCCGACGAGACCGACTTCGTGAAGCGGGTCGTCGGCGTCGGCGGCGACCGGGTCGTCTGCTGCGACGGCACCGGCCGGATCACCGTCAACGGCGCCCGCGTCCAGGAGCCGTACCTCACCCCCGGCGACCGCCCCTCCGACGTGCCCTTCGACATCGTCGTCCCCCCGGGCACCCTCTGGGTGATGGGCGACCACCGCAGCCAGTCCAGCGACTCCCGTGACCACCTCGGCAGCCCCGGTGGCGGCGTCGTCCCCGTCGACCGGGTCGTCGGCCGCGCCGACTGGACCGTCTGGCCCTTCGGCCGCTGGACCACCGTGACCGAGACCGACGCGTACGACTCCGTACCGGCGCCCCCGGCCGGCGGACACCCGACCGGCCCGCGGGGGAGGGGACATGGGTAGCCGCGGCCGCCGGGCGGCCGGCGAACCGGGCGGCACCGACGCGCCGCCGCCCGGCCGCGCCGAACGCCGCAGGCTCGCCCGCAAGGTCAAGCGCCGCCGGCAGCGCTCCGCCCTCCGGGAGATCCCCATCCTCGTCGGCGTCGCGGTGCTGATCGCGCTCGTCCTCAAGACCTTCCTCGTCCAGGCGTTCGTCATCCCCTCCGGCTCCATGGAGCAGACGATCCGCATCCACGACCGGGTGGTCGTCGACAAGCTCACCCCGTGGTTCGGCTCCGAGCCCCGGCGCGGGGACGTCGTGGTCTTCAAGGACCCCGGCAACTGGCTCCACCAGGAGCCCGCCCCCGCCGCCGACGACCCCGTCGGCATCAAGCAGGTCAAGCAGGCGCTGACCTTCATCGGCCTGATGCCCTCCGCCGACGAACGGGACCTCATCAAGCGGGTGATCGCGGTCGGCGGCGACACCGTCCGCTGCTGCGGCGACGACGGGCGGATCACCGTCAACGGCGTCCCGGTGGACGAGCCGTACCTCAACCCCGGCGACAAGCCCTCCACGATCCCCTTCGACGTGAAGGTCCCCGAGGGCCGGATCTTCGTCCTCGGCGACCACCGCTCCGACTCCGCCGACTCGCGCTACCACCTGGACGAGCCGGGCCGGGGCACCGTCGCCGAGGAACAGGTCGTGGGCCGCGCCGTGGCGATCGCCTGGCCGCTCGGCCACTGGCGCGGCCTGGAGGAGCGGGACACCTTCGCCGCCGTGCCGGACGGACGTGCGACCTCCGAGACCGCGCTCGGCATGTCGCATAGTGTGTCCTCGCGGAACGTGAACGGAATGCCCTGGCCGCCGACCCCTGCGGAACTCCTGCTCGTTATGGGAGTGGCGGGCCTGTCCCTGTTCCGGGACGGGCAGTTGCACGGAGTGAGGAGTGGATGTGGGGGAAGTGGCCGTCGGCGCACGTTCCGGACACGACGGGCCCGAGGACAGGGCCGACGGGGCCAGAGGTGAGAACGTGACGGAAGAGAACAACAGCGGCGGCACGCCGCCGTCCGGCGACCGGCCGGACCACGGCGACGGGACCGACGACGCCGGGAGCACCGAGGGGACGGACGCGCGGCCCAGGCAGCGTTCCTTCTGGAAGGAGCTGCCCCTCCTCATCGGCATCGCGCTGATCCTCGCCCTGCTCATCAAGACCTTCCTGGTGCAGGCGTTCTCGATTCCCTCGGAATCGATGATGAACACCCTGAAGAAGGGCGACCGGGTCCTCGTCGACAAGCTGACCCCCTGGTTCGGCTCCGAGCCCGAGCGCGGCGAGGTCGTCGTCTTCCACGACCCGGGCGGCTGGCTGGAGACCGCCGAGACCCCCAAGCCCAACGCGGTCCAGAAGTTCCTCAGCTTCATCGGCCTCATGCCGTCCGCCGAGGAGAAGGACCTCATCAAGCGGGTCATCGCGGTCGGCGGCGACACCGTCTCCTGCAAGGAGGGCGGCAAGGTCGTCCTCAACGGCAAGGAACTCGACGAGACCGCCTACCTCTACCCCGGCTCCGTCCCCTGCCAGGACTCCTTCGGCCCGATCAAGGTCCCCCAGGACCGCATCTGGGTCATGGGCGACAACCGGCAGAACTCGCTCGACTCCCGCTTCCACCAGGAACTCCCCGGCGGCGGCACCATCGCCAACGACCAGGTCGTCGGCCGCGCCGTGGTCGTCGCCTGGCCGATCACCCGCTGGGCCACCCTCCCGGTCCCGGACGTCTTCGACCAGCCCGGCCTCGACCCGGCCGCCGCCGCCCCGGCGATGGCCCCGGCTGCGGCAGGCCTCGCCGGAGCCCTCCCCCTGGTGCTCTGGCGCCGGAGGAAGCGGGCCGCACGGCATACCGCCGAGTAGCTTCCCGCGGGTAGGGTGCCGTCCCAGACCGTCGACAGACCTCTGGGGTGCACATGAGCGGAACGACCGAGAACCGCGACGGCCACGGCCGGCTCGGCAGCGTGCTGTCCGGGCTGGCCGTGGCCGTCGGCTTTCTGCTCTTCCTCGGCGGCTTCGCCGGCGGAGCCCTGCTCTATCAGCCCTACACCGTCCCCACCGGCTCCATGGCCCCCACCCTCGCCACCGGCTCCAAGGTCCTCGCCCAGCGGATCGACGGCGACGAGGTGCGACGCGGCGACGTCGTCGTCTTCAAGGACCCGCTGTGGGGCGGCGCCACCATGGTCAAGCGGGTCGTCGGCATCGGCGGCGACACCGTCGCCTGCTGCGGCACCGACGGCCGCCTCACCGTCAACGGCACCCCGATCGACGAGCCCTACCTGGAGTCCGGGACGGGCGGCGCGGGCGGCGTCGTCCCCGAGGAGTTCCACGCCACCGTCCCCGAGGACAGCCTCTTCCTCCTCGGCGACGACCGCACCACCTCCCTCGACTCCCGCAGCCACCTGGAGGACGCCGCCCAGGGCTCGGTGCCCCGCGCCACCGTCGTCGCCCGCGTCGACTCCGTCGTCTGGCCGCTCGACGGCGGCCTCGTGGACCGGCCGGCCGCCTTCGCCGCCCTCCCCGGCGGCGTCTCCACCCCCGGCCCCGTCGGCCTCCTCCTCACCGCCATCGCCGCCGGCGCCTTCCTCATCCTCGCCGGCGCCGCCCACGGCCCCCTGGCCAAGCTGCTGGCAGGGCGCCGCAAGCCCGCCCGGGAGAAGGTGAAGGCATGACGAGCGGTACGGGCTCCGCTCCGGGCGCTACGGGCGTGGGCCCGGGCTCGGGCGGTGCGGGCCCGGGTTCCGGGGGCGCGGGTCCCGGTTCCGGCGGTACGGGCCCGGGTTCCGGCGACACGGGCGCGGCCGGCGACACGGTCCGGCAGGTCGCGCGGGTGATCCTGCTCGACCCCGACGACCGCGTCCTGCTCATGCACGGCCACGAACCCGACGACCCCACCGACACCTGGTGGTTCACCCCCGGCGGCGGACTGGAGGGCGACGAGACCCGCGCCCAGGCCGCCCTGCGCGAACTCGCCGAGGAGACCGGCCTCACCGACGTCGAACTCGGCCCCGTCCTCTGGCGCCGCCGCTGCTCGTTCCCCTTCGCCGGCCGCCGCTGGGACCAGGACGAGTGGTACTACCTCGCCCGCACCCGCCACACCGGCCCCGTACCCGGCCCCCAGGCCCTCACCCGACTGGAGACCCGCAGCCTCTCCGGCCTGAGATGGTGGACCTCCGCCGAACTGTCGGCGGCCCATGAGACCGTGTACCCCATCAGGCTCGCCGAGCTGCTGCGCACGCTGCTCGACGAGGGACCCCCCAGCACGCCCGTCGTTCTCGCCCCGGAAATCGTTTAGGGGCACGCGCGGCTGGCGCACAATAGGGGGACGCACGGCTGAAGGGGAACATGCCATGAGCGCCGAGGACCTCGAGAAGTACGAGACCGAGATGGAGCTGAAGCTCTACCGGGAGTACCGCGACGTCGTCGGGCTGTTCAAATACGTGATCGAGACCGAGCGCCGCTTCTACCTCACCAACGACTACGAGATGCAGGTGCACTCGGTCCAGGGCGAGGTCTTCTTCGAAGTCAGCATGGCCGACGCCTGGGTCTGGGACATGTACCGGCCCGCCAGGTTCGTCAAGCAGGTCCGCGTCCTCACCTTCAAGGACGTCAACATCGAGGAGCTCAACAAGAGCGACCTCGAACTGCCCGGCAGCTGACCCCGCTCCTCTCACCCGTGTGAGTGAGCCGGTCTCCCGCGACCGCCCACTCGTCCACAGCCCCGCACACGCCCGGCGCCACCTCCGTCACAGTCGGTGACGGAGGTGGTCCCATGAACGCGACCCAAGCACTCGGACGGTACGGAGAAGAACTGGCGGCCCGCCGGCTCACCGAGACCGGCCTGCACATCCTCGCCCGCAACTGGCGCCACGGCCGGGCGGGAGAGATCGACATCGTCGCCCGCGACGGCAAGACCCTCGTCATCTGCGAGGTCAAGACCCGAAGGATCGGCGCCTTCGAACACCCCATGGCCGCCGTCACCCCGCACAAGACCGCCCGGCTCCTGCACCTCGCCGCCTGCTGGCTCGACCACACCGGCACCCCGCCCCCCGCGGGCGGCGTCCGCATCGACCTCATCGGCATCGTCCTGCCCCGCCGCGGCGCCCCCGTCCTCACCCACGCCCGGGGGGTGGCCTGAGATGGGATTCGCCCGCACCTGCTCCGTCGCCCTCGTCGGCGTCGAAGGCGTCGTCGTCGAGGTCCAGGCCGACCTCGAACCCGGCGTCGCCGCCTTCACCCTCGTCGGCCTCCCCGACAAGAGCCTCAGCGAGAGCCGCGACCGCGTCCGCGCCTCCCTCGTCAACTCCGGAGCCGAATGGCCCCAGAAGAAACTCACCGTCGGCCTCAGCCCCGCCTCCGTCCCCAAATCCGGCAGCGGATTCGACCTCGCCATCGCCGCGAGCGTCCTCGGCGCGGCCGAACGCATCGACCCGCGCTCCATCGCCGACCTCGTCCTCATCGGCGAACTCGGCCTCGACGGACGCATCCGCCCCGTCCGCGGCATCCTCCCCGCCGTCCTGGCCGCCGCCGACGCCGGATACCACCAGGTCGTCGTCCCCGAGCAGACCGCCGGAGAAGCCTCCCTCGTCCCCGGCGTCTCCGTCCTCGGCGTCCGCACCCTCCGCCAGCTCATCGCCGTCCTCACCGGCGAACCCGTCCCCGACGAGGACCCCGCGGAACACGGCCGGCCCGACGCCATGCTCGCCGGACTCCTCGTCCCCGGCGCCGGCATCGGCACCGGACTCGCCCCCGACCCCGGCGAAGGCCCCGACCTCGCCGATGTCGCCGGACAGCACACCGCCCGCCGCGCCCTGGAGATCGCCGCCGCCGGCGGCCACCACCTGCTCCTCACCGGACCACCCGGCGCCGGCAAGACCATGCTCGCCGAACGGCTCCCCGGCATCCTCCCGCCCCTCACCCGACAGGAATCCCTCGAAGTCACCGCCGTCCACTCCGTCGCCGGCATCCTCCCGCCCGGCGAACCCCTCGTCCGCCGCGCCCCCTACTGCGCGCCCCACCACTCCGCCACCATGCAGTCCCTCGTCGGCGGCGGGAACGGCGTCCCCCGGCCCGGCGCCGTCTCCCTCGCCCACCGAGGCGTCCTCTTCATGGACGAAGCCCCCGAGTTCTCCGCCAAATCCCTCGACGCCCTCCGCCAGCCCCTCGAATCCGGGCACGTGGTCATCGCCCGCGCCGCCGGCGTCGTCCGCCTCCCCGCCCGCTTCCTCCTCGCCCTCGCCGCCAACCCCTGCCCCTGCGGCCGCCACACCCTCCACGGCGCCGGCTGCGAATGCCCGCCCTCCGCCGTCCGCCGCTACCAGGCCCGCCTCTCCGGCCCCCTCCTCGACCGCGTCGACCTCCGCGTCGAAGCCGAACCCGTCACCCGCAACGACCTCCTCGGCCGCGGCAGCCGGGGCGAACCCACCACCACCGTCGCCGACCGCGTCCGCGAAGCCCGCGCCCGCACCACCGCCCGCCTCACCGGCACCCCCTGGACCCTCAACAGCGAGATCCCCGGCCACGAACTCCGCACCCGCTACCTCGCCGCCCCCGGCGCCCTCGCCCACGCCGAACGCGACATCGAACGAGGACTCCTCACCGCCCGCGGCCTCGACCGCGTCCTCCGCGTCGCCTGGACCATCGCCGACCTCGCCGGACACGACCGCCCCGACCACGACGACATCGCCCACGCCCTCGAACTCCGCACCGGCATCGCCCGAGGCGTCCCCCTCACCACCGGAGACCGACCGTGACCGACCACCACCCCACCGAAACCCCCGCCCCCGCCCCTGCCTCCGACACCGTCCCTGCCTCCGACACCGCCCCTGCCTCCGACACCGAACGCCTCGCCCGCGCTGCCCTCACCCGCATCCTCGAACCCGGCGACGAACAAGCCGGCCACGCGCTCCGCACCCACGGAGCCACCCGACTCCTGGCCCTCCTCCGCGACCCCCGGGAACCCCCGCTGCCCGGCACCGGCCCCCGCCGCCTCGCCGGCTGGCGCCACCGCGCCCGCACCACCGCGCCCGAAGCCGACCTCGACCGCATCACCCGGCTCGGCGGCCGCTTCCTCGTCCCCGGCGACCCCGACTGGCCCACCCAGCTCGACGACCTCGGCGCCACCCGGCCCATCGGCCTCTGGATCCGGGGCCCCGCCCCCCTGCGCACCTGGGCACTGCGCTCCGTGGCCCTCGTCGGCGCCCGCGCCTGCACCCCCTACGGCGCCCACACCGCCGCCGAACTCGCCACCGGCCTCAGCCGCCACGGCTGGGTCGTCGTCTCCGGAGCCGCCTACGGCATCGACGGCGCCGCCCACCGAGGCGCCCTCGCCGCCGGCGGAGCCACCGCCGCCGTCCTCGCCAGCGGCGTCGACACCCCCTACCCCCGAGGCCACGCCGGACTCCTCGACCGCATCGGCCACCAGGGACTCCTCATCGGCGAACTCCCACCCGGAAGCCACCCCACCCCCAGCCGCTTCATCCTCCGCAACCGCGTCATCGCCCATTCTCTGGGGCAAGCGGCTGTCGCGATGGCTCAGCTAACTCGTTTCCGCAGCTCAGTGGCGGTTCTGATGACCGTAGCTAGCGCAACACGTGTGGTGCAATCGCTAGTTCGGGTGATCAGCTTTAGGCGACCTGGCCAAGGGGCGCCTGCGGAGTCGTGGACTCCCAGAACTGAGGTTGGGCGAGTGGATTCGCGTCGCGGTGAATCCGAGTGTTGACCAGTCCTGTAGCTTCAGAGATGCGCACGAAGTCGGCGTCAAGGCTGAGGGTCTGAAGCCCAAAAAGGGCGGCGTTGGCTGCGCAGAGCAGATCAATTGCGCGGGGTGATCGCTGCCACGTGTGGTTGGTTATCTCCTCTTGGAAGTCCAACGCGATTTCGTCTGCGAAGTCTGCAGAGAAGACTGGCACGAACAGCGTGTCCAAGTCTTCCTGGAGTTCGATGCGATCACCAGGGTTTCTCGCGCTGGACAGCATTTCTAGGAGGATCACAGGACACATGGCCACGAGTCCTTGAGTGAGCCGGTCGTGCCAGTCTGCTCGAAGGTCAGCTTCGCTCAGGATCGTCGAGGCGGCGCAGGTGTCGATCAGATAGGTGCAGGGAGAGGTGGGCATGATGTGCCGCCTTCACTGGTTCCTCTTGGAGGCGTGCTGTCGATGCTCATCCAAGAGGTGATCAAACTGCCCCTTCTTCGCGCGCTCCGCAAGGCGAGTGAGGGCACCCTCTCTCTCCTCTGGCGTGACTTTTCGGGTCCGCCGGAGGCGGATCTCCTGGCGCTTGACCTTGTCGATCGGCTTCTTCATGAGGAACCTCGATCCCTGCGGCCCGGTCATTCCATGTTAGGGCGTTGGCGTGAAACGCACTTGTCTGTTCCTCTCTGGATGGTGATCATCGATTTTCCGATCCCGCCATCAAGTTCAGAGAGCGGGTCAGTTCTCGGTTGGCGGCCCGAGCAGCCTCCAGCTCTGCATTCCGTTCCTCCAGGTTCGACGCCAGCTCGACGTTCCTCTGTTCCAGCCGGGTGATCGTGCGCTGGAGCTCCTCGATGTCCGTGGGGGCGCCCAGACCGGACTCGCGCCAGGTCTGTTCACCCATGAGCTTCGACAGACGGTTCTCCAGCTGCTGGACTCGGGAGACGAGTCTGGTGTTGCGGTCGTGAGCGTTGGCGAGGTCGACCTGTAGCGAGGCCAGGCTCACTGGTGAAGCGGTGCTCGGGTCGTTCCGGGACGGTTCGAGTTCGGCGGCGTGGACCAGGGCGAGGAGGTCGCGGTGGCGATAGAGGAAGGTGCGATCCACTCCTGCCTGGCGGGCGATGGAGGAGACGCTGATTGGGGCGTTGTCCTTGGTCGCGTTCTTGATCGCTGCCATCACGCGTTTCCGGCGGCGTTCAGAGTCGGCTTTGCGGCCGTCGGCCATGGCGGAACTCATGCTGACCTCCTGGGACGGACGTCGGGCAGTGGCTGGCCGACGCGTGGCATGCCGAGCATCACTGTCCGGCTTCGCCGGACCACGGAGATGGCCTGCTCGATCTGTGCCCGGTCTTCCGGGGTCAGGTCGTCGAGGTCAGCCTTGACGCGATTGATGAGCCGGCGGACTCGACGGATCTCCTCCTCGGAGGGCATCGCCTCGCTGCGGGCCCAGTCGTCTGCTTCGAACGCGGACATCAGCCGTTCTCGGCTTCGCAGCAGGTCAGCGAGATATGCCTCAAGGTCGGGCAGGTATGAGACGTCCGTGTTGAAGTGTTCGCAGCCCAGACAGCGGAATCGGAGGGGGCAGCTCTGGCCACCTGCCGCGACGTTGGACGGCTCCTTGCAGACTCCGTAGGCGGTGGCGACTTCGCCGATCGCTCGCCTCACGTGCTCGGATTCCAGGAGGCTCTGTGCCTTGCGCCAGACGCGGTTGCCGTGCCGGTCGAACTGCAGGGCAGTAACCCGGTTGACGGCCTCGCGGCGACGCTCCTGACTCACCCGGTAGTAACCCTGAGTAGTTTTCAGTTGGCGGTGGTCCATGAGCTCCTTGAGGACGTCGGGCGGAACCCCGGCGTCGGCATGCCGCTGGGCATAGGTGTGCCGGTAGGCATAGGTGAAGATCTTGGACTTGTCGGAGGGAAGCATCTTCGTCGTCGGCTCCCCTTTGTCGTGGACCACGACCGGGATCAGGAACTCCGGCAGTGAGTCGACCCAGTCGCGGTGGGTGTCGGAGAACAGAGCGATCGACTTCTTCCCTTCCGGGTTGGCCCGGGTGGTCGGCAGGAGCTTCAGCTCGCTGACCGGTGTGTCGGGAAATCGTTGCCGTACTCGTTCTTGCTGTCCTGTGATCACCGCCGCGGTCTCCTTGGCGATGGGCAAGCGTCGGCCGAGCCGGTAGGACTTGTGGTTGTCGTAGACAAGGACAGGAGAACCGTCCGGTTCCCGCTGCAAGCAGTCCCAGGGCAGCGTGCAGATCTCGTCCGGGCGGCGGCCCGTGTCGATCATGAGCTCCGTGGCGACCCGGACTTCCGTGCTGCTGGACTCTTCCAGCAGATCCAGGTTGTCGCAGAGCTGCCGCATCACCTCGTCCGGCAGATCCCTGCCAGCCTCGGTGTCCTCCGGCTCGTCAGGAACGTCCTCGGGGAACAGGGTGAACTGCGGGGGCATGCCCTCCAGGACCTGGCCCGAGGAGGCCAGCCCGAGGCTCCGCATGCGGCCCATGACCAGCCGGATTTTGCGGATCACGTTCAGCCGGGTGTGCTGGCTGATCTGGCCGTCCTCGGCCAGGAACGCCAGCCGGTTGCAGAAGTTGACCATGTCGGTGCGGCTCAGAAGAGCCGGGATGTGGCCGCCGTCGTCCCGCTGCAGCCGCAGGCTCTCCGAGAGCAAGGCCATCGCCGCGATGTGCTGCTGAAGGTGTTGCCGGACCGACTTGCTTCGCCGCCGAGGGAGGTCGTCGTAGGTCCAGATCTTCATCGCTTCGCGCAGTGGTCGTTGCTGGATGGCGGTGAAGTTCAAGGAGCCGGAGTGACCGAAGACTGTGAGGTCCCAGAGGTCCTTGCGGCACTCGGTCTCCGGGGTCGCCCCCAGGCGCCCGAGGATCGTCAGCCCGGCGGTGACGATCGAGCTGACCTGTGCCCCGAGGCCCGTCTCGTCCATGGCCATGGTCTCTTGAAGGCTCGGCGTCTGCAGGACACGGAGCCGGTCGGCCAGAGGCCGCAGCCAGAAGTCCCGGGTCCGGATCCCCTTCGTCGTGCGGACCTGCAGAACGTAGAGGATCTCGGCGACCACCCGGCGGGGCAGACCCCGCAGGCTGACCTCCCGGTCCGCAGCGACCGCCGATGCGGTCAGCCGCCATGCGGCCTCGTCCCCGTCGAACTCGCCCCTTCGGATCATCCCGGTGAGCCGGTTCTGGTGGGCGTGACAGTGGACGATCTTCGGACTGTGGCGCGTGCGGTAACAGGAGACGACCTCGCATCGGCCGAATCCCGGCAGCGGCTTCACGTCCGGATGCTGCAGGTACTCCTCGAGCGAGAGCTTGAGCGTCTTGGTGCGCTGGAAGTGATGGGCATCGCAGAGCAGAGGACCCTTGCCCTTCCAGGGGCGCTGGCAGCCGGCCACCCTGCAGGGCTCCTGCCCGATCGACCGCCAGGTCCTTCTCGCCGTCGCGACGAACTCGTTAAACGGCAGCCCTGTCTTCTTCCAGCGGACCCGGCATCCAAGACACATCGGGTCGCCGAAGTACGTGCCCTTCTCGCAGCCGGTGACCTGGCAGTCCGGCATGCCCAGGACGGGGTGGCTCTTCGGATAGAAGATCACCCGCAGGTCCCAGTCCCAGCTGAGCAACTGCAAGAACTCCGGGTCCAGGGCGTCGATGATCTCCTGAGTCCGGGTGTCCTCGGGATCTCCGACGAGAGGCAGAGGCGTTGCCATCACCGGCCCTCCCGTCGGTGCAGCCCCCGCGGCGAGGGAACACGTTCGACGGCCTCCCTCAGCCGGGCCCTGTCCGGGATCAGGTAGGGACGGACCGACTCCGGGGAATCCTGCCCGAGCAGTGCCTGGACCTCGTCGGGCGAGCCGCCGGCATCCGCGACGTTGCTGCCGAACGCCCGGCGCCCCATGTGCGGCGTGACCCTCCGGGACAGCTTCGCGCGCCGGCTCAGGCGGTCGAACAGCTCGTTGAGAGCGTCCGGCGGCATCGGTGCCCCCAGCGGCTCTCGGAAGAGGTTGACCAGCAGGAAGTCGCTGCCCCCGGCGCCGAGGATCTCGTGACGTTCGTCGAAGTACTGGTCGAAGGCCTGGACGACGAGGAAGTCGAGGGGCTGGATCCACTCCTTCTTGGACTTCGACCATGCGCGGTTGGCGTTGTCTCGGCGCTTGACGTGGACGTGGGCGCCTTCGTAGTCGCAGCCAAGGGCACGTGAGTCGGGCAGCAGATGGCAGTCGCTGCGGTGCAGGCCCGTGATCTGGCCGCGGCGCAGGCCGACCCGTCCGTCCAGCAGCACGATCAGACGGTCGCGGGCGCTGTGGCACCCGTGAAGCATGCCGACCATCTCCTCGTCGGTGGCCCGGTCGACGTCCGCCTCCGGCTCCTGCAGCCGGTGCCGGGCCTTGAGCCGGAGGGACAAGCCGCTGTCCTCGCCTTGAGCCTCGGCCGGGAGATCACGGCTGTCGCCCAGTTCGTAGAGCTGCCCGAGAACTGAGCGCGGCGCTTCCCCCACCGACACCGCATAGGACAGCAGGCCGCGTACCGCCGTGAGGATCACGTTGACGCGTCGCTCGCCTCGGACCGGCTTGGTTCCCGGGCCGAACACCACGGTGGTCGAGCCGTTGACTGGTCGCGACGGCGTGTACTTGAGCCAGACCATGAACAAGCCGAGGTCCCGGGCCGCCGTTGTCCAGTCACGTCCTGTCGCCAGGCACCAGCGGAAGTAGAACGCTGCCCCACCAGCGTGCGACTTGGTTGTCAGCTCGGCCCGGCTTCGTCCGAAGCGAAGGAAGCGAAGCCACTGATCGGCGACGGGAACGACGTGGAGGTCATCGTCGATGACAGTCCAGTAGCGATGCCCCGAGGGAAGATCTACAGGGAAAGCCCTCATGTACAGCTCCGTAGATTTGGCGGTCAGTGCAACAACCCGCCACAGAGCAACACCCCCCGAGAACGAGTCTCAGAGCATCAACGAGCTCACCTCGTGCCACGTCACACCACAGCCCGTGCACCCATAGAGAACGCCGCCCTCACCCGCGGCACCGTCGTCGTCGAGGCCCGGCACCGCAGCGGCTCCCTCGTCACCGCCCGCGCCGCCACCCGCCTCGGCCGCCACACCATGGGCGTCCCCGGCCCCGTCACCAGCGCCCTCTCCGCCGGCGTCCACGAGCTGCTGCGCGACGGCGCCACCCTCGTCACCGACGCCGACGAGGTCGTCGAACTCGTCGGCGCCATCGGCGACCTCGCCCCCGCCCGACGCGGCCCCGTCCTGCCCCGCGACCTCCTCGACCCCGCCGCCGCCCAGGTCCTCGAAGCCCTCCCCGTCCACCCGCCGGCACCCACCGCGGAGATCGCCCGCCGCGCCGGGACCGGCCCCGACGAGGCCCTCGCCCGGCTGTACGAACTCCACGCCCTCGGCCACGCCGAGCGGGACGGCGACGGATGGAGGTTGACGAACACCGGCAAGCCGGTGTCGAACGTGCGGCGAGGCGGTCCTTGACCTGGCGCATTCGGGTGAAAAGGTGAGCCCGATGAACAACCGAGTTCTCTCGGCCGCACCAGCGGGGCCGACACGCGCCACGACCCCCGTTCGAAGATGTGGCCGACCGCGTCCACCCGGACCGGCGCGATCCGCTGCCGTTCGCTCACCGCGACACCGCACTCACGCTACGCTCACCAGGATTCCCCACAGGACACCCAGACCGACGCACCCGACAGCAGAACGGCTCAAGGCAACGCATGCCCCAGCACACCTCCGGGTCTGACCGCGCTGCGGTGCCCCCAGCAGCCCGGGGCACCGTGCGGCCGGCCGCGCCGACCTCGCTCGACGAGCTGTGGCGCTCGTACAAGTCCACCGGCGACGAGCGGCTGCGGGAGCAGCTGATCCTGCACTACTCGCCCCTCGTCAAGTACGTCGCCGGACGCGTCAGCGTCGGCCTGCCGTCCAACGTCGAACAGGCGGACTTCGTCTCCTCCGGGGTGTTCGGCCTCATCGACGCCATCGAGAAGTTCGACGTCGAGCGCGCCATCAAGTTCGAGACCTACGCCATCACCCGCATCCGCGGCGCGATGATCGACGAACTCCGCGCCCTCGACTGGATCCCCCGCTCCGTGCGCCAGAAGGCCCGCAACGTCGAGCGCGCCTACGCCACCCTCGAAGCCCAGCTCCGCCGCACCCCCAGCGAGAGCGAGGTCGCCGCCGAACTCGGCATCCAGCTGGAGGAACTGCACGCGGTCTTCAGCCAGTTGTCCCTGGCCAACGTCGTCGCCCTGGAAGAGCTGCTGCACGTCGGGGGCGAGGGCGGCGACCGGCTCTCCCTCATGGACACCCTGGAGGACACGGCCGCCGACAACCCCGTCGAGGTCGCCGAGGACCGCGAGCTGCGCCGGCTGCTCGCCCGCGCCATCAACACCCTCCCCGAGCGCGAGAAGACCGTCGTCACGCTCTACTACTACGAGGGCCTGACCCTCGCCGAGATCGGCAACGTCCTCGGCGTCACCGAGAGCCGCGTCAGCCAGATCCACACCAAGTCCGTCCTGCAGCTCCGCGCCAAGCTGGCCGATGTGGGGCGCTGACCCGGCCCCACCGGTCGTACAGTGGAGCCGTGCCCAGGATTCGAGCGGCCTCCGTGGCCGAGCACCGGACCATGCAGCGCGGCGCCCTCCTGGACGCCGCGCGTTCCCTGCTGTCCGAGGGCGGGACGGAGGCGCTGACCTTCCCCGCGCTCGCCGAGCGCACCGGCCTCGCCCGCTCCTCGGTCTACGAGTACTTCCGCTCCCGCGCCGCCGTCGTCGAGGAACTGTGCGCGGTCGACTTCCCCGTCTGGGCCGCCGAGGTCGAACTCGCGATGGCCGACGCCGACACCCCCGACGCCAAGGTCGCCGCCTACGTCCGCACCCAGCTGAACCTCGTCGGCGACCGCCGCCACCGCGCCGTCGTCGCCATCTCGGCCGGTGAGCTCGACGACGGCGCCCGCGAGAAGATCCGCGCCGCCCACGGCGGCCTCGTCGCCATGGTCGTCGAAGCCCTCGCCGACCTGGGCGTGCCCGAGCCCCGCCTCGGCGCCATGCTCCTCCAGGGCGTCGTCGACGCCGCCGTCCGCCGCATCGAACTCGGCGCCGCCGAGGACCCGACGGTCGTCGCCGACGCGGCGGTCTCCCTGGCCCTCCACGGCGTCACCGGCCCCACCCCTTCCTGAACCAGGGGCCCTCTCCCCCCCGCCCCCCCGCCCCCCGCCCCTCCCCGTGCCCCGTGCCCCCCGCTACCCGGCCAGCGGGAGCAGGCGGGAGTGTGATCGGGGGGTCAGGAGGAGGGGGTTCAGGTAGGTCGTGCCGCGGAGCAGGCCCCAGTGGAGGCAGGAGGTGGCGCAGTGGGTGCCGGGGGCCGTTTCGGCGATCGGGGTTCCCGCGGTGACCCGGGTGCCTTCGCCGGTCAGCGGGGTGACGGGGGAGAAGGTGGTGCGGAGCGGGGGAGTGCCCGTGCCCGCGAGGGTGAGGGTGACGACGCCGCGGCCGCCCACCGGGCCGGCGAAGGCGACGGTGCCGGCGGCGGGGGCGAGGACGCGGGTGCCGGGGGGTGCGGCGAGGTCGACACCGCGGTGTCCGGCGGCGTACGGGCCGGGTGGCGGCTGCCAGCCGCGCAGGATCCCGGGTGTCGGCGGACCCACCGGCCAGAGCAGGGCGAGGGCGAGGAAGACGGTCGTGAGCTGCATGGGGAGAGCCTCCCCGGGCGGGGCGGCGCCCGGCGGGCGGGGCCGGTTTCTGTGGACAAGTGGCGGCCTGTGGACAGTGCCGTCACCCGTCGCTCCCGGGGTCCCGTACACTTCCTATGGCGACCCGGGTCACCGGGTCGACTTCGCACGCCCCGCCACTCGTCTCGCAGAGCGCGGTGGCAGCGCCTTTCGGTCCTTCGTGGCACGGCGCGCCGGGGCGTCAGGAACACAACCGAGAAACCCAAGGAGATACGGCCATGGCCGTCGTCACGATGCGGGAGCTGCTGGAGAGCGGCGTCCACTTCGGTCACCAGACCCGTCGCTGGAACCCGAAGATGAAGCGCTTCATCTTCACCGAGCGCAACGGCATCTACATCATCGACCTGCTCCAGTCGCTGTCGTACATCGACCGCGCCTTCGAGTTCGTCAAGGAGACCGTCGCCCACGGTGGCTCCGTGATGTTCGTCGGTACGAAGAAGCAGGCCCAGGAGGCCATCGCCGAGCAGGCGACGCGCGTCGGCATGCCCTACGTGAACCAGCGCTGGCTGGGCGGCATGCTCACCAACTTCTCCACCGTCTACAAGCGTCTGCAGCGCCTCAAGGAGCTCGAGCAGATCGACTTCGAGGACGTCGCGGCGTCGGGTCTCACCAAGAAGGAGCTCCTGGTCCTCTCGCGCGAGAAGGCCAAGCTGGAGAAGACCCTCGGTGGTATCCGCGAGATGCAGAAGGTGCCGAGCGCCGTCTGGATCGTCGACACCAAGAAGGAGCACATCGCCGTCGGCGAGGCTCGCAAGCTCAACATCCCGGTCGTCGCGATCCTCGACACCAACTGCGACCCCGACGAGGTCGACTACAAGATCCCGGGCAACGACGACGCGATCCGCTCCGTCACCCTGCTCACCCGCGTGATCGCCGACGCCGTCGCCGAGGGCCTCATCGCCCGTTCCGGCGCCGCGACCGGCGACTCGAAGCCGGGCGAGAAGGCCGCCGGCGAGCCCCTCGCCGAGTGGGAGCGCGACCTGCTCGAGGGTGAGAAGAAGGCCGACGAGGCCGGCGCCGAGGTCCAGTCCTCCGCCGAGACCGAGAAGGCCGTCGAGGCCGAGGCCCAGGTCGAGACCCCGGCCGCCGAGGCCGAGGCTCCGGCCGAGCAGGCCTGACCCTTCCGCACTCCGGAACACCACGGAGGTGACGGCGGGGGCCCAAGAAGCCCCCGCCGTCCCGCCGTAGATCTTCGTAGATCTTTCTGACTTCGAGAGAGAAACAGACTCATGGCGAACTACACCGCCGCTGACGTCAAGAAGCTCCGTGAGCTCACCGGCGCCGGCATGATGGACTGCAAGAAGGCCCTCGAAGAGGCCGACGGCGACGTCGACAAGGCCGTCGAGGCCCTGCGCATCAAGGGCCAGAAGGGTGTCGCCAAGCGCGAGGGCCGCTCCGCCGAGAACGGCGCCGTGGTCTCCCTCATCGCCGACGACAACACCTCCGGCGTCCTCGTCGAGCTGAAGTGCGAGACGGACTTCGTCGCCAAGGGCGACAAGTTCCTCGCCGTCGCCAACGCCCTCGCCGCGCACGTCGCCGCCACCAAGCCGGCCGACATCGAGGCCCTGCTCGCCTCCGAGATCGAGGCCGGCAAGACCGTGCAGGCCTTCGTGGACGAGGCCAACGCCAACCTCGGCGAGAAGATCGTCCTGGACCGCTTCGCGGCCTACGCCGACGGCTACGTCTCCGCGTACATGCACCGCACCATGCCGGACCTCCCGCCGCAGATCGGCGTCCTCGTCGAGCTCGACAAGGAGAACGCCGAGGTCGCCAAGGGCGTCGCGCAGCACATCGCCGCCTTCGCGCCGAAGTACCTCACCCGTGAGGACGTCCCGGCCGAGGTCGTCGAGTCCGAGCGCCGCATCGCCGAGGAGACCACCCGCGCCGAGGGCAAGCCCGAGGCCGCGATCGCCAAGATCGTCGAGGGTCGCGTCAACGGCTTCTTCAAGGACGCCACGCTGCTCGGCCAGCCGTACGCCCTGGACAACAAGAAGTCCGTCCAGCAGGTCCTCAACGAGGCCGGTGTCACCCTGAAGCGCTTCACCCGCATCAAGGTCGGCATCTGAGTCCGTCCGCCACACGCGACGGACACCGGACCCGGGTAGGGTCTGAGACAGTCGTCCCGCTCCGCGCGGGACGACCGCAGATGTGACGAGGAGGCCATTGCCGTACGGGAAACCCACGAGGACCCAAGGCAATGGCCTTCTTCGTATGTGTACGAGGAGATCTCCATGAATCAGGGCGCCGAACAGGGCCACGACGACAACAGCGGCAAGAAGCTCGGCCGCTACATGCTGAAGCTGTCCGGGGAAGCTTTCTCCGGCGGTACCGGTCTCGGTGTCGACCCGGACGTCGTGCACGCCATCGCGCGTGAGATCGCGGCCGTGGTCCGCGACGGCGCCCAGATCGCCATCGTGATCGGCGGTGGCAACTTCTTCCGCGGCGCCGAGCTCCAGCAGCGCGGCATGGACCGGGCCCGCTCCGACTACATGGGCATGCTCGGCACCGTGATGAACTGCCTCGCCCTCCAGGACTTCCTGGAGAAGGAGGGCATCGACTCGCGCGTCCAGACCGCCATCACCATGGGCCAGGTCGCCGAGCCGTACATCCCGCTGCGGGCCGTGCGCCACCTGGAGAAGGGCCGCGTGGTCATCTTCGGCGCCGGCATGGGCATGCCCTACTTCTCCACGGACACCACCGCCGCCCAGCGCGCGCTGGAGATCGACGCCGAAGCCCTGCTCATGGGCAAGAACGGCGTGGACGGCGTCTACGACTCCGACCCGCGGACCAACCCCGGCGCGGTCAAGTTCGACGCCCTGGAGTACAGCGAGGTCATCACGCGTGACCTCAAGGTCGCCGACGCCACCGCCATCACCCTGTGCCGCGACAACAAGCTCCCGATCCTCGTCTTCGAACTGCTCGCCGAGGGCAATATCGCGCGCGCCGTCACGGGTGAGAAGATCGGCACGCTCGTGAGCGACCAGGGCACCCGGGCCTGAAGCCCGCTCTCAACCGACACAACGCGACGACACGCAGGAGCATGTGGTGATCGAAGAGACCCTCCTCGAGGCCGAGGAGAAGATGGAGAAGGCGGTCGTGGTCGCCAAGGAGGACTTCGCCGCGATCCGCACCGGCCGTGCGCACCCGGCGATGTTCAACAAGATCGTGGCCGACTACTACGGTGCCCTCACCCCCATCAACCAGCTGGCGTCGTTCTCGGTGCCGGAGCCGCGCATGGCCGTGGTGACCCCGTTCGACAAGAGCGCCCTGCGCAACATCGAGCAGGCCATCCGCGACTCGGACCTCGGCGTCAACCCGAGCAACGACGGCAACATCATCCGCGTGACCTTCCCGGAGCTGACCGAGGAGCGCCGCCGGGACTACATCAAGGTCGCCAAGGGCAAGGCCGAGGACTCCAAGATCTCGATCCGCTCCGTGCGGCGCAAGGCCAAGGAGACCATCGACAAGCTCGTCAAGGACGGCGAGGTCGGCGAGGACGAGGGCCGCCGCGCGGAGAAGGAGCTCGACGACACCACCGCGAAGTACGTCGCGCAGGTGGACGAGCTGCTGAAGCACAAGGAAGCCGAGCTCCTCGAGGTCTGATGAACGACTCATCCTGGGGGGCGCCGGCGGCCGGTTCAGGTCTCGGCGGACCCGACCAGGGGCCTGCCCCGGCGGGTCCCGCCCACGATCGGCACCAGGCGGCGCAGACTCGCCCCATGCCCATCGTGCCCGACGTACCCGCCGGCGGATTCCAGGACGGACACGGACGGGGGGCCGCTCACCCGAGCGGTCCCCTGTTCCGTGACGAGACCCCGCACGAGCACCCGCAGGAGCCCATGCCCAGCCCCGTCCCGCCTCCTCCGCCGCCCGCGGCCCCCGCGCCGCGGCAGAAGAAGAGCGCGGGCCGGGACCTGGGCGCGGCCATAGGGGTCGGCGTCGGTCTCGGGGCCGTGATCATCGCGTCGCTGTTCATCTGGAAGCCGGCGTTCGTCGGCGTGGTGGCGGTGGCCGTGGTCGTCGGCCTGTGGGAGCTGACCTCCCGGCTCCAGGAGCGCAAGGCGATCAGGGCGCCACTGGTGCCGCTCGCGGTCGGCGGGGCCGCGATGGTCGTCGCCGGATACGTGCGGGGCCCCGAGGGCGCCTGGGTCGCGATGGCCCTGACCGCGCTCGCGGTGCTCGTCTGGCGGATGACGGAACCCCCCGAGGGGTACCTGAAGGACGTCACGGCGGGCGTCTTCGCCGCGTTCTACGTGCCGTTCCTGGCGACCTTCGTGGCGATGCTGCTCACCGCCGACGACGGACCGTGGCGGGTGCTGACCTTCCTGCTGCTCACGGTGGTCAGCGACACCGGGGCGTACGCGGTGGGCTGGCGCTTCGGCAAGCACAAGCTGGCGCCGCGGATCAGCCCCGGCAAGACCCGCGAGGGCCTGCTCGGCGCGGTGGCCTTCGCGATGGCGGCCGGCGCGCTGTGCATGCAGTTCCTGATCGACGACGGCACCTGGTGGCAGGGCCTGCTCCTCGGCCTGGCGGTGGCGGCGAGCGCGACGCTCGGCGACCTCGGCGAGTCGATGATCAAGCGGGACCTCGGCATCAAGGACATGGGCACGCTCCTCCCCGGTCACGGCGGCATCATGGACCGGCTCGACTCGCTCCTGCCGACCGCGCCGGTGGTGTGGCTGCTGCTGGCGCTGTTCGTCGGCACGGGCTGACCGGGCCGGGCGGGGCCTGTTCGTCGGGGTCGGCTGCCCGGCCACGGCGCCACGCGGCGGAGCCGCACATCGACACAGCATGGACCGGCTCGACTCGCTCCTGCCGACCGCGCCGGTGGTGTGGCTGCTGCTGGCGCTGTTCGTCGGCACGGGCTGACCGGGCGGGGGCTGCCGCTCGCGCTCTTCGGCGGAGCGGGTTGACGGGCAGCGGGTACTCTGGAAGGGCTCGGGGCGTGTGTCCCGGGCCCTTTCGTCGTCCTCGCCACCGCGGGGACGGGTCCAGTGAGGTCGCTCCGGCACCGCAGTGCCGTGCCCCCGCCGTCGCGGGACGTTCCGACCTCGTGCCTGTTTGAGGAGAGACGCCGCCGTGGCTCGTCCGGCCCCCGGAGAACTCACTTTCGTCGCCCCGCGCGGAGCCAAGAAGCCGCCGCGGCACCTTGCCGACCTCTCGCCCGCCGAGCGGAAGGAGGCCGTCGCCGCGATCGGCGAGAAGCCCTTCCGCGCCAAGCAGCTGTCGACGCACTACTTCGCGCGCTACGCGCACGACCCCGCCGAGTGGACGGACATCCCGGCCGCCTCGCGGGAGAAGCTGGCCGGGGAACTGCTGCCCGACCTGATGTCGGTGGTGCGGCACATCTCCTGCGACGACGACACCACCCGCAAGACCCTGTGGCGGCTGCACGACGGCACGCTCGTCGAGTCCGTCCTGATGCGCTACCCGGACCGGGTGACGATGTGCATCTCCTCGCAGGCCGGCTGCGGCATGAACTGCCCGTTCTGCGCGACCGGCCAGGCCGGACTCGACCGGAACCTGTCGACCGCCGAGATCGTGCACCAGATCGTCGACGGCATGCGCGCGCTCCGCGACGGCGAGGTCCCCGGCGGGCCCGCGCGGCTGTCGAACATCGTCTTCATGGGCATGGGCGAGCCGCTCGCCAACTACAAGCGGGTCGTCGGCGCCATCCGCCGGCTCACCGACCCCGAGCCCGACGGCCTCGGCCTGTCGCAGCGCGGGATCACCGTCTCCACCGTCGGGCTCGTCCCGGCGATGCTGCGCTTCGCCGACGAGGGCTTCAAGTGCCGCCTCGCCGTCTCCCTGCACGCCCCCGACGACGAGCTGCGCGACACCCTGGTGCCGGTGAACACCCGCTGGAAGGTGCGGGAGGTGCTGGACGCCGCCTGGGAGTACGCGGAGAAGTCCGGTCGCCGGATCTCCATCGAGTACGCCCTCATCCGGGACATCAACGACCAGGCGTGGCGCGGCGACCTGCTCGGCAAGCTGCTCAAGGGCAAGCGCGTGCACGTCAACCTGATCCCGCTGAACCCGACGCCGGGCTCGAAGTGGACCGCCTCCCGCCCGGAGGACGAGAAGGCGTTCGTCGACGCGATCGCCCGGCACGGCGTGCCGGTGACCGTCCGCGACACCCGCGGCCAGGAGATCGACGGCGCCTGTGGACAGCTGGCGGCCTCCGAACGCTGACCTTGTACCCTGTGCTCGAACACACCTGCATATTCCGACAGGGGAGCGCCACAGCGCTGAGAGTGCGGTAACCGTAGACCGCAGACCCTCTGAACCTCGCCCAGGTCATTCTGGGTAGGAAGTTCGGTCGTAACTCGAGCTGTTGCGCCCTGCCCACCTCCGGGTGGGCGGGGCCGCGTCTCCTTCTGGTCCCACCCAGGAGGACAACACATGAACACCAGGAAGGCCGCCGCCGTCGCGCTGGCCGCGGCGCTCGGCGTCACCGGCCTCGCCGCCTGCTCCACGGAGGACGCCCGCGAGGCCGCGGGCAAGTCCGGCGAGCCCGCGCCGAAGACCGTGACCCTCGTGAGCCACGACTCCTTCAACGCCTCGAAGGAGGTGCTGGCGGAGTTCACGAAGCAGACCGGCTTCACCGTGAAGGTGCTGAAGGCCGGCGACGCGGGCGAGGCCGTCAACAAGGAGATCCTGACCAAGGGCTCCCCGCAGGGCGACGTCTTCTTCGGCGTCGACAACACCCTGCTCTCCCGCGCCGTCGACAACGGCATCTTCGTGACGTACGAGGCGAAGGGCCTGGACCGGGTCCCGGACGCCCTCAAGCTCGACAAGCGGGTCACCCCGATCGACACCGGCGACATCTGCGTCAACTACGACAAGAAGTACTTCGCGGACAGGAAGCTGGCGCCGCCGCAGACCTTCGACGACCTGGCGAAGCCCGAGTACAAGGACCTCCTCGTGGTGGAGAACCCCGAGCGGTCCTCCCCGGGCCTCGGCTTCCTCCTCGGCACCGTCGCGAAGTACGGCGACGCGGGCTGGCAGGAGTACTGGTCGAAGCTGAAGGCGAACGGCGTGAAGACCGTCGACAGCTGGGAGCTCGCCTACAACCAGGAGTTCTCCGGCTCGGCCGGCGGCAAGGAGGCCAAGGGCGACCGCCCGCTGGTCGTCTCCTACGCCTCCAGCCCGCCGGTCGAGGTGCTGTACGCCGAGCCGCAGCCGAAGGAGGCCCCCACCGGGGTGTCCACCGGCACCTGCTTCCGGCAGATCGAGTTCGCGGGCCTGCTGGACGGGGCGAAGAACCCCGAGGGCGGCAGGGCGCTGATCGACTTCCTGCTCTCGAAGACGTTCCAGGACGACATGCCGCTCCAGATGTTCGTGAACCCGGTGGCGAAGGACGCGACCCTGCCGGAGCTGTTCACGAAGCACGGCGTGGTCGTCGGGAAGCCGGAGACGATGGAGCCGGAGAGGATCGCCGAGAAGCGCGAGGCGTGGATCCAGCAGTGGTCGTCGCTCCTCAAGTGAGGCGCGACGTGAAGGGGAGCGCGGCGCGGCTGGGCCTGATGGCCCTGCCCGTCGCGTTCTTCGCGTTCTTCTTCGCCTGGCCCGTCGTGTCGATCGTCGAGCGCGGGCTGCGGCCCGACGGCGCCTGGGACCCCGGCGCGATCGGGAGGATGCTGGGCCGCTCCGACATCCTCGACGTGCTCGGCTTCACCGTCTGGCAGGCGGCCGCCTCCACCGGGCTCACGCTGCTGGTGGCGCTGCCGGGGGCGTACGTCTTCGCCCGCTTCGACTTCCCCGGCAAGGGGGCGCTGCGGGCGGTCGTGACCGTGCCGTTCGTGCTGCCCACGGTGCTGGTCGGCACCGCCTTCCTGGCCCTGGTGGGCCGGGGCGGCTTCACCGACGCGCTGTGGGGGCTGCGGCTCGACACCTCCGTGTGGGCGATCCTCCTCGCGCACGTCTTCTTCAACTACGCGGTCGTCGTCCGGACCGTCGGCGGGCTGTGGGCGCAGCTCGACCCGCGCCAGGAGGAGGCGGCCCGGGTGCTCGGCGCGTCCCGGTGGCGGGCGTGGCGGGCGGTGACGCTGCCCGCCCTGGTGCCCGCGGTGTCGGCGGCGGCGCTGATGGTCTTCCTGTTCACGTTCACGTCGTTCGGCGTCGTGCAGATCCTCGGCGGGGACGCGTACACGACGCTGGAGGCGGAGATCTACCGGCAGACGGCCCGGCTGCTCGACCTGCGGACGGCGGCCGTGCTGACGCTCGTGCAGTTCGCGGCGGTCGGCGCGATCCTCGCGGTGCACGCCCGGACGGTGCGGCGGCGCGAGACGGCGCTGCGGCTGGTCCCCCCGGAGCTGACCGCGCGCCGGCCGCGCGGCTTCGGCCAGTGGGCGCTGCTCGGCGGGGTGCTGGCCTCGGTGGCGGTGCTGATCCTGCTGCCGCTGGGCGTGCTCGTGGAGCGTTCCTTCGCCACGCCGGAGGGGTACGGGCTGCGCTACTACCGGGCGCTCGGCTCGCTCGACGAGGCCGGGACGTTCCTGGTGCCGCCGCTGGCGGCGGTCGGGAACTCGCTGCGGTACGCGGTCGCGGCCACGGCGATCGCGGTGGTCGTCGGCGGGCTCGCGGCGGCGGCGCTGACCCGGCGGGCCGGACGCCTGGTGCGGGGCTTCGACGCGCTGCTGATGCTGCCGCTCGGGGTCTCGGCGGTGACGGTCGGCTTCGGCTTCCTGATCACGCTGGACGAGCCGCCGTTCGACCTGCGGGCCAGCTGGATCCTCGTACCGCTCGCGCAGGCGCTGGTCGGCGTGCCCTTCGTCGTACGCACGATGCTGCCGGTGCTGCGGGCGGTGGACCAGCGGCTGCGGGAGGCGGCGGCGGTGCTCGGCGCGTCGCCGTGGCGGGCCTGGCGGGAGGTGGACCTGCCGCTGGTGCGGCGGGCGCTGCTGATCGCGGCCGGGTTCGCCTTCGCGGTGTCGCTGGGCGAGTTCGGCGCGACGGTCTTCATCGCCCGGCCCGACAACCCGACGCTGCCGGTGGCGGTGGCGCGGCTGCTGGGCCGGCCGGGCGAGCTCAACTACGGGCAGGCGATGGCCCTGTCGACGATTCTGATGGTGGTGTGCGCGGTGTCCCTGCTGCTGCTCGAACGGCTGCGGACCGACCGGACCACCGGGGAGTTCTGATGCTGACCCTTGAGGGAGCGACCGTACGGTTCGGGGCGCGGCCGGTCCTCGACGCGGTGGACCTGTCGGTCGCCGAGCACGAGATCGTGTGCGTGCTGGGGCCGAGCGGCTCCGGCAAGTCGACGCTGCTGCGGGCCGTCGCCGGGCTCCAGGCGCTGGACGCCGGCCGGGTGCTGCTGGCCGGCGCCGACCAGGCGGGGGTGCCGGTGCACCGGCGCGGGGTGGGCCTGATGTTCCAGGACCACCAGCTCTTCCCGCAGCAGGACGTCGCCGGGAACGTGGCCTTCGGACCGCGGATGCACGGCGTGCCGAAGGGCGAGCGGGGCGCGCGGGTCGAGGCGCTGCTCGACCTGGTCGGACTGCCGGGCGCGGGCCGGCGGGCGGTGGCCTCGCTGTCCGGCGGCGAGCAGCAGCGGGTGGCGCTGGCGAGGGCGCTGGCCCCCCGGCCCCGGCTGCTGATGCTGGACGAGCCCCTGGGGCAGCTGGACCGGGGGCTGCGGGAGCGGCTCGTGGTGGAGCTGCGGGAGCTGTTCGGGCGGCTCGGGACGACGGTCCTGGCCGTCACCCACGACCAGGGGGAGGCGTTCGCGCTCGCGGACCGGGTGGTGGTCATGCGGGACGGCCGGATCGTGCGGTCGGGCACGCCGGTGGAGGTGTGGCAGCGGCCGGGCTCGGAGTTCGTGGCCCGCTTCCTGGGCTTCGAGAACGTCGTCCCGGCGACGGTGTCCGGGACGGTGGCGCAGACGGCGTGGGGCCGGATCCCCGTCCCGGAGGATTCCCCCCGGGGGCAGCGGACGCTGCTGGTGCGTCCGGCGGGCATCCGGGTGGCCGCCGAGGGCCTGACCTGCCGGGTCGCGTCCCGCACCTTCCGCGGCCATCACGTCTCGGTCGTCCTGCACCCGCCGGACGGCCCGCCGCTGGAGGCGGAGTTCCCGCTGCGCGGCCTGCCGGAAGTGGGCACGGAGGTGACGGTGGCCTTCGAAGCGGAGGAGGTCGTGGTGCTGGACGGGGACGGTCAGAGCCGGTCGTAGAGGGCGCGGAGCCAGGGGCGGCGGACCTCGGGCATGCGGGACAGGGTCCTGCGGAGCGTGCGGTGGTCGGGGCGGAAGGGGTACCCGGGGCGGGCCGGGTGGGGGTAGTCGTCGCGGACGACCTGGGCCGGCAGCGTCCCCGACACCGGTGTCGGGGAGGTCTCCCCGGGGCCCGTCAGCCAGGCCCAGACGGGTGCGGGAAGCGGGACGGCGACCGCGTCCCCGGGGGGCCGCCAGGGCTCTCCGGTCCGTCGGTCGGCGGGGACGAGGACGATGTCGGCGTCCGTGCCGGGCAGGCCGGGGCCGGCCTGCCCGACGGTCAGTGAGGGCGGCCCGGCCGGGAGCAGCCGCTCGACGGCCCGGCCGAACATCACGGTCGGCAGGCCGGTGGGGAGGGCCAGGGGCCGGCCGCCGGAGGCGGCCAGCAGCCGGGCGAGGGCGGTTCCGGCCCCGGCCGTCCAGCGGATGTCCCAGTGGCCCTCCGGGTCGACCGGGGGCAGCGGCCGGACCGGGGCGGCCGGCGGAGAGCCGCCGAGGGGCCGCGGGGCGACGGCCCCGGGGTCGTACCGGACCGTCTGCCAGACGCCGCAGTCGTCCTCGCGGAAGCCGACGCCGAGACCGCAGCCGGCGCACAGCAGGCTGGGTTCGTCACCGGCGACGATGCCGAGGCAGGAGTCGCCGGACCGCTCGGGCAGCAGCCGGGTGCCGCGGGTGTCGCCGGGGGAGAGGACGAGCACGTTCCGGGGGCCGGTGGCGAGGGGCCACAGGGGCGCGTACACCCCGAGGTCCGCGGCCTCGGACGGGTCCATGTCCTCCCGGCGCCGCCACGGCCGGCCCCACGGGTCGGGGTCGACGGCGTAGGTCCCCGGCTCCATGAGCGCGGGCATCCACACGTGGTGGACCGAGGCGTGGGCCTCCGGGGGTAGTGCCACTCGCTCCACCGGTGCCGACAGCTCCGCCCCGCAGCCGGCGCACACGAGTACGTCCACCTACGCGGCCCCCAGGCGCGCCAGTGCCGCCGGGGCCTCGTCGACGGAGTCGACGAGGGTGATGCGGGTGGCCATCGGGCGGCCTTCGGCGAGGGTCCGCAGGAGGGGCCAGGCGGGAAGGCGGGTGGTCCAGTGGGCGCGGTCGACGAGGACCATGGGGGTGGGGGCGCCGAGGGATCCGTAGTAGTTCGGGGTGGCGTTGTCGAAGATCTCCTGGACGGTGCCGGCGGCGCCCGGGAGGAAGACGACGCCGGCGGTGGAGCGGGCGAGCAGGCCGTCCTCGCGCAGCGCGTTGGTGAAGTACTTGGCGATGTGCCCGGCGAAGGCGTTGGGCGGTTCGTGGCCGTAGAACCAGGTGGGGATGCCGATCGAGTCGCCCCCGCCGGGGAGCAGCGCGCGTACGGCGAGGGCGGCGCGGGCCCACTCGGTCACCGAGGGCGTGAAGGACGGGGTCTTCGCGAGGTGGGCGAGGGCGTCGTCGAGGGCCGGGTCGTCGAAGGGGGCGGTGTAGGCGCCGAGGTTCGCCGCCTCCATCGCGCCGGGGCCGCCGCCGGTGGCCACCGTGTACCCGGCGCGGGCGAGGGTGCGGCCGAGGCGGGCCGCGCCCGCGTACGCCTCGGTGCCCCGGCCCATGGCGTGGCCGCCCATCACGCCGACGACCCGCCGGCCCGCGAGGTGTTCGTCGAGGGCGTCGCCGACGGCGTCGTCGTGGATCGAGCGGAGCATGGAGGAGAAGACGTCGCCGTCGGCGCGGGTGGCGCCGAACCAGGCGTAGGAGAGGGCGTCGGGGGTTTCCGGGTAGCCGCCGGGCGCGGCGACGCCCTCGTACAGCTCGTCGGGGGTGTAGAGCCGGTTGCGGTACGGGTCGAAGGGGAGGTCGGGGACGGGCGGGAAGACCAGCGCGCCGTCGGCCCGCACCTTGGCCGCGGCCTCCGGTTCCATCGGGCAGCCGAGGAAGACGGCGTCGGCGGTGGAGAGGGAGAGCAGGGCGAAGGTGCGGCCGGTGAGGTCGACGGACTGGATCCGGTGTCCGACGAGGCCGCCGGGCCGGGAGAGCGACGCGTCGAACTCGTCCAGGGTGTGGATCTCGCGCTCGTCCCGGTGCGGGCGGGGCGGGGGTGGGGGCGTCGCCATGGGCCCACGATAGGCGGCCCGTGGCGACGGGGCCTCCCGCTTTTCCGGCCTTCCGGGGCGGGCCCGGTCAGGCGGTCAGCGGCAGCGCCGCCAGCTCGCCGATCAGCCAGGTGAGGGGGAGGAAGACGGCGAGCAGCGCCCCGGCCCGCAGCAGGGCGGCGGTGCGCAGCACGGTCGGCGGGGCGCCGAGCCGGGCCAGCGCCTCGGTGGTGTGGGCCCGGCACTGGCGGGACTCCAGGGCGGCGGTGAGCAGGGTCGCCGTGGTGCAGGCCAGGACGACGCCGGCGCCGAGGCCGGTGAGCGGACCGAAGGCGGTGCCGCCGTCCCCGGCGCCGTACACGGTGGCGGCGGCGAGGGTGCCGGAGAGGACCGCGCAGACCACGCCGAGGGGGCGGCCGATGCGGCTGGCCTCGTCCGTCAGCACCCGTCCGGCGAGGAGCCGCACGGCGCCGGGCCGGGCGGTCTGGAGGAGCCGGCCGCACAGGTGGGTGAGGCCGGGGCCGGCCAGCGCGAGGCCCGCAGCGGTGAGGACCCAGCCGGCGAGGACGCCGGCGGGGGAGCCGTCGAAGCGGCCGGGCAGGGCGACGCCGTCGCCGCCGCCGCGTCCCGCGTACGTCTCCACGGCGAGGCCGACGGCGATGAGCGCGACGCCCCACGGCAGCCCGTTCGGCACGGGCCGGGCGGCGCCCTCGGGGGCGGGGGTGCCGGTGCGGGGGCGCAGGGCGAGTCCGGCGGCGGTGGCGGCGGTGACCGGGACGATCGCGAGGAGGGTGAGGGCGGCGGCCAGGGGCAGCGGCCGGTCGGCGGCGAGGAGCCCGGCGGCGGCGCCGTCGAAGGGGAGGCCGGTGATGTCGCCGCGCAGGTGCAGGTAGACCAGGAGGGCGGCCACGGAGCCCAGGGTGCAGGCGACCGCGGTGGAGGCGGCGGCGATGGCGGTGAGCCTGGCCGGGCCGAGGCCGACGGCGGAGAGCCCGGGCCGGGGCCGGGTGGCCGGGTCGGTGCGGGCGACGGCGACGGCGAACTGGACGGTGGCGGCGATCGGCAGCGCGCACCAGAGCAGTCGCAGCGCGGCGGCGGCGGAGTGCTCGGGGTGGCCGGCGGCGTAGCCGAGGGTGCACAGCAGCAGGAAGCCCACGCCGGCGGCGGCCGCGGCGACGAGGAGCCGCCGCAGCTGGACGAGCGGGTGGGAGCCGCGGACTAGACGGAGAGCGAGCACGCCGCGACGCCCTCCGCCCCCGTGGCGGGCGGCACGCTGCCGGCCCGGCGTCCGTCGAGCAGGGTGACCGTGCGGTCGGCGAGCGCCGCCACCTCGCCGTCGTGGGTGGCGAGGAGCACGGTGATGCCGTGCGAGCGGGCGGCGGCGGTGAGGGTGCGGAGCACCTGCGCGCCGTCGGCCCGGTGCAGGGCGGCGGTGGGTTCGTCGGCGAAGAGGACCGAGGGGGCGGCGGCGAGCGCGCGGGCGATGGCGGTGCGCTGGCGCTGCGCGTGGGTGAGGGCGTGCGGGCGCAGCCGGGCGCAGGCGCCGATGTCGAGGCGGTCGAGCCATTCGACGGCGGTGGTCCGCGCGGACTTGTGGGGGACCCCGCGCAGCAGCAGCGGCAGGGCGGCGTTCTCCCAGGCGGTCAGTTCGGGGACGAGGCCGGGCTCGGGGCCGATCCAGCCGAAGCGTTCGCGGCGGAGCCGTTCGCGGCCGGCGGGGGGCAGGGTGTGGACGGGGGCGCTGTTGAACCAGACCTCGCCCTTCTGGGCGGGGAGTTCGCCGGAGAGGCAGCGCAGGAGGGTGGTCTTGCCGCTGCCGCGGGGGCCGGTCACGGCGAGGATCTCGCCCTCGCGGACGCCGACGGAGACGCCGCTGAGGGCCTCCGTGCCGCCCAGGGAGCAGTGCAGGGAACGCGCCCAGAGCACGTCGTTGTCCGGTGGGGCCATCGCGTACACCTCGATGTCGGATCCGATTCTTGCGTTCCCCCGTCCGGGGGAACGAGGGTCGGGCCTGTCGGTCACTGGGCACCGTAAGTATTCGGATCCGTTTGTACGGACGGCACGCGGCCCGGGCCGCCGCCATCCACTCGGATGGCGGCATGCCCGGGCCGTGGGGTCACGCCGTGAGGGCGGCGTGGTGCCGGGGGCGCCCCGGAGGCCGGGGGCCTCGGGGGCGGGGGGTGCCTAGAGCTTGGTCCACGCCTCGGTCAGCACGTTCCGCAGGATGCCCTCGATCTCGTCGAAGGTGCCCTGGTCGGCGATGAGCGGCGGGGCCAGCTGGATGACCGGGTCGCCGCGGTCGTCGGCGCGGCAGTACAGGCCGGCGTCGTACAGCGCCTTGGAGAGGAAGCCGTACAGGACGCGCTCCACCTCCTCGTCGTTGAAGGACTCCTTGGTGGCCTTGTCCTTGACGAGCTCGATGCCGTAGAAGAAGCCGTTGCCGCGGACGTCGCCGACGATCGGGAGGTCGTGCAGCTTCTTCAGGGTGTTGAAGAAGTTGCCCTCCTGGTCGAGGACGTGCTGGTTGAGGCCTTCCTTGTCGAAGATGTCCAGGTTGGCGAGCGCGACCGCCGAGGACACCGGGTGGCCACCGAAGGTGTAGCCGTGCAGGAAGGTGTTGTCGCCCTTGTAGAACGGCTCCGCGATGCGGTCCGAGATGATGCAGGCGCCGATCGGGGAGTAGCCCGAAGTCATGCCCTTGGCGCAGGTGATCATGTCGGGCACGTAGCCGAACTTGTCACAGGCGAACATCGTGCCGAGGCGGCCGAAGGCGCAGATCGTCTCGTCGGAGACGAGGAGCACGTCGTACTGGTCGCAGATCTCGCGGACGCGCTGGAAGTAGCCGGGCGGCGGCGGGAAGCAGCCGCCGGCGTTCTGCACCGGCTCCAGGAAGACGGCCGCGACGGTGTCGGGGCCCTCGAAGAGGATCTGCTGCTCGATCTGGTCGGCGGCCCAGCGGCCGAAGGCCTCGGGGTCGTCGCCGTGGATCGGGGCGCGGTAGATGTTGGTGTTCGGCACCTTGTGCGCGCCGGGGACCAGCGGCTCGAAGGGGGCCTTCAGGGCCGGCAGGCCGGTGATGGACAGGGCGCCCTGCGGGGTGCCGTGGTAGGCGACCGCACGCGAGATGACCTTGTACTTGGTGTGCTTGCCCTGGAGCTTGAAGTACTGCTTGGCGAGCTTCCACGCGGTCTCGACGGCCTCGCCGCCACCGGTGGTGAAGAAGACCTTGTTGAGGTCGCCCGGGGCGTAGTCCGCGAGGCGCTCGGCGAGCTCGACGGCCTTCGGGTGGGCGTAGGACCACACCGGGAAGAAGGCGAGTTCCTGGGCCTGCTTGTACGCGACCTCGGCCAGCTCCTGGCGGCCGTGACCGGCGTTGACCACGAACAGGCCGGCGAGGCCGTCGAGGTAGCGCTTGCCCTTGTCGTCGAAGATGTAGGTGCCCTCACCGCGGACGATGGTGGGGACGGGGCTGTTCTCGTACGACGACATGCGGGTGAAGTGCATCCACAGGTGGTCGTAGGCAGTCTTGGAGAGGTCCTGGGTCACGGTTATCGGGTTCCCCACATATAGGTCTGCTTCTTGAGCTTCAGGTAAACGAAGCTCTCGGTGGAGCGCACGCCGGGGAGCGTGCGGATCCGCTTGTTGATGACTTCCAGAAGGTGGTCGTCGTCCTCGCAGACGATCTCCACCATCAGGTCGAAGGAGCCCGCGGTCATCACCACGTACTCGCACTCGGGCATGTCGGTCAGCGCTTCCGCGACCGGATCCAGGTCACCCTCGACGTGGATGCCGACCATCGCCTGCCGCCTGAGGCCCACGGTGAGCGGGTCGGTGACGGCGACGATCTGCATGACGCCCTGGTCGAGGAGCTTCTGGACGCGCTGCCGCACGGCCGCTTCGGAGAGGCCGACGGCCTTGCCGATGGCGGCGTAGGGGCGGCGGCCGTCCTCCTGGAGCTGCTCGATGATCGCCAGGGAGACGGCATCGATCGTCGGGGACGAACCGGTTCCGGTTCTGGAGTCTGAGCTTCGACTGGCCACGTCCTCACTGTGCACCGAGATGCGCAGTCGCGCAACCCCAGAGCGATGTAATTCGTTGTCCGAGGGCTCGGATCTCACCGAATCCGAAGTCGAGGGGGCTCGGGGCTGTTGAAAGCGTCAGCCGAACAAGTAGGCTGAGGTGTCTCACCCATCGGGACGCCCGCACAAGGCCGTGCGGAACAGAACGTGACAGGAGGGGTGGCAAGTGACCACCGAGCTGCGCCGGCTGCGCAACTACATCGACGGGGAGTTCCGCGACGCGGCCGACGGCCGCACCATCGAGGTGATCAACCCGGCCACCGGCGAGGCGTACGCGACCTCCCCGCTCTCCGGCCAGGCCGACGTCGACGCCGCCATGGAGGCCGCCGCGGCCGCCTTCCCCGCCTGGCGCGACACCACGCCGTCCGAGCGCCAGAAGGTGCTCCTCAAGATCGCCGACGCCTTCGAGGAGCGCGCCGAGGAGCTGATCGCCGCCGAGGTCGAGAACACCGGCAAGCCGGTCGCCCTCACCGCGAGCGAGGAGGTCCCGCCGATGGTGGACCAGATCCGCTTCTTCGCCGGCGCCGCCCGGCTGCTCGAGGGCCGCTCGGCCGGCGAGTACATGGAGGGCATGACCTCCATCATCCGCCGCGAGCCGGTCGGCGTCTGTGCGCAGGTCGCGCCGTGGAACTACCCGATGATGATGGCCGTGTGGAAGTTCGCCCCGGCCCTCGCCGCGGGCAACACGGTCGTCCTCAAGCCCTCGGACACCACCCCTGCCTCCACGGTCCTGATGGCCGAGATCATCGGCTCGATCGTCCCCAAGGGCGTCTTCAACGTCATCTGCGGCGACCGCGAGACCGGCCGCGCGATGGTCGAGCACCCGACCCCGGCGATGGCCTCCATCACCGGCTCCGTCCGGGCCGGCATGCAGGTCGCCGAGTCGGCGGCCAAGGACGTCAAGCGCGTCCACCTGGAGCTGGGCGGCAAGGCCCCGGTCGTCGTCTTCGAGGACACCGACATCGCCAAGGCCGTCGAGGACATCTCCGTCGCCGGCTTCTTCAACGCGGGCCAGGACTGTACGGCCGCCACCCGCGTGCTCGTCCACGAGTCCATCCACGACGAGTTCGTCGCCGCGCTCGCCAAGGCCGCGAGCGAGACGAAGACCGGTCAGCCGGACGACGAGGACGTGCTCTACGGCCCGCTCAACAACGCCAACCAGCTGAAGCAGGTCTCCGGCTTCATCGACCGCCTCCCGGCCCACGCCAAGGTCGAGGCCGGCGGCCACCGCGTCGGCGACAAGGGCTACTTCTACGCCCCCACCGTCGTCTCCGGCCTCAAGCAGGACGACGAGATCGTCCAGAACGAGGTCTTCGGCCCGGTCATCACCGTCCAGTCCTTCGCCGACGAGGCCGAGGCCCTGGAGTTCGCCAACGGCGTCGAGTACGCCCTGGCCTCCTCCGTCTGGACCAAGGACCACCAGCGCGCCATGCGCATGTCCCGGTCCCTCGACTTCGGCTGCGTGTGGATCAACACCCACATCCCGCTGGTCGCCGAGATGCCGCACGGCGGCTTCAAGAAGTCCGGCTACGGCAAGGACCTCTCCGCCTACGGCTTCGAGGACTACACGCGCATCAAGCACGTGATGACCTCGCTGGGCTGAACCGCCCGGTAGCACCGCGTACGGCCCGGCCCCGGCACCCGTCGATCCGATGATCGACAAGGTGTCGGGGCCGTGCCGTGCCGCTCGACGGACCGTCCATTGCGACGGCTCACGGCCGGAGGCGATGCTTCCCGGGTGAGAGCGACAGCCAGGAACACCCTGCCCCGCCGGTCCCTGCTGCGGGGCCTCGGCGCCGCCGGAGCCACCGGCCTCCTCGCCGCCTGCGGCGTGAAGCCCGCCTACGTCGCCGAGGACCGGCGGGCCGGACGGGACCTCTCCGGCCGCGAGCGGAGCGTCACCTTCGCCAACTGGCCGCTCTACATCGACACCGACGACGACGATCCCCGCAAGCGGCCCAGCCTCGACGCCTTCCGCGAGCGCACCGGGATCGACGTCCACTACACCGAGGAGATCAACGACAACGACGAGTTCTTCGGGAAGATCGGCCCGGCCCTGATGAACGGCCAGCCCGTCGACCGCGACCTCATCGTCGTCAGCGACTGGATGGCCGCCCGCTTCGTCCGCCTCGGCTGGGTCCAGAAGATGGACCGCGCCGCCCAGACGAACGTCGCCGGCCACCTCGACCCGCAGCTCCTCCGGCCCGCCTTCGACCCCGGACGGCTCCACTCCGTGCCCTGGCAGTCCGGCATCACCGGCATCGCCTACAACCGGCGCGCGCTCGGCCGGGAGCTGCGCTCCACCCGGCAGCTGTGGGACGCCGACCTGCGCGGCAAGGTCACCCTCCTGTCCGGCCTCGACGAGTCCATCTCCCTGCTCATGCAGGGCAACGGCGCCGACGTCACCCGCTGGACCCGGGACGACTTCGACGCCGTCTGCGAGCAGGTCGAGAAGCTGGTCGCCGCGAAGCACATCCGCCGCTTCACCGGCAACGACTACATCAAGGACCTGGCGAGCGGCGACGTGCTGGCCTGCCAGGCGTACTCCGGCGACGTCATCCAGCTCCAGGCCGACAACCCCGACATCGAGTTCGTCGTCCCCGAGGAGGGCGGCGAGCTGTGGGCCGAGTCGCTGATGATCCCCAACCTCGCCCGCCACAAGGCCAACGCCGAGCAGCTCGTCGACTACTACTACGAGCCCGAGGTCGCCGCCGGACTCGCCGCCTGGGTCAACTACGTCTGCCCCGTCCCCGCCGCCCAGGCCGTCCTCGCCGACTCCGGCGACGGGGAACTGGCCGCGCTCGCCGAGGACCCGCTGATCTTCCCGGACCGGGAGATGCGGAGCCGGCTCTCCATCGCCCGCGACATCACCGCGTCCGAACGCAAGGACATGGCCAGGCGCTGGAACGGCATCGTCGGCCTGTGAACCACGGCCACCCCCGTTTTTGAACACGTTCAGGGCGGGCGTACGCTGTGCCCATGAGCGACACGAACGGGCCGAGAGCCCTTCTCGCGCGCATCCGCGCCTGGCTGATCTTCTTCGTCGTCTGTCTCGTCCTGAGCGGGGCCACCGCCTTCCCGCTCGTCACCGAACTCCGCTGGCTCGACTCCTCCCTGACCGGCTGGGCGGCGCCGGTCGCGGAGGCCCTGCCCGGGCTCGCCGAATGGATCCACAAGGTGGCCGGCGGGGTCGAGGCGGCCGGCGCCGACGCCCCGTACCTCCTCTACGGCACCGACTGGCTCGCCTTCGCCCACCTCGTCATCGCCGTCGCCTTCCACGGCGTGTACCGCGACCCCGTCCGCAACGTCTGGGTCGTCGAGTTCGGCATGATCGCCTGCGTCGGCATCATCCCCCTCGCGCTGATCTGCGGGCCGATCCGGGACATCCCCTTCTGGTGGTCGGTGATCGACATGTCCTTCGGGGTCCTCGGCATCCTGCCCCTGATCCACGTCCGCCGCATGATCAAGCGGCTGGAGGCCGTCACGGCGACGGCGGCGGCACCGGAGGCCGTACCCGCGTAGCCGCCGCCCGGACCGCCGCCGCCACCCGGTCCAGGGGGACGCCGGTGGGGACGGTCACGCCCAGCGCGGCGACCGTCCCCGCCGGCCCCCGCACCGGAGCCGCCACCGTCACCTCGCCCAGCCGGAACTCCTCGGCGCAGACCGCGAGTCCCGCCGCCCGCACCCGGGCCAGCCGGCCGGCCGGCGCCCCCGGCACGACCACCGTGTGCCGGGTGTGCCGGGGCAGCTCCGCCGGCGGCGCGGCCAGCAGCACCTGCCCGTACGCCGTCGCGTTGGGTCGACCTCGCCGTCCAGGCGCCCACCGGCCGCAACCGGCAGCGCTGGCACTTCGTGATCGTCACCGACCCGGAGCGCCGGGCCGTCCTCGCCGACCTGTGGCGGGCCTCCCTGGACGCGCCCGGGGCCCACCAGCCGCTGCCCGCCCGGGACGTGCGCCGGGCCGAGGTCGCGCCCGGGGTGATGGACCGGGTGTACGCGGGCGTCGGCCACCTGTACCGGCACCTGCACGAGGTGCCCGCCTACGTCATCCCCTGCGTGGAGGGGCGGACCGAGGGGCTCTCCGTCACCCACCAGGCCGGGACCCGGGGGTCGATCCTGCCGGCCGCGTGGAGCTTCATGCCGGCCGCCCGCGAGCGCGGCCTCGGCACCGTGTGGACGACCGGGAACCTGCCGCTGGAGCGGGAGTTCGCCGCCGTCCTCGGCATCCCCTACGGGGAGGTCATGCAGGCCGCCTTCATCCCCGTCGCGTACACGATCGGCACCGACTTCCGCCCCGCCCGGCGGATCCCCCGCGAGCAGGTCCTGCACGGGGACCGCTGGTGATCAGCCGGGCAGGCCGTAGGCCGCGACCATCAGCGCGAGGACCGTCGGAGGGGCGTCCTGGCCCTTCGCGTCCGTCGAGTTGACGCTGTAGACCAGGGTCCGCTCCCCGCGGCGGGTCGAGGCGATGGCCGCGTTGTAGCCCCAGCGGCCGCCGGTCTTGCCCCACACCTCGCGCCCGCCGAGCCTCTTCATCGACAGTCCCGCCGAGTACGCCGCCGGGGCCCCGGTCGAGAAGTCCGCCACCTCCGGCAGGGTGAACATCTCCTCCAGGAGCGGACCGCGCACCACCCGGCCCGCGAACAGGGCCCGGGTGAAGCGCTCCAGGTCCGCCGTGGTCGACACCAGGTCGCCGGCCGCCCAGCCGTCCGTCGCCCGCCACACCGACGCGTCCCGCAGCCCCGTCGTCCCGTCCTCCAGCCGCATCAGCTGGTAGCCGTGGTTGTACGCGCCCCGGATCTCCGCCTCGCGCCCCGGCAGATAGGTGTCCCGCAGTCCGAGCGGGCGCAGGATCCGCCGCTCCACCGCGTGCTCGAAGGAGTCGCCGGTGACCCGCTCGACCAGCAGGCCCGCGATCGTGTAACCGATGTTCAGGTAGTGCTGCCGGGTCCCCGGCCGGAACTCGCGGGGCTTCGCCGTCGCCGAGCGGACCAGGTCCTCCGGGTCGTGGACGTCGAAGCGGTGCGCGTACCACTCCTCCACGGTCGCCCCGGGCAGGTCCGCGGCGGGGATGCCGTGGGTGTGGTTCAGGAGCTGGCGGACGGTCACCGTCGCGTACCGCCCCGGGATCAGGTCCGGCAGGTACGAGCGGGCCGTGCGGTCCAGGTCGATCCGGCCCTCGGCGGCCAGCCGGAGCACCGTCGCCGCCGTGAAGACCTTCGTCACCGAACCGGCCCGGAAGCGGGCCGCCGGATCGGCCGGCGCCCCCGACTCCAGGTCGCGCACCCCGGCGCTCCCCGCCCAGGTGCCCTCGGTGCCGCCGACCCGGACCAGGGCCGCCGTCGCGTCGGCGCGCGGCAGCCCCGCGATCACCGCGGACAGGTCGGGGGCCGTCACCTCGGTGCCCGGGGCCGGGGCCGTGGCCGCGAAGGCGGGGGAGAGGGTGGCCGGGCCCGCCGTGACGCCCAGCAGCAGGGCGGCGGCGAGCAGGGTGCGCAGGGGCTTTCTCATGGTCGACTCCGGTGGTGTGGGCCGTCGTTCTCGATGGACCCATCCTGCTGACCGGCGCCCCCGGGCGGATCGCCCGCACCGGCGGTCCTCGCCGGTCAGCCCCTCGCCGGAGCGGGGGAGGCGCCCCCGCCCGGGAATCCCCCCGGCGGGGGAGGCCCCGGCGCCACCAGGCCCGTCTCGTAGGCGCAGATCACCGCCTGGATCCGGTCCCGCAGCCCCAGCTTCGCCAGCACGTGGCCCACGTGGGTCTTCACCGTGTGCTCGCTCACCACCAGCTCCGCCGCGATCTCCGCGTTCGACCGGCCCCGCGCGAGCAGCAGCAGCGTCTCCCGCTCCCGGGCCGTCAGCACGTCCAGCCGCGGATCCGGCCCCGCGGCCCGGCGCGGACCGCCCGCCGTGTACTGCTCCACCAGCCGGCGCGCCACCGAGGGCGCCAGGAGCGAGTCGCCCGCCGCCACCACCCGCACCGCGTGCACCAGGTCGTCCCGGCGCACGTCCTTGAGGAGGAAGCCGCTCGCGCCCGCGTGCAGCGCCTCGTACACGTGGGCGTCCGAGTCGAAGGTCGTCAGCATCACCGTCCGGCAGGCGCTCTCCGCGCTGATCGTCCGGCACGCCTCGATGCCGTCCGTCCGGGGCATCCGGATGTCGAGCAGCGCCACGTCGGGCCGGTGCCGCCGCACCGCCTCCACGGCCGCCGCCCCGTCCGCCGCCTCCGCCACCACCTCGATGTCCTCCTGGACGTCGAGGATCAGCGCGAAACCGCTGCGGACCAGCTCCTGGTCGTCGGCCACCACCACGCGGATCACCACGCTCCCACCTCCGCCGGGGAGGGTACGGGCAGTTCCGCCCGCACCTCGAATCCGCGGCCGTCCGGCCCGGGGCCCGCCGTCGCCGTGCCGCCGTGCGCCGCCGCCCGCTCCCGCATCCCGGCCAGACCGTGCCCCGCCGTCCGCCCCGCCGCAGTCCGGGGACCGCGCCCGTCGTCGCGCACCAGGACGGTCAGCAGGGCGCCGGACCGGTCGATCCGGACGGTGGCGGTACGGGCCCGGGCGTGCCGGACGGTGTTGGTCAGCGCCTCCTGGGCGATCCGGTACGCGGTCGCCGCGAGCGGGGCGGGCAGCCCGGCCAGCCCGCCGGAGGCCTCGTACCGCACGTCGAGCCCGCCGGCCCGCACCCGGTCGAGCAGCGCGGGCAGCTCCGCCAGGTCGGGCTGGGGCGACCGCCCGTCGCCGGAGTCCTCGTCCCGCAGCACGCCCAGCATCCGCCGCAACTGGTCCATCGCGTCCCGCCCGGTCGCCGAGATCGCCTCGAACGCGGCCTCGGCCCGCTCCGGCGCCCGGCGCACCGCCACCGGGCCCGCCTCCGCCTGCACGATCATCAGGGACACCGCGTGCGACAGGATGTCGTGCATCTCCCGCGCGATCCGGGCCCGTTCGCGGGCCGCCGCCCGCTCCGCCTCGACGGCGTGCGCCCGCTGCCGGGCGTCGGTCAGCCGCCCGAGGACGTAGGCGGCGGCGAACACGAAGAGCGAGAAGGTCAGTTCGCGGGCCGACCGCGTGTTGAGCCACACCGACACCGGCACCGCGATCAGCATCAGCCCCGCCGTCACCGCCCGCTGCCAGGCCGGCGCCAGGACCGCGATCGTGTACACGCACACCAGCCCCTGGTACGGCAGCGGCTGCCCCGGCCCCTCCACGGCCAGCCGGTACAGCGCGCTCGCGGCGAGCACCGCGAGCAGCACCGTCATCGGCGCCCGCCGCCGCCACACCAGCGGCAGCACGGTCAGCGCCGTCAGGCCGTACGCGGACCAGGTCGCCGGCTCCAGCTCCGGCGGGCGCGGCACCACGAACGGCATCGTCACCGCCGCCTGCACGAGCAGCGCGAGCCCCGCGTCCACCGCCCCCGGATGCGCCGCGCCCCACTCCCGGGCCTGGCCCAGCCCCCGTGTCCGCATTACGGCTTGCGGCCCACCGCGCCGAACTGGGCCACCGCGGCGGCCTCCGGCGCGCCCCAGCGGGCGCAGGAGACGACGCCCGGTTCCAGCAGCTCCAGGCCGTCGAAGAAGGAGGTGAACTCCTCGCGGGTGCGGGCGGTGATCGGCGGGGTCGCGTTCTCGTTCCAGAACGCCATCGCCGCCTCGTTGCCCTCGCCGCCCAGCTCCGGCTCCAGCGTCGGGTGGGTGAGGACCAGGTGGCTGCCGGACGGCATCGCGTCCATCAGCGTCCGCACGATCGACCGGGCCTCGTCGGTGTCCAGGACGAAGTTGAGGATGCCGAGCATCAGCACCGCCACCGGCCGCTCCAGGTCCAGCACCTCGCCCGCCGCCGCCAGGATCTTCTCCGGGTCGTGCGCGTCGGCGTCGACGTACTCGGTGACGCCCTCGGGCGCGCTGGTGAGCAGCGCGCGGGCGTGGGTGAGGACGATCGGGTCGTTGTCGACGTAGACGATCCGGGCGTCCGGCGCGACCCGCTGCGCCACCTCGTGGGTGTTGTCGGCGGTGGGCAGCCCGGTGCCGATGTCGAGGAACTGGCGGATCCCGGCCCCGCCGGCCAGCCCGGTGACCACCCGGCCGAGGAACGCCCGGTCCGCGCGGGCGACTTCGCCGATGCTCGGGTAGAAGGAGGTGACCTGGTCGCCCACGGCCCGGTCCACCGGGTAGTTGTCCTTGCCGCCCAGCCAGTAGTTCCACACCCGGGCGTTGTGGGCGATGTCGGTGCGGATCCGGTCGTTCATCAGGGAGCCTTTCGCAGGACGGCGGTGAGGACGTCGACCCGGTTGGTGGTGATCGAGTCGACCCCGTTCGCGATCAGCCTACGCATGCTCCTGCGGGTGTCCGGCGTCCAGGCGGAAACGAGCAGCCCGTCCCGGTGCACGCGCTCGGTCAGCGCCGGACTCACGAGCCCGAAGCGGTAGTTGAGCCACTTCGGGCGGACCGCGTCGAGCAGCACCGGACGCGGCGGGGCCAGCGAGGTCCAGGTGAGCGCGATCTCCGCGTGCGGGTCGGCGGCCCGCACCCGGAGCATGGCGACGGCGCCCGCGCAGTAGTAGACCCGCTCGCCGGCCCCGGCCTCGCGGACCGCGCCGACGATCTTCCGCACCGAGTCCTCGTTCCCGCCGGGCAGGTCGAGCATCAGCCGGCGCGCCCCGGCCGCCAGGAGCGCGTCGCGGAGCGTCGGTACGGCGCCGTGCGTCAGCTCGCGCAGCTGCTCGTGGGTGAGCGCGGAGAGCGGCCGGTCGTGGCCCCAGAGCCGCTTCAGGGTGTCGTCGTGCAGGAGGACGGGCACCCCGTCCCTCGTGAGCCGGACGTCGACCTCGACCGCGTCCGCGCCCCGCTCGAAGGCGGAGCCGATCGAGGGCAGGGTGTTCTCGCGGGCGCGGTACGGGTCGCCGCGGTGGGCTACGACAGTGACGGATCGCATGCGCCCATTCTCGGGGGCCCCGGCCCGCCGGGCGGCCTCAGCGCGCCAGCCACTCCTCCGTGTACGCGTCGATCTCGGCGGCCAGCCGCCGCTTGCCCGCCGGGTCGAGGAAGGACGCCTCGACGGCGTTCTTCGCGAGCCCGGCGAGACCGCGCTCGTCGAGGCCGAGGAGGCGGGCGGCGACCGCGTACTCGTTGTTCAGGTCGCTGCCGAACATCGGCGGGTCGTCGCTGTTGACGGTCACCAGGACCCCGGTGTCCACCATCTGCCGGATCGGGTGCTCGTCGAGGGTGGCCACCGCGCGGGTCGCGATGTTGGAGGTCGGGCAGACCTCCAGGGCGATCCGGTGCTCGGCCAGGTGCGCGAGCAGCTCCGGGTCCCCGACCGAGCTGGTGCCGTGGCCGATGCGCTCGGCGCCCAGCTCGCGCAGGGCGTCCCAGACCGTCTCCGGGCCGGTGGTCTCGCCCGCGTGCGGCACCGAGTGGAGCCCGGCCGCCCTGGCCCGGTCGAAGTACGGCTTGAACTGCGGGCGCGGCACCCCGATCTCCGGGCCGCCGAGACCGAAGGAGACCAGGCCCTCGGGGCGGATGCCGTCGGTGACGGCCAGCCGCGCGGTCTCCTCGGCGGCCTCCAGGCCGGCCTCGCCGGGGATGTCGAAGCACCAGCGCAGGACGGTGCCGAACTCGGCCTCCGCCGCCTTGCGGGCGTCCTCGATCGCCGCCATGAACGCCCGCTCGTCGATGCCGCGGCGGGTGGAGGAGTACGGGGTGACGGTCAGCTCGGCGTAGCGGATGTTCTGCCGGGCCATGTCCCGGGCGACCTCGAAGGTCAGCAGCCGGACGTCCTCGGGGGTGCGCACGAGGTCCACGACGGAGAGGTACACGTCGATGAAGTGCGCGAAGTCGGTGAAGGTGAAGTAGTCGGCCAGCGCCTCCGGGTCGGTCGGGACCTTGGAGTCCGGGTGCCGGGCGGCCAGCTCGGAGACGATCCGCGGGGAGGCGGAGCCGACGTGGTGGACGTGCAGCTCGGCCTTGGGCAGGCCCGCGATGAAGGGGTGGAGGTCGGTCATCGGGTCATCGTAGGCCGGTCGGGAGCGGGCGACGGGGACGCCGTAGCATGACCGGACCACGGAGGGGAGCCCACTTTGTCCGAGAACGCAGACCCGCGCCCGCAGGACCGCGAGGCCGCCGACCCGTGGGCTCCGCCGGAGCGGCGGAACGAGCCGGTGGAGCTGGGCAAGCGGCCCGCCGCGGACCCGCCGGTCCACGACCGGCCGACGGTCGCCTCGATACCCGTCGGCGACCCGGCCGGCGGAGAGCTGCCGCCGCCCCCGGTCGCCCCCGGCGGCCCGTCCGCGTACGGCGCCCCGACGCCCCCGCCCGCGTACGGCTACCCGCCGGCCGGGCCGTCCGCGTACGGCTACCCGCCCGCCGGGCCGTCCGCGTACGGCCACTCGGCCGCCGGCCCCGGCGCGTACGGCTACCCGCCGGTCCCTCCCTCGCCGTACGGGCCGGTGCCCGGCCAGTACAACGGCATGGGAACGGCCGGCATGGTGCTCGGCATCATCGGCACCTGCCTCTTCTGGTTCTACGGCGTCCCGTCGATCGTGCTCGGCGTCCTCGCCCTGATCTTCGGCATCCTCGGCCGCAAGCGGGCCAACCGCGGCGAGGCGAGCAACGGCGGGGCCGCCACCGCGGGCATCGTCCTCGGCGTCGTCTCGGCGGTCCTCGGCGCGGCGGTCATCGCGCTCGTCGTCTGGGCCGTCGTGAGCTACGACGAGTACGAGGAGAGCGAGCGGGAGGGCACGACGACCTCAGCGGTCCTAGTGCCCGGCGACCGCTGATCCCGCCCCCGTCCGCAGCCGCTCCCGGGCCTCCATCAGCGCGAAGCCCAGCAGGTTGAGCCCGCGCCAGCGGGCCGGGTCGTGCGCGCCGGGGTCCCCGGCGGCGAGCCCGATGCCCCAGACGCGGTCCACCGGGCTCGCCTCCACGAGGACCCGGGCGCCGGTGCCCAGCAGATAGCTCCGCAGCCCCTCGTCGGAGGCGAACTTGTGGACGCTGCCGGCCACCACGATCGCGGAGCGCTCCCGCGCCCACACGGCCTCGTCGAAGCCGCGGACCAGCCGTCCGGCGCTCTTCGCCTGCGCGGGCGAGGGCGCGGCGAGCGCCGCCCGCTCCGCCTCGGCGTCACCGAAGAGGCGCGCCTTCCCGGCCATCATCCAGTGCTCGGCCGTCGCGTAGCGCCCGCCGTCGACCACGAACGGTGACGGCCACCACTGGCTCAGGCAGCTCGCCGAGAGCCGCCCGTCCGGGGCCGGACGGTGGCCCCAGAAGTGCAGCCACTTCACCTTCTTACCCCTGCTGACCTGCTGTGTCAGCTCTTCGACGGTCATCATGCACGCGAGTCTGGCATCCGCGACAGACATGTCGTACGAAGATTTTCCCGCGACCTCGACACTTGGTCGACCGATTCCGTCGAGTAACCAAAAGGCAACAACGGAATCACTTGTTCGGGCCGTATCGCTCTGTCAGGATCGGCACTCAATTCGAGCTGGGACAACGGAGAGCGTCATGGGCAACCGCTTCCAGGTGACGGACCGCTTCGCGGACGGCGCGCAGTACATCGGCGGACGGCTCCGCCCCGGGACCTCGGGACAGACGCACAGCGTCGTCGACCCCGCCACCGGCGAGAGCGTGTACACCTACGCCCTCGCCTCCACGGCGGACGTCGACGAGGCCGTGGCCGCCGCCAAGGCCGCCTTCCCCGGCTGGGCGGGCGCCACCCCCGGCGAGCGCTCCGACGCCCTGCACCGCCTGGCCGGGGTCCTCGCCGAGCGGGCGGAGGACTTCGCCCGGGCCGAATCCCTCCAGTGCGGCAAGCCGATCCGGCTCACCACCGAGTTCGACGTGCCCGGCACCATCGACAACACCGCCTTCTTCGCCGGCGCGGCCCGCCACCTCCAGGGCCAGTCCGCCGCCGAGTACTCCGGCGACCACACCTCGTACGTGCGGCGCGAGCCGCTCGGCGTGGTCGGCTCCATCGCCCCCTGGAACTACCCCCTCCAGATGGCCGCCTGGAAGATCCTCCCGGCGATCGCCGCCGGCAACACGATCGTCCTGAAGCCGGCCGAGCTGACCCCGCTCACCTCCCTGATGTTCGCCCAGGCGGCGAAGGAGGCGGGCATCCCCGACGGCGTGGTCAACGTCGTCACCGGCACCGGCCGGGAGGCCGGCGAGCACCTGGTCGGCCACCCGGACGTCGTCATGACCTCCTTCACCGGCTCCACCGCGGTCGGCAAGCGGGTCGCCGAGGTCGCCACCGCCACCGTCAAGCGGCTCCACCTGGAGCTGGGCGGCAAGGCGCCCTTCGTCGTCTTCGACGACGCCGACCTGGAGGCCGCGGCCCACGGCGCCGTCGCCGCCTCCCTCATCAACACCGGTCAGGACTGCACCGCCGCCACCCGCGCCTACGTCCAGCGCCCGCTCTTCGACGCCTTCGTCGCGCGGGTCGCCGAGCTGATGGAGACCGTCCGGCTCGGCGACCCCGCCGACCCGGCCACCGACCTCGGCCCGCTGGTCTCCCACGTCCACCGCGACCGGGTCGCCGGCTTCGTCGAGCGGGCCCGCGGCTACGCGACCGTCGTCACCGGAGGCGAAGCCCCTGGTGGAGAGCTCAAGAACGGCGCATACTACCGTCCCACCCTGATCACCGGCGCCGCGCAGGACAGCGAGGTCGTGCAGTCGGAGATCTTCGGACCGGTCCTGGTGGCCCTGCCCTTCGACACCGACGACGAGGGCATCCGGCTCGCCAACGACACCCCGTACGGCCTCGCCGCCTCCGCCTGGAGCCGCGACGTCTACCGGGCGAACAGGGCCACCCGCGAGATCAAGGCCGGCTGCGTCTGGGTCAACGACCACATCCCGATCATCAGCGAGATGCCGCACGGGGGAACCAAGGCGTCCGGCTACGGAAAGGACATGTCCGCCTACTCCTTCGAGGAGTACACGCAGGTCAAGCACGTGATGTTCGACAACACCGCGGTGGCGGCCAAGGACTGGCACCGCACGATCTTCGGGGACCGATAGCCGTCAGCCGCCCGACCAGCGGCGCAACCCATCCCGAAAGGGCACAGCGCATGGAGCAGTACGAGCCCGACAGCCTGTCCGCCGCCCAGCTCGCGGCGATCAGGCGCAGCATGACGAGCGGCCGTGGTGCCCTCAGCCGCCGTTCACTGCTGCGGGCCGGCGGAGCGGGCGCGCTGACGGTCGGCGGCCTGGCCGGCCTCACCGCCTGCGGCATCCCCCCGGCCAAGCGGGAGGGCCAGGGCCCGGCGTCCACGGACGTCTCGGCCAAGGAGAAGACCGTCAGCTTCTCCAACTGGACCGAGTACATGGACGTCAGCGAGGACGAGAAGTCCCGCCCCACCCTGGAGGCGTTCGCCGAGCGCACCGGGATCAAGGTCAAGTACACCGAGGACATCAACGACAACGTCGAGTTCTTCGGCAAGATCAAGCCGCAGCTCGCCGCCGGCCAGGACACCGGCCGCGACCTGATCTGCGTGACCGACTGGCTCGCCGCGCGCATCATCCGGCTCGGCTGGGCGCAGAAGCTCGACCCGGCGAACCTGCCCAACGCCTACGCGAACCTCTCCGCCCAGTTCCGCCGCCCCGACTGGGACCCGGGCCGGTCCTACTCGTACCCCTGGACCGGCATCTCCACCGTCATCGCCTACAACGTGAAGGCGACCGGCGGGAAGAAGGTCGACTCGGTCAGCCAGCTCCTCGACGACCCCGCCCTCAAGGGCCGGGTCGGCTTCCTCACCGAGATGCGCGACACCGTCGGCATGACCCTGCTGGACATGGGCAAGGACCCGGGGAAGTTCACCGACGCCGACTACGACGCGGCGATCGGCCGCCTCCAGAAGGCCGTCGACAAGAAGCAGATCCGCCGCTTCACCGGCAACGACTACACCTCGGACCTGGACAAGGGCGACCTCGCGGCCTGCCTCGCCTGGGCCGGCGACATCATCCAGCTCCAGGCGGACAACCCGGACATCCAGTACACGATCCCGAACGCCGGGTACATCACCTCGACGGACAACCTGCTGGTCCCGGCGCAGTCCGGCCACAAGACCAACGCCGAGAAGCTCATCGACTACTACTACGAGCTCCCGGTGGCCGCCCAGCTCGCCGCCTACATCAACTACGTCTGCCCCGTCGACGGGGTCAAGGACGAGCTGGCCAAGATCGATCCCGAGCTCGCCGCCAACACGCTGATCCTCCCGGACAAGGCCATGGCCAGGAAGTCCCGCGCCTTCCGCTCGCTGACCAGCGAGGAGGAGACGGCGTACGAGGAGAAGTTCGCCAAGCTCATCGGCGCCTGAGCCGTCGTCCACCGTCACCAGGCCACGAAGCCACGAAGATCCGGGACCGCACATCCATGACTGACAAGACCACCGGCGGCGACGTCCGACTCACCGGGATCAGCAAGACCTACGGCGCCTTCACCGCCGTCCACCCCCTCGACCTCACCGTCCCGCAGGGCTCCTTCTTCGCCCTGCTCGGCGCCTCGGGCTGCGGCAAGACCACCACCCTGCGCATGATCGCCGGCCTGGAGGACCCCTCCACCGGCACGGTCTTCCTCGGCGACCGGGACGTCACCGACCTCCCGCCCTACAAACGGCCGGTCAACACCGTCTTCCAGTCCTACGCGCTCTTCCCGCACATGGACATCTCCGAGAACATCGCCTTCGGCCTGCGCCGCCGCGGCATCAAGTCGGTGAAGAAGCAGGTCGACGACATGCTGGAGCTCGTCCAGCTCGGCGACAAGGCCCGGCACAAGCCGCACCAGCTCTCCGGCGGCCAGCAGCAGCGCGTCGCCGTGGCCCGCGCGCTCATCAACCACCCGCAGGTGCTCCTCCTCGACGAGCCGCTCGGCGCCCTCGACCTCAAGCTGCGCCGCCAGATGCAGCTTGAGCTCAAGCGGATCCAGACCGAGGTCGGCATCACCTTCGTGCACGTCACCCACGACCAGGAGGAGGCCATGACCATGGCCGACCAGGTCGCGGTCATGAACGGCGGCCGGGTCGAACAGCTCGGCGCCCCCGCCGACCTCTACGAGAACCCGCAGACCACCTTCGTCGCCAACTTCCTCGGCACCTCCAACCTCATCGAGGCCGAGGTCGTGGAGACCGGTTCCGAGGTCGTCGTCACGGCCGGCGGCGGCAAGCTGAGGCTCCCCGGAGACCGCTGTACCGACGCCGTCCGCCGGGGCGGCAAGCTCCTCGTCGGCGTCCGCCCCGAGAAGATCTCGCTGGCGCACGCCGACGACGCCGGGTCGATCGCGGACGGCCGCAACAAGGTCACCGGCCGGATCGTGGACTCCTCCTTCATCGGCGTCTCCACCCAGTACGTGGTGAACTCGCCGGCCGGCGCGGAGCTCCAGGTCTACGAGCAGAACATCGAGCGCGACGCGCGGCTCCGCCCCGGCGCCGAGGTCGTCCTGCACTGGAACCCGGCCCACACCTTCGGCCTCGACGCGGCGCAGGCCATCGACGCGGGCGTGGAGACGGTGGAGGACGCCGCGTGAGCACGACCCTGACGAAGGAGGCTCCGGGACCGGTCGAGGAACCGGTTCTGCGCAAGCCCCCCACCCGCAAGCGGCTCGTCCCCTACTGGCTGCTGCTCCCCGGCATCCTCTGGCTGGTCGTCTTCTTCGCGCTGCCGCTGGTCTACCAGGCCTCCACCTCGGTGCAGACCGGCTCCCTCGAAGAGGGCTTCCAGGTCACCTGGCACTTCCTGACGTACGTCGACGCCTTCGCCGAGTACTGGCCCCAGCTGCTGCGCTCGCTGCTGTACGCGGGCACCGCGACCCTGCTCTGCCTGCTGCTCGGCTACCCGCTCGCGTACCTCATCGCCTTCAAGGCGGGCCGCTGGCGCAACCTGCTGCTCGTCCTCGTGATCGCGCCCTTCTTCACCAGCTTCCTCATCCGGACGCTGGCCTGGAAGACGATCCTGGCCGACGACAGCCTGGTCGTCGACGCGCTGGGCGCGCTGCACGTCCTCGACGTGACCGGCTGGCTCGGCTGGACCGAGGGCGACCGGGTGCTCGCCACCCCGATGGCGGTCGTCTGCGGCCTCACGTACAACTTCCTGCCGTTCATGATCCTGCCCCTCTACACCTCCCTGGAGCGGATCGACGGCCGGCTGCACGAGGCCGCCCAGGACCTCTACGCCTCCCCGGCGACCACCTTCCGCAAGGTGACCTTCCCGCTGTCGATGCCCGGCGTCGTCTCCGGCACCCTGCTCACCTTCATCCCGGCGAGCGGCGACTACGTCAACGCCGAACTGCTCGGCTCCACCGACACCAAGATGATCGGCAACGTCATCCAGTCGCAGTTCCTGCGCGTCCTCGACTACCCGACGGCCGCCGCCCTGTCCTTCATCCTCATGGCGATCGTGCTGCTCATGGTCACCGTCTACATCCGCAAGGCGGGAACGGAGGACCTCGTCTGATGACCTGGCTGCGCAAGAACCTCGTCGTGGTCGCGGGCCTGCTGACGCTCGCGTACATGATCCTGCCGAACGTCGTGGTCATGGTGTTCTCGTTCAACAAGCCGAACGGGCGCTTCAACTACTCCTGGCAGCAGTTCTCCCTCGACGCCTGGAAGGACCCCTGCGGCGTCGCCGACATGTGCGAGTCGCTGACGCTCTCGCTCCAGCTCGCCGCCTGGGCCACCGTCGGCGCCGTCGTCCTCGGCACCATGATCGCCTTCGCGCTCGTCCGCTACCGCTTCCGGGCGCGCGGCGCGATCAACTCGCTGATCTTCCTGCCGATGGCGATGCCCGAGGTGGTCATGGCCGCCTCGCTGCTCACCCTCTTCCTCAACATGGGGATCGAGCTGGGCTTCTGGACGGTCCTCATCGCCCACATCATGTTCTGCCTGTCGTTCGTCGTGACGGCGGTGAAGGCCCGGGTCATGTCCATGGACCCGCGCCTGGAGGAGGCCGCGCGCGACCTCTACGCGGGGCCCGCGCAGACCTTCCTGCGGGTCACCCTGCCGATCGCCGCGCCCGGCATCGCCGCCGGCGCGCTGCTCGCCTTCGCACTCTCGTTCGACGACTTCATCATCACCAACTTCAACGCGGGCTCCACCGTGACCTTCCCCATGTTCGTCTGGGGCTCGGCACAGCGAGGAACCCCCGTTCAGATCAACGTGATCGGCACCGCGATGTTCGTCCTCGCGGTACTGATCGTGGTGGCCGGACAGATCATCACGAACCGGCGCAAGAAAACGGCAACGGCCTGAGCGTAGGAAGCCCAGGCACCGAAGGAGTTGGAAACCATGGCCCCAGTCGCCATGCGTCTCGCTGCACGATCTCTCTCCGACGCCCAGCCCGTCCCCTTCTGGCTGGAAGACCCCGGCAAGCCCGGCGCCCTGCCCGCCCTCACCGGCACCGAGAAGTGCGACCTCCTCGTGGTCGGCGGCGGTTACAGCGGACTGTGGACCGCGCTCCTGGCCAAGGAGCGCGACCCCTCCCAGGACGTCGTGCTGATCGAGGGCCACGAGGTGGGCTGGGCCGCCTCGGGCCGCAACGGCGGCTTCTGCGCCGCCTCCCTCACCCACGGCTTCGGCAACGGCCTCTCCCGCTGGCCGGGCGAGCTGCCGAAGCTGGAGCGGCTCGGCGCGGCCAACCTCGACGCCATCGAGGAGGCCGTCGCCCGCTACTCCCTGGACTGCGAGTTCGAGCGCACCGGCGAGATCGACGTCGCCACCGAGGCATACCAGGTGGACGAGCTCCACGAGTGGTACGAGGAGGCCGAACGGCTCGGCCTCGCCGGCGGCCTGACCCTCCTCGACCAGGACGCCGTCCGGGCCGAGGTGGACTCGCCGACCTTCCGGGGCGGCCTGTGGGACCGCGACGGCGTCGCCATGCTCCACCCGGCGAAGCTCGCCTGGGGCCTCAAGCGGGCCTGCCTCGACCTCGGCGTGCGGATCTTCGAGAACACCCCGGGCCTCGACCTGGTCTCGGCCGGCGCCGGCATGGCCGTCCGCACCCCGTACGGCCGGGTCGCCGCCCGGCGGGTCGCCCTCGGCACCAACGTCTTCCCGTCGCTGGTCAAGCGGCTGCGCCCGTACACCGTCCCGGTGTACGACTACGCGCTGGTCACCGAACCGCTGACCGACGAGCAGCTCGCCTCCATCGGCTGGAAGAACCGGCAGGGCCTCGGCGACTCCGCCAACCAGTTCCACTACTTCCGGATCACCGCCGACAACCGGATCCTCTGGGGCGGGTACGACGCCATCTATCGCTTCGGCGGCAAGGTGCAGGCGGAGATGGACCACCGCCCGGAGACCTACCTCAAGCTGGCCGAGCACTTCTTCACCTGCTTCCCGCAGCTGGAGGGGCTCCGCTTCAGCCACGCCTGGGGCGGCGCGATCGACACCTGCTCGCGTTTCTCGGCCTTCTTCGGCACCGCCCACCAGGGCAAGGTGGCGTACGCGCAGGGCTACACCGGCCTCGGCGTGGGCGCCACCCGCTTCGGCGCCGAGGTGATGCTCGACCTGCTCGCCGGGGAGCGCACCGAGCGCACGGCGCTGGACATGGTCCGCTCCAAGCCGCTGCCCTTCCCGCCGGAGCCGATCGCCTGGGCCGGCATCGGGATCACCAAGTGGTCGCTGGCCCGCGCCGACGCCAACGGCGGCCGGCGGAACCTCTGGCTGAAGGCGATGGACAGGCTGGGCCTCGGCTTCGACAGCTGAACCCCGCCCCCGTCGGTGTGATTCAGATCACAACCGCTGGGTAGGGAAACCCGCGTAAGAGCGGGGGACCCTCGCGCTCTCTCCGTGTGGACGCGCACTCCGCGCGTCCCCATGGAGAGGAGTTCGCACGATGACACCTACGGGGGCTTCCGGCGTCAGGGCCGCGGTGGAATGGCTGGCCGCGGTCGCACCGGATCCCGACGCCTGCCGCTGGGAGTGGGAGCGCAACCCGCACGGGGTCGCCCTGCTGCCGGCCGGCCTGCGCTGGGACGTGCTGATCCTGCCGGGCGAACTCGGCCACCCCACCCTCGACGTGCTGTCCCGCCTGGTCGACCGGCCCGGACCCGTCCTCGCCGACTTCGGCGACGCCCGCGTCGGCTTCTTCGTCCCGCCCGGCACGGCCGCCCGCTGGCTCGGCACCGGGGTGCGCGGCGCCGGGCCCGGCACCTGGATCGTCGTCCCGTACCCGGGGCGGGTGACCGGGGGAGTGCGCTGGCTCGTCGTGCCGGACGGACGGGGCACCCTCACCGACGCCTCGCTGCTCGAACTGGCCATGCACGAGGCCGCCGGCGGCCCGGCCCGCGCGGAGCCGCGAGGGGGGAGCGCCTCCTGAAACCACCCCCGTGCGCGCACCCCTCCCCAACGCCCGCTCCGTGCAGAGGTCTTGACCACTCGATTGGTCTGGACCATGCTGTGGCGCGCTCCACTCCGATCCCCCACCCCCGGAGGCAGTCGTGGACCGCACCAGACCCCTCACCCTGCTCCTGGCGGGCGCGCTCGCCCTGGGCGGGCTCGCCGCGCTCTCCCCGGCCGCCCAGGCCGCCGACTCCGAACTCGCCCGCAACGGCGGCTTCGAGGCCGGCCTGGACGGCTGGAGCTGTACGGCGGGCAGCGGCGCCGTCGTCTCCTCGCCCGTGCACGGCGGGACGAAGGCGCTCCAGGCCACCCCCGCCGGCAGCGACAACGCCAAGTGCTCCCAGACCATCACCGTGAAGCCCAACTCGGCGTACACGCTCAGCGGCTGGGTCCGCGGCAGCTACGTCTACCTCGGCGTCACCGGCACCGGCACCACCGACGGCTACACCTGGACCCAGTCGGCCCCGGACTGGCAGAAGCTGAGCACCACCTTCACCACCGGCGCGAACACCACCTCGGTCACGGTCTACACCCACGGCTGGTACGGCACCCCCGCCTACCAGGCCGACGACCTCTCGCTCTACGGCCCCGGCGGCGACCCGGTCGCGATCCCCGCCGTCCCCACCGGCCTCGCCGCGGGCAGCCCGACCTCCACCTCGGTGCCGCTCAGCTGGCCCGCGGTCGCCGGAGCCACCTCGTACAAGGTCTACCGCGGCGGCACCCTCGCCGGCACGGTCACCGGCACCTCGTACACCGCCACCGGCCTCACCCCGAACACCCCGTACTCCTTCCAGGTCTCCGCCGCCAACAGCGCCGGCGAGTCCGCGAAGTCCGCGGCCGTCACCGCCACGACGACGTCCGGGGGCGGCGGCGGGGGCGGCGCCGAACTGCCCGCCCGCGCCCTCGTCGGCTACCTCCACGCCAGCTTCGCCAACGGCTCCGGCTACACCCGGATGGCCGACGTCCCCGACTCCTGGGACGTCATCAACCTCGCCTTCGGCGAGCCCACCTCGGTCACCTCCGGCGACATCCGCTTCAAGCTCTGCCCGGTCGCCGAGTGCCCGAACGTCGAGTCCGAGGCCGACTTCAAGGCCGCGATCAAGGCCAAGCAGGCCGCCGGCAAGAAGGTCCTCATCTCCATCGGCGGCCAGAACGGGCAGGTCCAGCTCGCCACCACCGCCGCCCGCGACACCTTCGTCTCCTCCGTCTCGAAGATCATCGACGAGTACGGCCTCGACGGCCTCGACATCGACTTCGAGGGCCACTCGCTCTCGCTCCAGACCGGCGACACCGACTTCCGCAGCCCCACCTCGCCGGTGATCGTCAACCTCATCCAGGCGGTCAAGACCCTCAAGGCCAAGTACGGCGCGAAGTTCGTGCTGACGATGGCCCCCGAGACCTTCTTCGTCCAGCTCGGCTACCAGTACTACGGCTCCGGCCCCTGGGGCGGCCAGGACCCGCGCGCCGGCGCCTACCTCCCGGTCATCCACGCCCTGCGCGACGACCTCACCCTGCTCCACGTCCAGGACTACAACTCCGGCTCCATCATGGGCCTGGACAACCAGTACCACTCCATGGGCGGCGCCGACTTCCACATCGCCATGACCGACATGCTGCTCACCGGCTTCCCGGTCGCCGGCAACGCGGAGCGCTTCTTCCCGGGCCTGCGCCCCGACCAGGTCGCCATCGGCCTCCCGGCCTCCACCCAGGCGGGCAACGGCCACACCAGCCCCGCCGAGGTGAACAAGGCCCTCGACTGCCTCACGAAGAAGACCAACTGCGGCACCTACCAGACCCACGGCACCTGGTCGTCCCTGCGCGGCCTGATGACCTGGTCGATCAACTGGGACCGCTTCAACCAGTGGGAGTTCAGCCGGAACTTCGACGCGTACAACTGGAGCTGACGGCCAGGACCAGGAAGCCCAGGCAGAGACTGGCCAGCACGTCCAGCGGCCAGTGGAAGCCCCGCAGGACCAGCCCCGTCCCCGTCACCGCCGTCAGCACGGCGGCGACGGGGACGAGCCGTCGCGACACCAGGTAGGCGGCGCCGAAGTAGGCCACCATGGCCGTCGCCGTGTGGCCGGACGGGTAGTAGCCCTGGGCCCAGGGTTCGAGGGGACCGGGCCGCGCCGTCCACTCCTTCAGGGGCACGACGAGGAGGGGCACGGCGGCCATCGCGAGACCCGCGTACAGGGCGGCGGCGCGCCGGCCCCGGAAGAACGCGTACGCCATCGCGGCGGCCAGCACGGGCAGCGCCACGGTCAGATTGCCGAGGTCGGAGGCGAGTTCGCTCAGCCACCGGGGAACGGTGTCCACCAGGGACCGGGACACCCGCTCGTCGAGCCTGGTCAAGGGGCCGTGGACGAGCACCTGCCAGGTCACGACGGCGAGGGCGACGAGCGCCGAGAAGAGAGCCGGCCGCCCTGGAACAGGGGGGGTGGTTCCGGGGCGGCCGAGGGGATCGGGCTGCCGCGCGCCCCGGGGGGTGTGGGGCGGGCGGCCGTCCGATCGGTGAGGAGTCCCGGAGCACGAGGCTCCGGCGGCGTGCGCGTCGGCACGGTGCGGGCGGTGCCGGGGATGCTCCGCCCTCGGTGTTTCTCTCATCTGGAGACGACCGTACGGCACGGGGAAGGGGACCGACAGCGGGAAACGCGCCCCGCCATCGGCCCCCCACAGAGTCTTCACTCTTTGCGCCGAACCGTCCGCCGGAGGCCCGCTCCGCGGACCGCTCAGAGGGCGGCGAGCGCCGCCTCGATGACGTCCAGGCCCTCGTTCAGCAGGTCCTCGCCGATGACCAGCGGCGGCAGGAAGCGCAGCACGTTGCCGTAGGTGCCGCAGGTGAGGACGAGGACGCCCTCGTTGTGGCAGTACTTGGCGAGCGCGGCGGCGGCCTCGGCGGCCGGCTCCTTCGTCTCCGGGTCCTTGACGAGCTCGATGGCGATCATGGCGCCGCGGCCGCGGATGTCGCCGATGACCGGGAACTTCTCCTGCATCGCGGTGAGGCGGCCCTTCATGACCTCCTCGATGCGCTTCGCCTTCCCGTTGAGGTCCAGCTCCTTCATCGTCTCGATGGCGCCGAGCGCACCGGCGCAGGCCACCGGGTTGCCGCCGTAGGTGCCGCCCAGACCGCCGCCGTGGACGGAGTCCATGATCTCGGCGCGGCCCGTCACGGCGGCGAGCGGCAGACCGCCCGCGATGCCCTTGGCGGTGGTGATGAGGTCCGGGACGATGCCCTCGTCCTCGCAGGCGAACCACTGGCCGGTGCGGCAGAAGCCGGCCTGGATCTCGTCCGCGACGAAGACGATGCCGTTGTCGTTGGCGAACTTCACGATCGCCGGCAGGAAGCCCTTGGCCGGCTCGATGAAGCCGCCCTCGCCGAGGACCGGCTCGATGACGATCGCGGCGACGTTCTCGGCGCCGATCTGCTTGGTGATGTTGTCGATCGCCTGCGCGGCGGCCTCGGGGCCGGCGTTCTCGGCACCGGTGGGCCAGCGGTAGCCGTAGGCGACCGGCACGCGGTAGACCTCGGGCGCGAACGGACCGAAGCCCTGCTTGTACGGCATGTTCTTCGCCGTCATGCCCATGGTGAGGTTCGTCCGGCCGTGGTAGCCGTGGTCGAAGACGACGACGGCCTGGCGCTTGGTGTACGAACGGGCGATCTTGACGGCGTTCTCGACGGCCTCGGCGCCCGAGTTGAACAGCGCGGACTTCTTGGCGTGGTCGCCCGGGGTCAGCTCGGCCAGCGCCTCGCAGACCTCCACGTAGCCCTCGTACGGCGTCACCATGAAACAGGTGTGGGTGAAGTCCTGCAGCTGCGCGGAGGCGCGGCGCACGACGGCCTCGGCGGAGGCGCCCACGGACGTCACGGCGATGCCGGACCCGAAGTCGATCAGCAGGTTGCCGTCGACGTCCTCGATGATCCCGCCGCCCGCGCGCTTCGTGAACACGGGCAGCGTGGACCCCACGCCCCCGGCGACCGTCTCCAGCCGGCGAGCCTGGAGCTCCTGCGACTTCGGACCGGGAATGGCGGTGACGACGCGCCGCTCCTGCGGGACAGCGTTCATGCGGGGCTCCTGGGGTGTTCTGGACGCTCTTGCGGGTTTCCTCCGCAGGCTAGGCGGGGCCGTGCGCCCCGCGCATGCTACGGATGGGAGTGGTCCCGGCGTGTCCTTGTCCGTATCGGCCATACGCGCGCTGGTGCGGGACGACTCCGTGCCGTCGTCCGGATCCGGGGCGCGATCCGTGACCGAGGCTCTAGATTGGGCCCGGACGACAGGGTCGCGGAGCCGAGGGCCAGGGGGCAGGGGAACATGGAGTTCGAGGGAACGCACGGCTCGCGGAGGACGCACGACGGGCGCCCCCACGCCGACATCCCCCGCCCGGCCGGGGCGCCCGCGGCCTCCGGCGGCGTACCGCCGGCCGCCCCGCCCCGCCTGCCGCCGAAGCCGACGACCGCGCCTGTCGCGGGCCGGAGCGGAAGCACGCTCGTCCAGTGGCTGCGGACCCCGCGCCCCGAGGCCGCCCCCGGCGTCTGGCGGTACGGGCACGTACCCCGTCCCGACCACGAGCCGGACGAGACCCCGCTGCGCACCGTGCTCGCCGGCGCGACGATCTCCCTGCTCGTCGCCGTTCTCCTCTGGTCGCTGCTCCGCAACGGCTACGTCCCCTACTGGAGCGTGCCGATCCGCCTCTTCACTCCGGCCGACTGGTGGCGCCCCCTCGGCGGCGCGCCCGTGCCCGGTACCGGGGGACCCGTTGCCCTGGCCGTCTACCGTTTCGCGCTCTTTGCCGGGGTCTTCGGTGGGATCGGCCGCTTCGGGCGCTGGCCCTACGCCTGGAGCCGGCTCGCCCTGGCATACGGCCGCCGTGCTCAGCTCGTCCTCGCCGCTCTCGCGGGTCTCCTCACCGTCGCCCTCGTCCGCGGTGACTGGCTGCCGCTCCGCCCCCTCGTCCTGTCGATGCTGCCGTACGACCTGACAAGCCCCGACGCGGTCTTCGTCAACCAGGAGATGGAGGACACGGCCACGCTGCTGCTCACCATCGCCACCGCCCTGCCCTTCGTCTGGCTCGCCCTGCGCCGCCCGGCCCCGCGGGCCGGTACCATCGCGGCCCCACGGCCACCCGCCCCCGGCGGGGACCCCGCCGACCCCGCCTCCTGGCCCGAACTGAGGGCCGCCGGTCTTACCGAAGCGGCCGATCGGCTCGCCGCCGAGGCGGCGTCCGGCGCCATGAACGACCTCGACTACGCCCGGATCCGGGCCGCCTGGGAGGCGGCGGGGCACACCCCCGACCGGCAGGCGGCCTTCGTGCGCGAGGTCCACGCCAGGGGCGCGTCGGCCTTCCCGCACCCCTCGGGGGCCCGCTCCCTTGCGGGCCGGGCCGCCACGCACGACCTCGCCCTGCGGCAGGTGCGCCTCGGCACCGTCGCGGACACCGCCCGCAATCCGTACGCGCGCCGCACCACGGGCCTCGCCCTCGACCCCGACGTGCTCGGCACCGGCATGCTCGTCGTCGGTCCTTCGGGCAGCGGCAAGACGACCCGCCTCGTCCGCCCCCTCGTCGAGTCCCTGTCCCTCCAGGCGCTCGCCGGACAGGCCGCCGTCGTCGTGGTCGGCTCCGACACCGCCCCGCTCGGTCCTGACGACGCCTACGACGTCGTCATCCGTGTGGGCGACCCCGCCTCACCGCACGACCTCGACCTGTACGGCGGCACCACCGATCCGGACCGGGCGGCCGCGCTGCTCGCCGACGTCCTGGCCGCCGACGACACCGACACCCGCCGCGCCACCACCGCGCTCGCCCAGCTCCTCGGTCCCTTCCACGCCGTCCACGGCCGATTCCCCTCGGTTCCCGAACTCCGCGAACTCCTCGACGGCGAGCCCGCCCTCCTGCTGACCCTGCGCACGTCCCTCGAAGGGTCCGGCCACGCCTCCCTCGTCCGTGAACTCGACGCCCGCGCACGGCAACGGGGCGCCGACGGCGACCCGGCCTCCCGGCTCGCCGACCGGATCGCCCTCCTCGACCGTCCTGCCTTCGCCGGATTCTTCGACACCTCCGGGGCGACCGCGCCGTTCACCATGCGCGCCCTGGAGCACCCGGTACGCGTCCGGATCGACCTGCCGGAAGCCGGGCACGCCGAGGCGTCACGGCTCCTCGCCCGGCTCGTGCTCGCCCAGTTCCTCGGCCGTGCCGTCGGCCGGAGCGACCGCTCCCGCTTCGCCTGCCTCGTCCTCGACGACGCGGCGCACACCCTGACCGCCGCGACCGTGCGGGGCCTCCAGCGGCTGCGTTCCGCCCACGCCGGTGTCGTCCTCGGGCTCCGTACCGTCGAGGACGTCCCCGAGCACCTGCGCACGCCGCTGTTCGGCGCGGTCGGCTGCCGCTTCGCGCTCGCCGGCGTCACGACCTGGGACGGCAAGCGGTTCGCGGAGACCTGGGGGACCGAATGGGTGGAGACCCGGGACGTCACCAGCCGGACCGTCCGCTCGGACGAACCCCTCACCCGGGTCGCGCACGCCGTGCGCAAGCTCGTCACCGGCAGGGCCGTCACCACCGACGCCGTGACCGTCCGCGAGGTCGAGCGGGAGCGCTGGTCCGCCTCCGACCTGGCGCACGGGGTGCCGCCCGGCCACGCGGTCGTCTCCCTCAGCCATGTGCGGGGGGAGCACACGCCGCCCCTTCTGGTCGACCTGCGCGGCTGAGAGCGCCCCGCGCGCGGGGCCGGCGGCCCTGGCACAATCGGGGGCGCCGCCCTCCCCAGCGGCGTTTCCGTCGCCGGGTGCGGGGTTCGCGCGTCCGGTCTTCGCCCAAAGGTCCGCCGGTTTCCGATGCCGCCCACCCTCGCCTCGCTCGTCCAGCACTCCTCGCTCCGGCTCCTGGTCCGGGCGGGGGAGGACCGTCTCGACACGCCCGTCCGGTGGGCGCACGTCAGTGAGCTGGCCGACCCCGTGCCGTACATGGAGGGCGGGGAGCTGCTGCTGACCACCGCCCTCACCCTCGACGCAGAGGACCCGGAGGCGATGCGGCGGTACGTGCGGCGGCTGCTCGGGGCGGGCGTGGTGGGGCTCGGGTTCGCCGTGGGGGTGAACTACGACGAGATCCCCGGGGCGCTGCTCGACGCCGCCAGGGCCGAGCACCTGCCTCTGCTCGAAGTCCCGCGCCGCACCCCGTTCCTCGCGATCAGCAAGGCCGTCTCCGCCGCGATCGCCGCCGACCAGTACCGCGCCGTGACCGCCGGTTTCGAGGCGCAGCGCGAGCTGACCCGGGCCGCGCTCGCCGAGGGGCCGGACGCGGTCGTCGCCCGGCTCGCCGCGCACGTCGACGGCTGGGCGGCGCTCTACGACGCCTCCGGCTCCGTCGTCGCCGTCTCCCCGGAGTGGGCGGCCCGCCGCGCGGCCCGGCTCACCCCGGACGTCGAGCGGCTGCGCGAGCGCCCCGCGCCGGCCAGCGCGGTCGTCGGCGGCACCGACGACCGCGTCGAGCTCCAGTCGCTCGGTACCGGGCGCCGGGTCCGCGGCGCCCTCGCGGTCGGCACCGCCGCGCCCCTCGGCACCGCCGAGCGGTACGCCGTCCACTCCGCGATCGCCCTGCTGACCCTCACCACGGAGCGCTCCCGCTCCCTCCAGGCCGCCGAGCAGCGCCTCGGCGCCGCCGTGCTGCGGATGATGCTCGCCGGACAGCCGGAGCACGCCCGTACCGTCGCGGGCGACGTGTACGGCGGCCTCCTCGACGCCCCCTTCCGGCTGCTCGTCGCGGAGCCGAGCGGCGGCGGCGAGGCGGCCGAGCCCCCGCTGCCCCTGCTCGCCGAGGCCCTGGAGGCCGCCGCCGCCCGTGCGGGCGAGACGGTGCTCGCCGTCCCCGAGGGCGAGGAGCGGCTGGTCGTCCTCGCGGGCGACGGCGGCGCGGTGGCCGCGGCCTGCGCCGGGTACGCCGAGCGCGAGGCCGACGAGGCCGGCGTCGTCGTCGGGCTCTCCGCCGCCGCCGACCCGGTCACCGCGGCAGCGGCGTACAAGCAGGCCGAGCAGGCCCTCTCGGTGGCCCGCCGCCGGGGCCGGGCCCTGGTCGAGCACGAGGACCTGGCGGCGGGTTCCGTCCTGCCGCTCCTGGCCGACGAGGCCGTACGGGCCTTCGCCGACGGGATGCTGCGGGCGCTGCGCGAGCACGACGCCACCGGCCGCGGCGACCTGGTCGCCAGCCTGCGGGCGTGGCTCTCCCGGCACGGCCAGTGGGACGCGGCCGCGGCCGACCTGGGGGTGCACCGGCACACGCTGCGCTACCGGATGCGGCGCGTGGAGGAGATCCTCGGGCGGTCGCTCGACGATCCGGACGTCCGGATGGAGCTGTGGCTGGCGCTGAAGACGACGGGGGAGGGCGAGCAGTAGGGGCGAGCAGGAGGGCCGCGTGCGGTCGCCGCGGTCTTCGGCGGCTCGTTCTCCGGCGGCTGCCTCCGGGGCGGAGCAGGGCTCTCCGGCGGCCGGGGTGCGGCCCTCTCCGGGACGGAGCAGGTTCCGCCTGCCCGGAGGCGGGCAGAATTCCTGGTCGGAAGCGCGCGGAGTCCCTAATCTCCTGCTCATGACAAGCTCCGCCGCCGATTCCGCCGCCGATCCCGTCCCCAGCCCGGCCCCCGGTACCGCCCCCGCCCCCGGGCGCACCCCCGTGCCCCCCGCCCGCCGCATCACCGGCGCCGTCTGGGCCGCCCTCGGCATCGTCTACGTCGTCTGGGGCTCCACCTACCTCGGCATCCGGATCGTCGTCGAGACCGTCCCGCCCTTCCTCGCCTCCGGCGGCCGCTTCATCGTCGCCGGACTGCTCCTCGCCGGGCTCGTGGCCTGGCGCCACGGCCCCGCCGCCCTCAAGGTGGACCGGCGCCGGCTCGGCTCCGCCGCCCTCGTCGGCCTGCTCCTCATCCTCGGCGGCAACGGCCTCGTCAACCTCGCCGAGACCACCGTGCCCTCCGGCCTCGCCGCCCTCCTCATCGCCGTCGTCCCGGTCTGGGTGGTCCTGCTGCGCACCGCCGCCGGCGAGCGCCCCGGCCCCGGCGCGTACGGCGGCGTCCTGATCGGCCTCGGCGGGCTGGCCGTGCTCACCCTTCCCGGGCTCAGCGGCGATGTCGGCATCGGCGGGGTGCTGCTCGTCGTCCTCGCCGCGCTGCTCTGGTCGGCCGGCTCCGTCTCCTCCGCCCGGCTGCCGATGCCCGCCAACCCGTTCACCGCGAGCGTGTACGAGATGCTGGCCGGCGGCGTCGGCGGGATCGTCGTCGGCCTCCTCCGCGGCGAGCACCGCGGCTTCGACCCGGGCGCGGTCTCCACCGGCTCCTGGCTCGCCCTCGGCTACCTCGTCGTCTTCGGCTCGCTGATCGCCTTCACCGCCTACGCCTGGCTGCTCCAGTCCGCCCCGGTCTCGCTCGCCGCCACCTACGCGTACGTCAACCCGGTCGTCGCCGTGCTGCTCGGCGCGCTGATCCTCGGCGAGGAGCTGACCTGGCCGATCCTCCTCGGCGGCGGGATCGTCGTGGCGGCGGTCTGCCTCATCGTCTCCACCGAGCGGAGGGGGTGAGGGCGGAAGCCCGCCCCGGCTCTTGGGCCGAAGCGGACAGACCGCCACCCCCACCACTCCATCACGGACAAACGCCACCCGCCGGTCCCGGCCCTAACGTATCTGGAGAGCAACCGCCCGCCCGGGGCGACCGCTCACACCCGAAACGGAAAGGGCCGGGACGCACAATGACGACCACCCACGCCTTCTGGGTCGCCGGCCGCGAGGCCACCGGCGACACCACCTTCGACGTCACGAACTCGTACGACGGACGTCTGGTCGGCAAGGTCGCCGTGCCCACCGAGGCCCAGGTCGAGGAGGCCGTCGCCGCCGCCCACGCGGTCGTCGACGAGTTCGCCGCCACCCCGGCGCACGTCCGCGCCGCCGCCCTCGACCACGTGTCGAAGCGGCTCGCCGAGCGCACCGAGGAGATCGCCCAGGTCATCTCCGCCGAGAACGGCAAGCCCATCAAGTGGGCCCGCGGCGAGGTCGGCCGCGCCGTCTCCGTCTTCCGTTTCGCCGCCGAGGAGGCCCGCCGCTGGAACGCCGGCGAGGCCCAGCGCCTGGACACCGAGGCCGGCGGCGCGGGCCGCCTCGCCCTCACCCGCCGCGTGCCCAAGGGCGTCGTCCTCGGCATCGCGCCCTTCAACTTCCCGCTGAACCTCAGCGCCCACAAGGTCGCCCCGGCCATCGCCGTCGGCGCCCCGATCATCCTCAAGCCGGCCCCGGCCACCCCGATCTCCTCCCTCATCCTGGGCGAGATCCTGGCCGAGACCGACCTGCCGGCCGGCTCCTGGTCGATCCTCACCGTGCCGAACGACCGGATGCCCGCCCTCGTCCAGGACGAGCGCCTCCCGGTCATCTCCTTCACCGGCTCGGACAAGGTCGGCTACGCCATCCAGGCCTCCGTGCCGCACAAGCACTGCACCCTGGAGCTCGGCGGCAACGCCGCCGCCGTCGTCCTCCCGGACTGGTCCTCCGAGGCCGACCTGGACTGGGCCGCGACCCGCATCGCGACCTTCTCCAACTACCAGGGCGGCCAGTCCTGCATCTCCGTGCAGCGCGTGATCGCCGACGCCACCGTCTACGACCGCCTGCTGCCGAAGATCGTCGCGGCCGTCGAGGCCCAGGTCACCGGCGACCCGGCGGACGACGCCACCGACGTCGGCCCGCTCGTCGACGAGGCCGCCGCGCGGCGCGTCGAGTCCTGGGTGGACGAGGCCGTCGCGGCCGGCGCCAAGCTCCTCGCCGGCGGCAAGCGCGAGGGCGCCACCTACGCCCCGACCGTCCTCACCGACCTCCCGGCCGGCGTCACCCTGGCCCGCTCCGAGGTCTTCGGCCCGGTCCTCACGGTCGCCAAGGTCGACGGCGAGGCCGAGGCCTTCGCCGCGGTCAACGACTCGGACTTCGGCCTCCAGGCCGGCGTCTTCACCCACGACCTGCAGACCGCCTTCCGCGCCCACCGCGCCCTGGAGGTCGGCGGCGTGATCGTCGGCGACGTCCCCTCCTACCGCGCCGACCAGATGCCGTACGGCGGCGCCAAGCGCTCCGGCGTCGGCCGCGAGGGCGTCGCCTACGCCATGGACGACTACACCTACGAGCGCGTGATGGTCCTCACCGGCCTCGCCCTGTAGGACCCGCGTCCCACGAGACCAGGCGGTCCGAGCCCACTGTGCGGGGGCTCGGGCCGCCTCTTCGCGCACGCGTCCAGCGGACGGACCGCCTCCTCGCGTCCGCGTCCAGCAGACGGACCGCACGGCGACGGCGCGGCCGGCCACGGCAGGATGACCGGCGTGACCGTCATCGACATCCCCGGCTCCAAGTCCGTCACCGCCCGCGCGCTCTTCCTCGCCGCCGCCGCGGAGGGCACCACCACCCTGCTGCGCCCGCTCGTCTCCGACGACACCGAGGGCTTCGCCGAAGGGCTGCGGGCCCTCGGCTACACCGTCCGGCAGGAGCCCGGCGCCTGGCACGTCGAGGGCCGCCCCGCCGGACCGGGGACCGCCGAGGCCGACGTCTACTGCCGCGACGGCGCCACCACCGCCCGCTTCCTGCCGGCCCTCGCCGCCGCGGGCCGCGGCACCTTCCGCTTCGACGCCTCCGCGCAGATGCGCCGCCGCCCGCTCGGCCCGCTCACCACCGCCCTGCGCGAGCTGGGCGTGGACCTGCGGCACGGGGAGAAGGACGGCCACCACCCGCTCGCCGTGCACGCCGACGGCGTCAGGGGCGGAGCGCTCACCCTCGACGCCGGGCAGTCCTCCCAGTACCTGACGGCCCTGCTGATGCTGGGCCCGCTCACCGCCGAGGGCCTCGACATCACGGTGACGGACCTGGTCTCGGAGCCGTACGTCGAGATCACCCTCGCGATGATGCGGTCCTTCGGCGCCGAGGTCGTCCGCGAGGACGACGAGCGGGGCCGGACCTACCGGGTCGCCCCCACCGGCTACCGCGCCCGGACGTACGCGATCGAGCCCGACGCCTCCACGGCCAGCTACTTCTTCGCCGCCGCCGCCCTCGAACCGGGCCGCTCGGTCACCGTCCCCGGGCTCGGCACCGGCGCCCTCCAGGGCGACCTCGCCTTCGTCGACGTGCTGCGCCGCATGGGCGCCGACGTCGAGGTCACCGAGGAGTCCACCACCGTCCGCTCCACCGGCACCCTGCGCGGACTCACCGTCACCATGCGGGACATCTCGGACACCATGCCGACGCTGGCCGCGCTCGCGCCCTTCGCCGACGGCCCGGTCCGCATCGAGGACGTCGCCAACACCCGGGTCAAGGAGTGCGACCGGCTCGACGCCTGCGCCGACAACCTCCGCCGCCTCGGCGTCACCGTGGAGACCGGCCCCGACTGGATCGAGATCCACCCCGGCACCCCCGCCGGGCCCGTCGAGATCGCCACCCACCGCGACCACCGGATCGTCATGTCCTTCGCGGTCACCGCCCTGCGCACCCCCGGGATCACCTTCGACGACCCCGGCTGCGTGAAGAAGACCTTCCCGGACTTCCACCGCGCGTTCGGCGCGTTCACCCGGACCCCGTGAAGAGCGCACAGCGTTTGGGGCAAGAATGGGGGGCATGAGCGACCGCCCCTCTCCTCTCGCCGACCCGCACATCGCCTTCGATCCGGCCGAAGGCCGCCGGGACGTCGTCGTCCTCGGCTCCACGGGATCCATCGGCACCCAGGCCATCGACCTGGTGCTGCGCCACCCCGACCGCTTCCGGGTCACCGCCCTGGCCGCCTCCGGCGGCCGGGTCGCGCTCCTCGCCGAGCAGGCGCACCGGCTGGGGGTCGCCCGGGTCGCCGTCGCCCGCGAGGAGACCGTGGCGGAGCTGCGTACGGCCCTGGGGGCGCTGTACGGCTCCGAGCCGCTGCCGGAGATCCTGGCCGGCCCCGACGCCGCGACCCAGCTCGCCGCCTCCCCGTGCCACACCGTGCTCAACGGCATCACCGGCTCCATCGGCCTCGCGCCGACCCTCGCCGCCCTGGAGGCCGGCCGCACCCTCGCCCTCGCCAACAAGGAGTCGCTGATCGTCGGCGGCCCGCTGGTGAAGGCGCTCGCGAAGCCCGGCCAGATCATCCCGGTCGACTCCGAGCACGCGGCCCTCTTCCAGGCGCTCGCCGCCGGCACCCGCGCCGACGTCCGCAAGCTGGTCGTCACCGCCTCCGGCGGCCCCTTCCGCGGCCGCACGCGCGCCGAGCTGGAGCACGTGACCCGCGAGGACGCGCTGGCCCACCCGACCTGGGCGATGGGCCCGGTCATCACGGTCAACAGCGCCACCCTGGTCAACAAGGGCCTGGAGGTCATCGAGGCGCACCTCCTCTACGACATCCCCTTCGACCGCATCGAGGTCGTCGTCCACCCCCAGTCGTACGTGCACTCCATGGTCGAGTTCACCGACGGCTCCACCCTCGCCCAGGCCACCCCGCCGGACATGCGCGGCCCCATCGCCATCGGCATCGGCTGGCCCGAGCGGATCCCGGACGCGGCCCCCGCCTTCGACTGGACCAAGGCCTCCACCTGGGAGTTCTTCCCGCTCGACGACGAGGCCTTCCCGTCGGTGAACCTGGCCCGGCACGTCGGCGAGCTGGGCGGCACCGCCCCCGCCGTCTTCAACGCCGCCAACGAGGAGTGCGTGGAGGCGTTCCTCGCCGGACGGCTCCCCTTCAACGGCATCATGGACACCGTCACGGCGGTCGTCACCGAACACGGACGGCCCACCGGGGGAACCTCCCTGACGGTGCCGGACGTCCTGGAAGCGGAGACCTGGGCCCGGGCCCGGGCCCGAGAGCTCGCAGCGAAGGCAACCGCGGAGGCGCGCGCATGACGGAAGTGCTCCTGACGATCCTCGGGGTCGTCCTGTTCGCGCTGGGACTCCTCGTCTCCATCGCGTGGCACGAGCTGGGCCACCTCTCCACGGCCAAGCTCTTCGGCATCCGCGTGCCGCAGTACATGGTCGGCTTCGGCCCCACCCTCTGGTCGAAGAAGCGCGGCGACACCGAGTACGGCATCAAGGCCATCCCGGCCGGCGGCTACATCCGCATGATCGGCATGTTCCCGCCCGGCGCGGACGGCAAGATCGCGGCCCGCTCCACCTCACCCTGGCGCACCATGATCGAGGACGCCCGCGAGGCGTCCTACGAGGAGCTCCAGCCCGGCGACGAGACCCGGCTCTTCTACACGCGCAAGCCGTGGAAGCGCGTGATCGTCATGTTCGCCGGACCGTTCATGAACCTGGTCCTCGCCCTCGGCCTCTTCTACGGCTCCCTGATGACCCTCGGCATCGAGGGCCAGACCACCCAGGTCGCCGGCGTCCAGAAGTGCGTCATCAAGCAGAGCGCGAACCGGGACTCCTGCGCCGCGGGCGACCCGGTCTCCCCGGCGTACGAGGCGGGGCTGCGGGACGGCGACACGATCGTCGCCTTCAACGGCGCCCCGGTCTCCGACTGGGACACCCTCTCGAACCACATCCGCAGGACCATCGGCCCCGCCACGATCACCGTCGAGCGGGCCGGGCAGCGCCTCGACCTGCACCCGACGCTGGTCGCCAACGAGGTCCTGAAGAAGGACGAGAACGGCCAGGTCGCCCGCCCGCTCGCCTACGAGAAGGCCGGCTACCTCGGCTTCGCGTCGAAGACCGAGGTCGCGCCGCTGACCTTCGTCGAGACCACCGACCGCATGGGCGAGCTCATGGAGAACGGCCTCCAGTCGGTCGTCGCCCTCCCCGGCAAGATCCCCGGCCTGTGGGACGCGACCTTCGGCGACGGCGAGCGGGCCGAGGACTCCCCGGTCGGCGTCGTCGGCGCCGCCCGCATCACCGGCGAGCTCATGAACCTGGACCTCCCGCCGGAGCGGATCCTGGTCATGTTCATGAACCTGCTGGTGTACTTCAACGTCTCGCTGTTCCTGTTCAACATGCTCCCGCTGCTGCCGCTCGACGGCGGCCACATCGCGGGCGCCCTGTGGGAGTCCGTCCGCCGCCACACGGCCCGGCTCTTCAAGCGCCCCGACCCCGGCCCGTTCGACGTGGCCAAGCTGATGCCCGCCGCCTACGTGGTCGCCGGCGTCTTCGTCTGCTTCACCCTGCTCGTCCTCGCCGCCGACATCGTCAACCCGGTGAAGCTGACGTAACTCCCCGGGGGGCCGCGCACCGCCGTGTCCGGCCCCCCGCCCCCGGGGCGGTAACCTCGGAAGCCCGAGCCCGCCGACGCACGACCTTGAGGTTGTACAGACTCATGACCGCGATTTCTCTCGGTATCCCCACCGTCCCGACCCGGCTCGCCGAGCGCCGCAAGAGCCGGCAGATCCAGGTCGGCAGCGTGGCCGTCGGGGGTGACGCACCGGTCTCGGTGCAGTCGATGACGACGACCCGTACGTCCGACATCGGCGCCACCCTCCAGCAGATCGCCGAGCTGACCGCCTCCGGCTGCCAGATCGTCCGGGTGGCCTGCCCCACCCAGGACGACGCCGACGCGCTCGCCACGATCGCCCGCAAGTCGCAGATCCCGGTGATCGCCGACATCCACTTCCAGCCGAAGTACGTCTTCGCCGCGATCGACGCCGGCTGCGCCGCCGTCCGCGTCAACCCCGGCAACATCAAGCAGTTCGACGACAAGGTCAAGGAGATCGCCAAGGCGGCCGGCGACGCGCGCGTCCCGATCCGCATCGGCGTCAACGCCGGCTCGCTCGACGCCCGCCTGCTCCAGAAGTACGGCAAGGCCACCCCCGAGGCGCTCGTCGAGTCCGCCCTCTGGGAGGCGTCCCTCTTCGAGGAGCACGGCTTCCGCGACATCAAGATCTCGGTCAAGCACAACGACCCGGTCGTCATGGTCGAGGCCTACCGCCAGCTCGCCGCCCAGTGCGACTACCCGCTGCACCTCGGCGTCACCGAGGCCGGCCCCGCCTTCCAGGGCACCATCAAGTCGGCCGTCGCCTTCGGCGCCCTCCTCTCGCAGGGCATCGGCGACACCATCCGCGTCTCCCTCTCCGCCCCGCCGGCCGAGGAGATCAAGGTCGGCATCCAGATCCTGGAGTCGCTCAACCTCCGCCAGCGCCGCCTGGAGATCGTCTCCTGCCCGTCCTGCGGCCGCGCCCAGGTCGACGTCTACAAGCTCGCCGAGGAGGTCACCGCCGGCCTCGACGGCATGACCGTCCCGCTGCGCGTCGCCGTCATGGGCTGCGTCGTCAACGGCCCCGGCGAGGCCCGCGAGGCCGACCTCGGCGTCGCCTCCGGCAACGGCAAGGGCCAGATCTTCGTCAAGGGCGAGGTCATCAAGACCGTCCCCGAGTCGAAGATCGTCGAGACCCTCATCGAGGAAGCCCTCAAGATCGCCGAGCAGATGGAGAAGGACGGCGTCGCCAGCGGCGAGCCGAGCGTCGCCGTCGCCGGCTGACCCGCCCCGCACCGCCGCACGCCGGCCCCGCGCCGCACGAGACCCCGCCGCCCCCAGGAGCGGCGGGGTTTCGCCTTCCCGGCGGTCCCGCCGCGGATCCTGGAGGTACAGTGCCAGGACCAGCAGAACCCGCACGGTGAGGCCCCCTCGTGTTGACACAGACCACCACCCGGGTCCTCGAACCCGCCGACCTCGGGGCCGCCCTCGCCGTCCTGGAGAGCGCCCCCGTCGAGAACGCCTTCGTGACCGCCCGCGTCCGCGTCGCCGGGCTCGACCCCTGGCGCCTGGGCGGCGAGATGTGGGGCTGGTACACCGAGGGCAGGCTTACCTCGCTCTGCTACTCCGGCGCCAACCTCGTGCCCATCTGCGCCACCCCCGGGGCCGTCCGCGCCTTCGCCGAGCGGGCCCGCCGGATCGGCCGCCGCTGCTCCTCCATCGTCGGCCCGGCCGGCCCCACCGCCGAGCTGTGGCGCCTCCTCGAACCCGCCTGGGGCCCCGCCCGCGACGTCCGCGCCCACCAGCCCCTCATGGTCGCCGAGGAGCCCTCCGCCGACGTCGCCCCCGACCCCCTCGTCCGCCGGGTCCGCAAGGACGAGATGGACGCGATCATGCCCGCCTGCGTCGCCATGTTCACCGAGGAGGTCGGCGTCTCCCCGATGGCCGGTGACGGCGGCCTGCTCTACCAGGCCCGCGTCGCCGAACTCGTCGCCGCCGGCCGCTCCTTCGCCCGCATCGACGACGGCAAGGTCGTCTTCAAGGCCGAGATCGGCGCCGCCACCCGCCAGGCCTGCCAGATCCAGGGCGTCTGGGTCGCCCCCGAACACCGCGGCAAGGGCCTCTCCGAGACCGGCATGGCCGCCGTCCTCCAGTACGCCCTCGCCGACGTCGCCCCCGTCGTCAGCCTGTACGTGAACGACTACAACACCCCCGCCCGCGCCGCGTACCACCGTGTCGGCTTCCGCGAGACGGGCGCTTTCATGAGCGTCCTGTTCTGAACCGGCGGGCACTTGTAGGGTGCGCCGCATGGACGACGCACAGGCCGTGATCGGACCCGTCAACCTCGCCGCCCGGGTGGACGAGGCGCTCGCCGTGCAGGCGGTCGCCTTCGGACTCGACGCCGAGGAGGTCGCCGTACGCCGCCACATCGTGCTGCGCCACCTGATGAACCCCGGCGCCCGCGCCTACGGCGCCACCACCCCCGACGGACGGCTCGTCGGCTTCGTGTACGGGATGCCCAACGACCGCGGCCACTGGTGGTCCACCGTGGTGGAGCCGTACCTCCGGGCCACCGGCACCGCCGACTGGCTCGACGCCTCCTTCGTCATCACCGAGCTCCACGTCCACCCCGCCTTCCAGGGCCTCGGCCTCGGCCGCGGACTGATCACCACCATCACCGACACCGCCGAGGAGAAGCGCTCCATCCTCTCGGCCATCGACACCGAGTCCCCGGCCCGCGGCCTCTACCGCTCGCTCGGCTACACCGACCTCGCCCGCCGGGTCCACTTCCCGAGCGCCGCCCGCCCCTACGCCGTCATGGGCGCCCCGTTGCCCCTCCCGCGCCGGAACTGATTTCTCGCGGGCGGGGCCGCCCGGATAACCTCGGGGCCATCATCTTCAGTCCCGGCAGGAGTACGAGAACCATGGCCAACGCACCGGTCCAGCGCATGTCCCAGTTGATGGCGAAGACGCTGCGCGACGACCCGGCGGACGCCGAGGTCCTCTCCCACAAGCTCCTCGTGCGCGCCGGCTACGTCCGGCGCACCGCCGCCGGCATCTGGAGCTGGCTGCCGCTCGGCAAGAAGGTCCTCTCCAACGTCGAGCGGATCGTCCGCGAGGAGATGGACGCCGTCGGCGCCCAGGAGGTCACCCTCCCCGCCCTGCTGCCCCGCGAGCCCTACGAGGCGACCGGCCGCTGGGACGAGTACGGTGCCGAGCTCTTCCGCCTCCAGGACCGCAAGGGCGGCGACTACCTCCTCGGCCCCACCCACGAGGAGATCTTCACCCTGCTGGTGAAGGACCAGTGCTCGTCCTACAAGGACCTGCCGGTCATCCTCTACCAGATCCAGACCAAGTTCCGCGACGAGGCCCGCCCCCGCGCCGGCATCCTGCGCGGCCGCGAGTTCCTCATGAAGGACTCCTACTCCTTCGACATTGAGGACGAGGGCCTGAACCGGTCCTACGGCGTGCACCGCCAGGCCTACCAGCGGATCTTCGAGCGCCTCGGCCTCGACTACCGCATCTGCGCCGCCACCGCCGGCGCCATGGGCGGCTCCAAGTCCGAGGAGTTCCTCGCCCCGGCCGAGGCCGGCGAGGACACCTTCGCCGACTGCCCGAACTGTGACTTCGCCGCCAACACGGAGGCGGTGTACCAGGAGGTCAAGGCCGTCGACGGCTCCGCCGTCCCCGCGGCCGAGGAGATCCCCACCCCGGACACCCCCACCATCGAGACCCTCGCCGCCTCCCTCGGCGTCCCGGCCTCCGCCACCCTCAAGAACCTCCTGGTGAAGGTCGACGGCGAGATCGTCGCCATCGGCGTCCCCGGCGACCGCGAGGTCGACATGGACAAGGTCGAGGAGCACTTCGGCCCGACGGCCACCGTCGAGCTGGTGACGGAGGAGGACTTCGCGGTCCGCCCCGACCTGGTCCGCGGCTACGTCGGCCCCCAGGGCCTGGAGAAGGTCACCTACCTCGCCGACCCGCGCGTGGCCCCCGGCACCTCCTGGATCACCGGCGCCAACAAGGAGGGCACGCACGCGAAGAACGTCGTCGCGGGCCGTGACTTCGAGGTGTCCGAGTACGTCGACGTCGTCGTCGTCCAGGACGGCGACCCGTGCCCCCGGTGCGGCACCGGCCTCAAGCTGGACCGCGCGATCGAGATCGGCCACATCTTCCAGCTCGGCCGCAAGTACGCCGACGCGCTGAAGCTCGACGTCCTCGGCCAGAACGGCAAGCCGGTCCGCGTCACCATGGGCTCCTACGGCATCGGCGTCTCGCGCGCCGTCGCCGCCCTCGCCGAGCAGACCGCCGACGAGAAGGGCCTGTGTTGGCCGGCCGAGGTCGCGCCCGCCGACGTCCACGTCGTCGCCGCCGGCAAGGCGCTCCAGACCGAGCTGGCCCTGGAGGTCTCCGACAAGCTGTCCGCCGCGGGCCTCCGGGTCCTCGTCGACGACCGCGCCGGCGTCTCCCCGGGCGTCAAGTTCACCGACGCGGAGCTGATCGGCGTCCCGAAGATCCTCGTCGCCGGCCGCCGCGCCGCCGAGGGCGTCGTGGAGCTGAAGGACCGCCGCACGGGCGAGCGCGAGGAGCTGACGGTCGAGGAGGCCCTCGCCGCCCTGACGGCGTGACCCTCCGCGCACCCGCCGACGCCGCCCCGCGCACCCGCGCGGGGCGGCGTCGGCGTTCGGGCGTTCCGGCCGTCAGGACGACGGGTCGACCGAGGGACCGGTGAGGTCCTCGACCGGCGACAGCGGCGCCGAGGACAGCTGCTCCGGGGGCGGCGGAGCCGGGGACAGCGGCTCCTGCGGCGGCGGTTCCTCCGGGGCGGGCGGTTCCGGGGGAGCCGCGGAAGGCGCCCCCGGCACCGGGCCGGTCCGCGGCGCCTCGGGCGTGGCGCGCTCCAGGAAGCGCAGCAGCTCGACCGGGATCGGCAGGACCAGCGTCGAGTTCTTCTCGGCGGCCACCGCCATCACCGTCTGGAGCAGCCGCAGCTGGAGCGCGGCGGGGGCGTCGGCCATCTGGTGCGCCGCCTCCGTCAGCTTCTTCGACGCCTGCAGCTCCGCGTCCGCGTTGATGAGCCGGGCCCGCCGCTCCCGGTCCGCCTCCGCCTGCCGGGCCATCGAGCGCTTCATGGTCTCGGGCAGCGACACGTCCTTGATCTCCACCCGGTCGATCTGCACGCCCCACCCGATCGCGGGGGAGTCCAGCATCAGCTCCAGGCCCTGGTTGAGCTTCTCCCGGTTGGACAGCAGGTCGTCGAGGTCGCTCTTGCCGATGATCGACCGCAGCGAGGTCTGCGCCATCTGCGAGACCGCGAACTTGTAGTCCTCGACCCGCACCAGCGCCTCCGCCGCGTCCACCACCCGGAAGTACACGACGGCGTCGACCCGTACCGTCACGTTGTCCCGGGTGATGCCCTCCTGCGCGGGCACCGGCATCGTGACGATCTGCATGTTCACCTTGTGGAGCCGGTCCACCGCGGGAAGGATCATGGTGAAGCCGGGCGGGCGGACCTCGCCCCGCAGCCGGCCGAAGCGGAAGACCACGCCCCGCTCGTACTGCTTCACCACGCGGGCCGCCGCGCCCACGTAGGCCAGCGCGGCCACACCCGCTCCCGCGGCCGCCAGGAGGATGTCTTCGATCATCACGACCCCCTGAGAAAGGGATACGAAAAGGGTATTCCCCTCAGGAGGGCCGCGGACTCACAGCCAGCTCGCGAACTCCAGCAGCCACTCGGCCTCCTGCCGCCGGCCGCCGGCCAGCGCCCGCGTGCCGGACTCGACGGTCCGGAAGAGCGTCCAGCCGCGCAGCCGCTCCCGGTCGACGTCGAGCGAGTCGGCCAGCTTGTTGACCCGCCGCCGGGCCGCCGGGGCGCCGGCCGAGGAGGCGACCAGGTCCTCGACCCGTTCCCGCACCAGCCGCGCGAGGTCGTAGGCCCGCTCGCCGACCACCGGGTCGGGCCCGACGGCCAGCCAGGGGGCGCGGTCGCCGCCGAGCACCTTGCCCTGCCGGAAGTCGCCGTGCAGCAGCAGTTCCTCGGCTGCGCCGGCGACCAGCTCCTCGCGGGCGGCGAGCGCGACGGCGGTGAGCTCCCCGGCGGCGGGGTCGGCCCGGTGCCGCTCCATCGCCTCCGCCTGGCGCGCGGTGCGGCCGGCCACGGTCTCGAAGCCGTGTCCGGCGGGCGGCTCCACCCACAGCTTCCGCACGGTCCCGGCGGCCTCCAGGAGCGCCTTGGCCTCCGGCAGCGAGCGCAGGGACACCTCCGGGTGCAGCCGTTCGAGGACGAGGGCGCCCTCCGGGGCCTCGGCGCGGAGCAGCACCGCGCCCCAGCCGTTCCAGTGCGCGAGCGCGTCCCGCTCCAGCTCCGGCCGGGTGAACGGCGGCGCGATCTTCAGCGCGGCGGGCTCGCCGCCGGCGTCCCGGACGAGCAGCACCAGGCTGCCGCGCCCGCCGGGCGCCACCATCCGCTCGACGGTCAGCCCGGCCTCCTCGGGCACCCGCCCGGCCAGGCCGGGGAGCCGCCCGAGCCACTCGGCCGCGGCGGCCTCGCCGTACTTCTCGTGGAGCGCCGTCACCAGTCGCCGGGGCGCTTCGAAACCCATGTGTGCCGTGTTCCTTCTCCTCGGGCGGGATGACCAGAACAGGTGGGGGCCGGGCTCACACCCGCTCGGCGAGCCCAGGAAAGGTTACGTCGCTGCCGCGCCACCGCACCGCTCGGACCGCCGCCTCCCGGAGCGCCCCGGCCGCCTCCCGGCGCAGGGCGCCGTCACCGGCCCGCACCAGGTCGGAGTAGACCCCGGCCACCCGGTCCTCCAGGACCGCGGCCAGCCGCACCGCGCCGGCCGGGTCGGCCACCCGGAACGGCAGCTCGTACGCGGCGGCCGCGGCGACCGGCGTGCCGCCGAGGTCGCGGACGGTGCGGCGCAGCGCGTCCCGGCGGGCCCGGTGCGCCTGGTACGCGGCGGTCGCCTCGGCCCGGCGGTCCTCGGCGACCCTGCCGCCGACGACCCCGTAGCCGTACACGGCGGCGTGCTCGGCGGCGAGGGCGGCCTGGGCGGCCTCCAGGGCGCTCATGCGCGGGCCCCTTCGGTGAGGAGGTAGGCGTGGGCGGCGCCGGCGGCGGCCACGGAGGCGAGCAGCCGGGCGTACTCGGGCGGCGCCGCGAGCAGCTCGGCGGTGTGCGCCTCGGACGCGGTCCGCGCGGCTCCGGCCAGCTCGCGCAGCGCGGTCTTCGGATCGGCCGGCACGGCGGAGCCCGCGGCCGGGGCGGTCGAGGCCGGCGCGGCGGAGGCCCCGTCCGGTGCCGGGGCGGGGCGGTCGCCCTCGCCGAGGGCGCGGACGTGGGCCGCGGCGGAGGTGCGCAGGGGGGCCACGCGCGCGTGGAGCGCGGGATGGGCGGCCAGGGTGGCGTCGTAACGTTCCAGCAGGGTCCGGGAGGCGGTCACGGCGCGGCGGCGGAGGGCCGCCTCGGCGCGCGCCACCCGTTCGGCCTCGCGGGCCGCCGCCTCCTCCGCGGCGCTCGGACGGCGCGGCCCCCCGTCGTCGGAGGTGCAGCCGGTCAGCGCCGCCGCGGCGGCCGAGGCCCCCGCCACGAGCAGGGCGCGTCTGCCCGTCGTCGTCACGCTCTCTCCCTCAGCATTCCGGACCCCTCCCGGCCGCCCGTCGAAGATCACCGCAGGCGAGCGTACCCGCGGGGGCCCCGGCGGTGGACGGCAACACCCTCCCGGACCGGATACCCTTGATCCGACACGCAGGGATTTGCGACGTACCCACAACAGCACACGCGGCCGAGGAGTCACCCGGATGAGCACCACCCAGAGCGACAGGCTGCGCGGACTCATTGAGCCGCTCGTCCGCGCGGAGAACCTGGATCTGGAGGAGATCGAGGTGTCCCGGGCCGGCCGCCGCGGACTGCTGAGGATCGTCGTCGACTCGGACGAGGGCGTCGAGCTGGACGCCTGCGCCGAGCTGAGCCGCGCCATCTCCGCCGAGCTGGACCAGTCCGACGCCATGGGCGACGGCGAGTACGTCCTGGAGGTCAGCTCCCCGGGTGCCGACCGTCCGCTCTCCGAGCACCGCCATTACGTCCGGGCCACCGGCCGGCTGGTGAAGCTCCAGCTCGCCGAGGGCGGGGAGCTGGTCACCCGCATCCTCGCCGTGGACGAGGACGGCATCGACACCGAGGTTCCGGGCCTGAAGGGCCGCAAGGCCACCGCCCGCCGCGTGGAGTTCGCCGAGATCGCCAAGGCGCGTGTCGAGATCGAGTTCAACCGCAAGGACAAGAAGGAAGAGGAGGCGTAGCCGTGGACATCGACGTGAAGCTCCTGAAGGGCTTGGCACAGGAGAAGGAAATCTCCTTCGAGATGCTGGTCGAGGCGATCGAGTCGGCCCTCCTCATCGCGTACCACCGCACCCCGGCCCCCCACCGCCGCGCGCGCGTGGAGCTGGACCGGCACACCGGTCACGTGACGGTGTGGGCGGAGGAGGACCCGGCCGACCTGGAGGAGGGGCAGGAGCCCAAGGAGTTCGACGACACCCCGTCGGACTTCGGCCGCATCGCGGCGAGCACCGCCCGCCAGGTCATCCAGCAGCGGCTGCGCGACGCCGAGAACGACGTGACCTTCGGCGAGTACGCCCGCCGCGAGGGCGACGTCGTCGCCGGCGTGGTGCAGCAGGGCAAGGACCCGAAGAACGTCCTCGTCAAGCTGGACGACAAGCTGGAGGCCATCCTCCCGGTGCAGGAGCAGGTGCCGGGCGAGGAGTACACGCACGGCCTGCGGCTGCGCACGTACGTGGTCCGCGTCGCCAAGGGCGTCCGCGGTCCGTCCGTCACCCTCTCGCGCACCCACCCCAACCTGGTGAAGAAGCTCTTCGCGCTGGAGGTGCCGGAGATCGCCGACGGTTCCGTCGAGATCTCCGCCATCGCCCGCGAGGCCGGCCACCGCACCAAGATCGCGGTCCGTTCCACCCGTTCGGGCCTGAACGCCAAGGGCGCCTGCATCGGCCCCATGGGCAGCCGCGTCCGGAACGTGATGGCGGAGCTGCTCGGCGAGAAGATCGACATCGTCGACTGGTCGGACGACCCGGCCGAGATGGTGGCGAACGCGCTCTCCCCGGCCCGGGTCTCCAAGGTCGAGGTCGTCGACGCCGCCGCCCGGTCCGCCCGGGTGACGGTCCCCGACTACCAGCTCTCGCTGGCCATCGGCAAGGAGGGGCAGAACGCCCGCCTGGCCGCGCGGCTCACCGGCTGGCGGATCGACATCCGGCCGGACACCGAGGCCCCGGCCGAGGAGAACTGAGCGGCCCCGCCGCAAGCCGGAGATCGTTTTTGGCCAACAGCTGTTCGATTTTTGCCCCAAACGGGTGAGGTCGGTACGGGGAGGTAGACTTATCGTGTCTGGCCGGACGCATGCCCGCGCGTGCCCTGAGCGAACCTGTGTGGGATGCCGGGAGCGAGCGGCCAAGAGCGATCTGCTGCGGATCGTGGTGATCAAGGACGAGTGCGTCCCCGATGATCGCGGTACGCTGCCCGGCCGGGGTGCGTACGTGCACCCCGCCTTGCACTGTCTCGACCTCGCGGTCCGCCGACGGGCGTTCCCGAGGACCTTCAAGGTCCCGGGCCCGCTCGACACGGCGGCCCTGCGGGAGCACATCGAGCAGGCCGCCCAGGCGGCACCGCAGTGAACAGGAAGTACGGCACGGAACACCGTGCGGTCAGGTACCTCGCGAGTCGGAAGTAGGTCGAGATTGCGATGAGCACTCGATGAGTACGCGATGAGTACGCCCATGAAGTAGCGACGGTCCGGCGGTAACCGGACCTATAAAGGAGCGATGTGGCTAAGGTCCGGGTATACGAACTCGCCAAGGAGTTCGGCGTAGAGAGCAAGGTCGTCATGGCCAAGCTCCAGGAACTCGGTGAATTCGTCCGTTCGGCGTCCTCGACGATCGAGGCGCCGGTCGTGCGCAAGTTGACTGACGCTTTGCAGGGTCCCGGCGGTTCCGCCGGCAAGACCGCTGCCAAGCCCGGCGCGCCCCGCAAGGCGGCGCCCTCCCCCAAGCCGGCCGCGCCGGCGCCCTCGGCGCCCGCTGCCGCGCGTCCCGCCGCCCCGAAGCCTGGCGCGCCCACCCCGGCGCCCAAGCCCGCGGCGGCCGAGAAGCCCGTGACGCCGGCCACCCCCGGCCCGCGTCCGACCCCGGGTCCGAAGCCCGCGGCTCCCGCGCCGAAGCCGGCGCCGGCCGCCCCGGCTCCGACCAACCCGGAGTTCACCGCGCCGCCGGCCGCTCCGGCCGCCGGTCAGCGTCCCGGTGGCGCCCCGTCCGGGCAGCGCCCGGCCGCCGGTGCCCGTCCGGGCCAGGCCGCGCCGCGTCCGGGTGGTCAGCAGGCCCCCCGTCCCGGCCAGCAGGCCCCGCGTCCGGGCGCCCCGCGTCCGGCCGGCCCGCGTCCGGGCAACAACCCCTTCACCTCCGGCGGCTCCACCGGCATGGCGCGTCCGCAGACGCCCCGTCCCGGCGGCGGTGCCCCGCGTCCCGGCGGCCCCGGTGCCGTTCCGGGCGCCCCGCGTCCGCAGGGCGGCCCCGGCGGCGCCCCGCGTCCGCAGGGTCAGGGCGGCGCCCGTCCGACCCCCGGTGGCATGCCCCGTCCGCAGGCTCCCCGTCCCGGTGGCGCTCCCGGCGGCAACCGTCCGAACCCGGGCATGATGCCGCAGCGTCCCGCTGCCGGCCCGCGTCCCGGCCCCGGCGGCCGTGGTCCCGGTGGCCCCGGCGGCCGTCCGGGCGGTCCCGGTGGCGGCGGCGGTCGTCCCGGCTTCGCCGGTCGTCCGGCCGGTCCCGGCGGTGGCGGCGGCGGCTTCGCCGGCCGTCCCGGCGGTCCCGGTGGCGGCGGCGGTCGTCCGGGTGGTCCCGGCGGCGGTGGCGGCGGCTTCGGCGGTCGTCCCGGCGGCTTCGGCGGCCGTCCCGGCGGTCCGGGTGGCCGTGGTGGCACGCAGGGCGCCTTCGGCCGTCCCGGCGGTCCCGCGCGTCGCGGTCGCAAGTCGAAGCGGCAGAGGCGCCAGGAGTACGAGGCCATGCAGGCCCCGTCCGTGGGCGGCGTGATGCTGCCTCGCGGCAACGGCGAGACCATTCGCCTGTCGCGCGGTGCGTCCCTCACCGACTTCGCGGAGAAGATCGGCGCCAACCCGGCGTCGCTCGTCGCGGTCATGATGAACCTCGGCGAGATGGTCACGGCCACGCAGTCCGTCTCCGACGACACGCTGGTCATGCTGGCCGAGGAGATGAACTACGTCGTCCAGGTCGTCAGCCCGGAGGAGGAGGACCGCGAGCTGCTCGAGTCCTTCGACATCGAGTTCGGCGAGGACGAGGGCGGCGAAGAGGCCCTGGTCTCCCGTCCGCCGGTCGTGACCGTCATGGGTCACGTCGACCACGGTAAGACCCGACTCCTCGACGCGATCCGCAAGACGAACGTCGTCGCGGGCGAGGCCGGTGGCATCACCCAGCACATCGGTGCCTACCAGGTCGGCACCGAGGTCAACGGCGAAGAGCGTCGCATCACCTTCATCGACACCCCGGGTCACGAGGCGTTCACCGCCATGCGTGCCCGTGGTGCGAAGTCGACCGACATCGCGATCCTCGTGGTCGCGGCCAACGACGGCGTCATGCCGCAGACGATCGAGGCGCTCAACCACGCCAAGGCCGCCGGCGTCCCGATCGTCGTCGCGGTCAACAAGATCGACGTCGAGGGCGCGGACCCGGTCAAGGTCCGCGGTCAGCTGACCGAGTTCGGTCTGGTGGCCGAGGAGTACGGCGGCGACACGATGTTCGTCGACATCTCCGCCAAGCAGGGTCTGCACATCGACTCCCTGCTGGAGGCCGTGATCCTCACCGCCGACGCCTCGCTCGACCTGCGGGCCAACCCGAACCAGGACGCGCAGGGCATCGCGATCGAGTCCCACCTCGACCGCGGCCGCGGTGCCGTCTCGACGGTCCTGGTCCAGCGCGGAACGCTGCGCATCGGCGACACCATCGTCGCCGGCGACGCGTACGGCCGCGTCCGGGCCATGCTCGACGACAAGGGCAACAACGTGGAGGAGGCGACCCCGTCGACCCCCGTCCTCGTCCTGGGCCTCACCAACGTCCCGGGTGCCGGTGACAACTTCCTCGTCGTCGACGAGGACCGCACCGCCCGCCAGATCGCCGAGAAGCGTGCCGCCCGCGAGCGCAACGCGGCCTTCGCCAAGCGCGTCCGCCGCGTCTCGCTCGAGGACCTGGACAAGGTGCTCAAGGCCGGCGAGATCCAGCAGCTGAACCTGATCATCAAGGGTGACGCTTCCGGTTCCGTCGAGGCCCTCGAGTCCTCCCTGCTCCAGCTGGACGTCGGCGAGGAGGTCGACATCCGCGTCCTGCACCGCGGCGTGGGTGCCGTCACCGAGTCGGACATCGACCTGGCGATGGGCTCCGACGCCATCGTGATCGGCTTCAACGTGCGCGCCGCCGGGCGTGCGCAGCAGATGGCCGAGCGCGAGGGCGTGGACGTCCGGTACTACTCGGTCATCTACCAGGCGATCGAGGAGATCGAGGCGGCCCTCAAGGGTCTGCTCAAGCCGGAGTACGAAGAGGTCGAGCTCGGCACGGCGGAGATCCGCGAGGTCTTCCGCTCCTCCAAGCTCGGCAACATCGCGGGTGTCCTCATCCGCTCCGGCGAGGTCAAGCGCAACACCAAGGCGCGCCTCATCCGCGACGGCAAGGTCATCGCGGAGAACCTCAACATCGAGGGTCTGCGCCGCTTCAAGGACGACGTCACCGAGATCCGCGAGGGCTTCGAGGGTGGTATCAACCTCGGAAACTTCAACGACATCAAGATCGACGACGTCATCGCGACGTACGAGATGCGCGAGAAGCCGCGCGCGTAACACGCGGTGAAGTGCCGGGGCCGGTCGGCGGAGGTTATTCCGTCGATCGGCCCCGGCCGTTCCGTGTACGGTTTCGGTGTTCCCGTCCAGCGGTGGGCGGGGCCACTGACCCCGAACCGGCGGGACATCCGGACACACATGTACGTGGGGACCCTGTCCTTCGACCTGCTCCTCGGCGACGTCCATTCGCTCAAGGAGAAACGCTCCCTCGTGAAGCCGATCGTCGCCGAGCTCCAACGGAAGTTCTCCGTGAGCGTGGCGGAGGTGAGCGGCCAGAACCTCCACCGGCGGGCCGAGATCGGCGTCGCCATGGTGTCGGGAGACCTCGGACACCTCAACGGCGTCCTGGACCGCTGCGAGCGGCTGGTGGCGGCCCGGCCCGAGGTGGAGCTGCTGTCGGTGCGCCGCAGGCTCCACACTGATGAAGACTGAACGCAAGGCAAAGAAGGAGACGGACCAGTGGCCGACAACGCGCGGGCGAAGAAGCTGGCGGACCTCATCCGGGAGGTGGTCGCCGAGAAGCTGCAGCGCGGCATCAAGGACCCGCGCCTGGGTACGCACGTGACCATCACGGACACCCGCGTCACCGGTGACCTGCGGGAGGCCACGGTCTTCTACACGGTCTACGGCGACGACGAGGACCGGGCGAGCGCCGCGGCCGGCCTGGAGAGCGCCAAGGGCATCCTCCGTTCGGCCGTGGGCCGGGCGGCGGGGACCAAGTTCACCCCGACCCTGGCCTTCGTGGCCGACGCCCTCCCGGAGAACGCCCGGACCATCGAGGACCTCCTCGACAAGGCGCGGGCCTCCGACGCCCAGGTGCGGGAGGCGTCCTCGGGCGCCGCCTTCGCGGGCGACGCCGACCCTTACAAGAAGCCGGGCGAGGACGACACCGCCGAATGAGCGACAAGATCCAGACACCCGACGGCCTCGTCATCGTCGACAAGCCGTCGGGTTTCACCTCGCACGACGTCGTGGCCAAGATGCGCGGGATCGCGAAGACCCGACGCGTCGGCCACGCCGGCACGCTCGACCCCATGGCCACGGGCGTCCTCGTCCTCGGCGTGGAGCGGGCCACCAAGCTCCTCGGTCACCTCGCGCTGACCGAGAAGGAGTACCTGGGCACCATCCGCCTGGGCCAGACCACGATCACCGACGACGCCGAGGGCGAGATCACGGCGTCGGTCGACGCGTCGAAGGTCACCCGCGAGCAGATCGACGCGGGGGTCGCGGAGCTGACCGGCGCCCTCATGCAGGTGCCGTCGAAGGTCTCCGCGATCAAGATCGACGGCAAGCGGTCCTACGCGCGCGTGCGCGGCGGCGAGGAGTTCGAGATCCCGGCCCGTCCGGTCACCGTCTCCTCCTTCCGGGTGTACGACGTGCGCGAGGCGACGGCCGAGGACGGCACCCCCGTCGTCGACCTGGTCGTCTCGGTGGTCTGCTCCTCCGGTACGTACATCCGGGCGCTGGCCCGGGACCTCGGCGCCGGGCTCGGCGTCGGCGGGCACCTCACCGCGCTCCGGCGCACCCGGGTCGGCCCGTACAAGCTGGACAGCGCCCGCACCCTCGACCAGCTCCAGGAGGAGCTGACCGTGATGCCGGTCGCCCGGGCCGCGGAGGCGGCGTTCCCGCGCTGGGACGTCGACGAGAAGCGGGCCCGGCTGCTGCTCAACGGCGTGCGCCTGGAGATGCCGGACTACCCCAAGGGGGCGGTCGCGGTCTTCGGCCCCGACGGGAAGCTGCTCGCCCTGGTGGAGGACCAGCGGGGCAAGGCGAAGAGCCTGGCGGTCTTCGGCTGAGCAGCCTTCGGACGAAGGCCCCGGCCGGGACGCGGAAGCGAGGGCGGGTGCGCGCGGCGCGCCCGCCCTTCCGCGTTTCTTCACCCCATCGGGGAAGCGCTCGAAGTGAAACGGGGGAGTGCGAGGGGGCGCCTTCGCCGTTCGGCGCGCTCCGGTGACCGGCGCGGACCTACCCTCCCCACCATGGGACGCGGGGACCTGGCGGAGCCGGTGGAGCTGGTGCGCATCTGCGATCTGGCGGGCCGGCCGCGCGGCACCGGATTCCTCGCCGACCACGAGGGCACCCTCGTCACCAGCCACGAGGCCGTCGACGGGCTGACGCGCGTCGTCCTGCACGCCCCCGGCGAGCGGACCCGGCTCGCCGAGGCCGAGGCGATCACGCCCCTCCCCGAGCAGGGGCTCGCCCTGATCCGCACCGAGGGCCTCGGCGTCCCCCCGCTGCCGCTCGCCACCCGCGCCGCCGTCGCCCCCGGCACCTACGTCCGGGTCGCCGCCGACGGCTGGCGCGAGGCCCGCGTGCTCGGCCCCGCCGCCGTCACGTACACCGCCACCGACCGCTTCCACGTCCTCGCCGACGCCCTCGAACTCGCCATCGGCACCCAGGGCGCCGAGGCGCTGCGGCTCGGCGGCCCGGCCGCGGGCGGGCCCGTCGTCGACCGCGTCACCGGCACCGTCCTCGGCGTCGTCGGCACCGCCCTCCAGGGCGACCCGCGCGCCGCCGGACACGCCGTCCCGATCCGCCCGGAAGGCCCCCTCGCCGCGCTCCTGCGCCGCAACGCCGCCACCCTCCCCGCCTACGGCCCCGACCTCAACCTCGCCGCCCTCCTCGCGCTCACCGCCCCCACGGCGCTCCCGCCCGGCGAGCCGTCCCCCTGGCCCGCCCCCGTCCCCCGCCCGGCCGCCCTGCGCACCCTGACCCGCTTCGCCGCCCCGGACGGCCCCGAGCCGGAGGCGCTCCCCGTGCTGGCCGTCGTCGGCGAGCCCGGCAGCGGGCGCACCACCCTGCTCGGCGCGGTCTGCGAGGAGCGGGCCCGGGGCGCCGCGCCCGCGCCGACCGTCCGGCTGCGGGGCGCCGACCTGCGGGAGGACGACACCTCGCTCGCCGAGGCCGTCGGGCGGATCCTGCACCAGGCCGCGCGGATCGCCGCCGCTTCCGGGGAGGCGGGCGACCCCGTCACCGCCGAGCGGGCCGCGGCGCTCGCCCGGGAGGCCGGACGGCCGCTCCTCGTCGTGCTCGACGGCCCCGAGGAGATGCCCCCGCCGCTCGCCCGCCGGCTCGCCGGCTGGACCGGCGCCACCGAGCGCTGGCTGCGCGCCCACGGCGCCCGCCTCGCCCTTGCCTGCCGCCCCGAGCACGCCGAGCGGGCGGCGGGCCTGTGGAGCGTTCCGCCCGCCGTCCTGCCGCTCGGCGACCTCACCGAGGCCGAGGCCGCGGCCGCACGCCGGGGGTACGGCCTCCGGGCCGAGGACCTCGACCCGGCGGACGCCCGCCACCCGCTCGCCCTGCGGCTGCTCGCCGAGGTGCGGGCCGCGCTCCCCGGCGAGGTGCCGGGCCGCCCGGGCCGGGCCGAGATCTTCACCGCCCACCTGGACCTGATGTGCCTGCGGATCGCCGTGCGGATCGCCGCGGGCACCCGCCCCCTGCCCGGCGGCTCCGCCGTCCGCCGGCTCGCCGCCCGGGTCACCGGCCAGGTGCACGAGGCCGCCCGGCGCTGCCTCGGCCCCGGTCACGGCCTCCTCGACCGGCCCTCCTTCGAGGAGCTCTTCCCGTGGCGCGACGGCTGGGCCTCCGCCGTCCTCACCGAGGGCCTGCTCGTCCCGGCCGGCTCCGGCTACCGCTTCGCCCACGAGGAGCTGTCCGACTGGCTCCAGGCCGCCCACCTGGACCTCGACACCGCCCTCCACGCCCTCGTCCACCGCTGGACCGAGGACGCCCCGGACGCGCCGGACGCTTCGGACGCGCCGGGCCCCTCGGACCTCTCGGGGAGGACGGGCCCGGCCCCGGCCCGATACCCCGATCCGGACCCGGACCCGAACCCCGACGCCGACCGGGAGCCGGGGCCGGCCCCGGCGGGCTTCGAGGCGGACCCCGGTGTGCCCCGGCACCGGGTCGGGACCGTCCTCCAGGCCCTCCTGCTGGCGCACCGCGAGGGCGGGCCCGCAGCCCTCGCGCCCCGGCTGAACCGGCTCGTCGACTCGCTGGCGCGGTGCGGGGACGGGACGCCCGAGGACGCGGTGTGGTGGGGGAGCGCGCTCCTCGCGCGGACCCTGGCCGCCGTCGGCGACCCGCGGCCCCTCCTGCCCGTGCTGCGCCGGCTCGCCGACCGGATGGGAGCGGGCCCCGGCCCGGCGGGGGGCTTCGCCGCCTTCGGACCCGACTGGTGGCGGGAGCTCGCCGTCGGCGAGGACGAGCGGCTCGACCTGCTGCGCCGCCTGGTCACCGCCGACCCGCCCGCCCCCGGGGGGCCCGCGTCCTTCCTCGCCGTCGTCGAGGAACTGCTGGCCGCCGCGCCCCGGGCCGTCCAGCCGCTGCTCTGCCGCTGGTTCACCGACGGCAGGGCGCTGCCCTCGCGGCCGTACACCACCGTCGCCGGCCTCGCCCAGGAGCTGCTGCACGCCCACCGGGGGCCCGCCCCCGACGACCTCTGCGAGGCGCTGGTCGCCACCGCGCACCCGCTCGCCGAGGGGCTGCTCGGCGCGCTCGCCGACGACGAACCGGCGGCGCTCTGCCGGGCGGTGGACCGGTGGGCGCACGACGACGGCCGGCCGGAGCGCCGGGTCGCCGCCGCCCTCTACGGCACCCTGCTCGCCGCCCGCGGGCCCGACGGCCAGGGCCGCGAGCTGCTCCGGTACGCCGCGGGCGCGCTGCTCGCCCGGGCCGACGACCGGCGGCTGCACGGCGCCGCCCTCGGCATCCTGCTGCGCGACCCGGACACCCGGGGCCCCTACCTGGCCCGCGCCCTCGCCGACCCCCGGGTGCCCGCCGACGCGCTCGCCGGGGCGCTGGCCCACGATCCGGAGGCCGTCCTCGCCGTCCTCCGGGAGCGGCTGGACGAGGGCCGGGACGCGGCCGGCGTGCTGCGGGCCCTCGCCGCCGTCGACGCGCCCGCGCTCACCCGCCGCATCGCCGCCCTCGTGCGGGAGTACGTGGCCCGCCACCCCGAGGGGGCCGGTCACGCCGCCGCCTACGCCGACCTGCGGTTCGAGGAGGGGCCGACCGCGCGCGCCGTGCTCTTCCCGCTGGTCGTCGGGCTGATCCACGGCCGGCCCGCCGCCGTCCGCCGCGCCCTCGCGCCGGTCCTCGCCGCCCCCGGCACCGGCGCCTCCCGCCACCTGCGGGCCGAACTCCTCGACGTCCTCCTCGACCACGAGACGTACGCGGCGGGACCGGGCGACCTCACCGTGGCGGACGCGCTGCTGACCGCCGCCGCCGAGGGCGCCGCCCGCCGCTCCCTCCCGCGCAACCGCGCCCTGCTCGTCCGCACCGCCGCCCTCTACGCCCGCTACCCCGGCGGCGCCGCCCACCGGGACCGGCTGCTCGCCGCCCTCGCCGCCGACCACCCGGCCTTCGCCGCGCTGCTCACGCAGACCGTGCCCGCGCCGCGCGCACCCGGCACCGCCCATGCCGATGCGGACCGACGGGCGCGGGCATGGCAGTCTTAGACCTGCGTAATGGGCGCACAGGGCGAACAGGCGGACGAGGAGCGGTCACAGTGCAGCGCTGGCGTGGCTTGGAGGACATCCCCCAGGACTGGGGGCGCAGCGTCGTCACCATCGGCTCCTACGACGGTGTGCACCGCGGGCACCAGCTGATCATCGGGCGGGCCGTGGAGCGCGCCCGCGAGCTGGGCGTCCCCGCCGTCGTGGTGACCTTCGACCCGCACCCCTCCGAGGTGGTGCGGCCCGGCAGCCACCCGCCGCTGCTCGCCCCGCACCACCGGCGCGCAGAGCTGATGGCCGAACTGGGCGTGGACGCGGTCCTGGTCCTGCCGTTCACCGCCGAGTTCTCGCAGCTGTCGCCGGCCGACTTCATCGTCAAGGTCCTCGTCGACAAGCTGCACGCCCGGGCCGTCATCGAGGGTCCCAACTTCCGCTTCGGCCACCGCGCCGCCGGAAACGTGGCGTACCTCACCGAACTGGGCGCCACCTACGACTACGAGGTCGAGGTCATCGACCTGTACGTGAGCGGCGCGGCCGGCGGCGGGCAGCCCTTCTCCTCCACCCTCACCCGCCGGCTGGTCGCCGAGGGCGACGTGACGGGCGCCGCCGAGATCCTGGGCCGGCCGCACCGCGTCGAGGGCGTCGTCGTGCGCGGCGCGCAGCGCGGCCGCGAACTGGGCTTCCCCACGGCCAACGTGGAGACCCTGCCGCACACCGCGATCCCCGCCGACGGCGTCTACGCCGGCTGGCTGACCGCGAACGGCGAGCGGATGCCGGCGGCGATCTCCGTCGGCACCAACCCGCAGTTCGACGGCACCGAGCGGACCGTGGAGGCGTACGCGATCGACCGCGAGGGCCTCGACCTGTACGGCCTCCACGTCACCGTCGACTTCCTCGCCTACGTGCGCGGCATGCTCAGGTTCGACACCCTCGACGACCTGCTGGTGGCGATGGCCGCCGACGTCGACAAGTGCCGGGCGCTGACGGCCGAGTACGACGCCGCGGGGCGGTGACCGTCACCAGGTGACGTACAGCTCCCGCGGGCCGCGGATCAGGCCCTTGGACTGGAAGGGCACGTCCTCGGGCCGTCCCGCGAGCCGCAGGTCCGGGTAGCGGGCCAGCAGCGTCGCCAGCATCACCTCGGACTCCATCCGGGTCAGCATCGCGCCCATGCAGTGGTGCGGCCCGTGGCCGAAGGAGAGGTGCCCGGTGCCGGTCCGGTCGAAGTCGAGGACGTCCGGGTCCGCGAAGACCTCCGGGTCCCGGTTGGCCGTCAGGTAGGAGGCGTACACCGCCTCGCCCGCCCGGATCACCACCCCGCCGACCTCGACGTCCTCGGTCGCGATCCGCGGCAGGCCCACGCCGTTGCGGTGCGGGATCCAGCGCAGCAGCTCGTCCACCGCCTGCGGCAGCAGCTCCGGCTCCGCCCGCAGCCGGGCGAGCAGGTCCGGACGGGTGAGCAGCACGTAGACCATGTTGGCGCTGTTGTTGCGGACCGCGTGGGCGCCGCTGATCAGGACCGCCATGGCGAGCGAGACCGCCTCGTCCGCGCCGAGCCTGCCGTCCGCCAGCGCCTCGGCCAGCTCCGTGGCCAGATCCTCCCGGGGCTCGGCCGTCCGCCGGTCGAGCAGCCGGGTGACGTAGCCGTGGATCTGCGCCTTGGCGGCGCGGCTGCCCTCCGGGCCGGGGCCCGAGGAGAGGATCAGGTCCGGCCAGGAGGCCAGTTCGGCCCGGTCCTCCTCGGGGATGCCGAGCAGGTCGCAGACGACCGCCATCGGCAGCGGCCCGTGCAGGTGCGCCATCAGGTCGGCGGGCCGGCCCGCCGCCTCCATGGCGTCCAGGAGCCGGTCGCAGGACGCCTGGGCGAGGGGCCGCAGCCGCTGTGTCCCCCGGCCGGTGAAGGTCTTGGTCACCGCCTTGCGCAGCCGGGTGTGGTACGGCGGATCGGCGTAGTTCAGGGCCGCCTTCGAGGCCACCATGTGGCCGGTCATCGTGGTCACCTGCCGGTCGAGCAGGGCCGTCCGGCTGAACCGCGGGTCGGAGGTCACGGCCCGCACGTCGGCGTACCGGGTCACCAGCCACGCCTCGTTCTCCGCGGCGAACGGCAGGCTGATCCGGGCGACCGGCTCCTTCGCCAGCAGCTCGGCCAGGAGCGGGTCGAAGTCGAGGGCGGGCAGGTCGTCCACGGCCCAGGTGCGGGCGGGGCCGGCCGGCGCGCCCGTCACCGGGCAGGCGCCGTCCCCCGGCGGCGGGGGCTCGGAGGTCAGGGGTCGGGAAGTCATGCGGTGGCTGTTCCCGGCCGGGGCGGGACGCGACACGCCGGGACGGCGACAGCCCCTCGTACGGCCGAACCCGGCCCCCGCCGGTCCGTCACGCTCCGTGTCCCCCCGCTCGCGCTCGCGGTTGCGGGCTGCCGATCACCGGGTGAGTGTGGGCGGCAGTTCACGCGATCGAGACGAAGGAGCGAGTGTCGTGGTGACCCTGTGCAAGCCCGCGGTGTCCGTGCCCGAGCACGTGATCACGATGGAGGAGACGCTCGACCTCGCCCGGAAGCACCATGCCGGCCATCCCCAACTTCCCCTGGCCCTGCGCCTGATCGGCAACACCGGGGTCGCCAAGCGGCACATCGTGCAGCCCATCGAGAAGACCCTGGAGCACCCCGGCTTCCAGGAGCGCAACGAGCTGTACGAGGCCGAGGCGAAGGCCCGGGTGCCCGCCGTCGTCGAGGAGGCCCTCGGCCACGCGGGGCTGCGCGCGGCGGACATCGACATGATCGTCTACGTGTCGTGCACGGGCTTCATGATGCCCTCGCTCACCGCGTGGATGATCAACACCATGGGGTTCCCCAGCCACACCCGGCAGGTGCCCATCGCCCAGCTCGGCTGCGCGGCCGGCGGAGCCGCGATCAACCGGGCGCACGACTTCTGCACCGCCTACCCGGACGCCAACGTCCTCATCGTGGCCTGCGAGTTCTGCTCGCTCTGCTACCAGCCCACCGACCTCGGCGTCGGCTCGCTGCTCTCCAACGGCCTCTTCGGCGACGCCGTCGCCGCCGCCGTGGTCCGCGGCCGGGGCGGCACCGGCATCGCGCTGGAGCGCAACCACTCCCACCTGGTGCCCGACACCGAGGACTGGATCGCCTACAGCGTCCGCGAGACCGGCTTCCACTTCCTGCTCGACAAGCGGGTCCCCACCACGATGGAGCCGCTGGCCCCCGCGCTCCGCGAGGTCGCCGGCGCGCACGGCTGGGACGCCGGGGAGCTCGACTTCTACATCATCCACGCGGGCGGCCCGCGGATCCTCGACGACCTCAGCCGCTTCCTCGAAGTGCCGCCGGACGCCTTCCGGTTCAGCCGGGCGACCCTCACGGAGTACGGCAACATCGCCAGCGCCGTCGTCCTCGACGCGGTCCGGCGGCTCTTCGACGAGGGCGGGCAGCCGGAGGGCGCCCGCGGCATCCTCGCCGGCTTCGGCCCCGGCATCACCGCCGAGATGTGCCTGGGCCGCTGGAGCACCGCCGCCCACCCGGCGGAGCCGCCGCTGGGCGCCCGCCGGATCGTCGGCTACTCGCCGCGCTTCCAGCCCGCCCGTACCAAGGCCTGACGCCGCGTCCGGCCGTCCCGCCCTCCGCGTTCCCTCCGCCCCGTCCGTTCCGCCCTCCCCGCCCGGTGCGCCGGGCGGGGCCCGCCCCCCACCCGCCAAGGAGAGTCGCATGCCCCCCACACCGCCCTCCCGCCGCCGCGGCCCCGCGGCGCTCGCCGCGCTGCTCGCCGGAGCGGCCGCCGCCTCGTTCGCCGGGGCGCCCGCCCAGGCGGCGGCCCCCGGAGGGGCCCGGGTGCCGATGCACCAGTGCTGGGTCAACGGCGTGTCCGCGCCGCCGGGGGACACGGTCAGCGGCACCTCGGGCGACGACCACATCTTCTGCGACAGCGATCTGGAGAACGTCACCGTCTGGGGCGGCGGCGGCAACGACATGATCGAGGTGCGCGGGCTGGTCATCGACTCGGCCGTCATGGGCGGCGACGGCGACGACGTCATCCGCACCAAGCACCTGGTGCCGCAGAACGCCTCCAGCATGGTCCGGGGCAACCGCGGCAACGACGTCATCAAGGTCGCCACCGTCTCCGGCGAGGGCGCCGAACACGGCGCCGTCGTGCACGGCGACGACGGCGACGACAGGATCACCACCGGCTCGGTGAGCGGCGCCCCCGGCAGGTACAACCGGGGCGGCGGCATCGTCACCGGCAACGACGGCGCCGACACCATCAAGGTCGGCACCGTCGACTTCTCCGGCCGGGTGCTCGGCGGCAGCGAGAACGACACCATCGAGGCCGCCGCCCTCGGCCCCGAGTCCGGCGGCCTCATCCAGGCGGGCCCCGGGGACGACACGATCAGCGGAACCGGCGGCACGGTCCTCACGGTCGGCCCGCACTGGGGCTCGGTCGACGCGGGCGTCGGCAAGGACACCTGCACCCTGAAGTCGGTCTCGACCCGCACCTCGATCAGCGCCTGCGAGATCCTCCCGAAGGCCGCGCCGGCGAACCCCTCCGGCGCGAACCCGGCGGCCGCGAAGCCTTCCGGCGCGAACCCCTCCGGCGCCCAGCCCGCGGCCCCGGTGGCCCCGGCCGGCCCCGCCGCCGCTCCCGCTTCCGCCGCCGTGAAGCCCGCGGGCTGAGCCATCCCCCCGCACCACCGCCCGGCGACCCGCCGCCCCCCAGGGTCGCCGGGCGGTCCCCCGTACGGCCCCGGCGTCAGCCGCCGTCCCGGGGCGCCGCCCAGTGGCAGGCCACCCCCCGCTCCCCGCCGCCCGCGCGCAGGACCGGCAGGGGCTCCGTCCGGCACCGGTCGGCGACCCCCTCGGCCTCGCCCGAGGCCAGGACCTGGCAGCGGGCGTGGAAGCGGCAGCCGGACGGGATCCGCGCCGGGTCGGGCGGTTCGCCGGCCAGCACCACCGGGGGCGTCTGCGACTCGGGGAGCACCGACAGGAGCGCGCGGGTGTACGGATGGCGGGGCGCCGTCAGCACCGACTCCACCGGGCCCGTCTCCACCACCCGCCCCAGGTACATGACCGCCACCCGGTCCGCGATGTTCCAGGCGAGGCCCAGGTCGTGCGTGACCACCAGGGCGGAGAGCCCGAGTTCGTCGCGCAGCCGGAGCAGCAGGGCCAGGATCTCGCCGCGCACGGACGCGTCCAGGGAGGCCACCGGCTCGTCGGCGACGATGAGTTCGGGCTCCAGGACGAGCGCCCCGGCGATCACCACGCGCTGGCGCTGGCCGCCGGACAGCTCGTGGGGGTAGCGCAGGAAGAACCGCTCCGGCGGCCGCAGCCCGGCCCGGGCGAGCGCCGCCGCGACCGCCGCGCGCTCCTCCGCCCCGCTCCGGTGGACCCGGTGGATCCGCAGCCCCTCGGCGACCGCCTCGTACACGGTGTGCCGGGGGTTGAGGGAGCCGCTCGGGTCCTGGAGGACGAGCTGGGCGCGCCGGCGGTACGCCTTGAGCGCCCGGGAGGTGTACGCCAGGGGCTCCCCGGCGAAGGAGACCGCGCCGGCGCCGGGCCTCACCAGGCCGAGGAGCGTCCGGGCCAGGGTCGTCTTGCCGCAGCCGGACTCGCCGACCAGCGCCACGATCTCGCCCGCGCCGATCTCCAGGTCCACCCCGTCGACGGCCCGGGCGGGCGGCGCGCCCCGCCGGCCCGGAAAGGTGACGTGCACCCCGCTGGCCGTGAGCAAGGTCATCCGCGATCACTCCCCACGTGGACGCAGGCGGCCCGGCGCCCGGCGCCCGCCACCCGCAGTTCCTGGTCGTCCGAGGCGCACTCCGCCACCGCCACCGGGCAGCGGGGGTGGAAGGCGCAGCCGTCCGGCAGCGCCGCCGGGTCCGGCGGGTCGCCGGGCAGGCCGCGCGGCGCCCGCCGCGAGGCCGGGTCCCCGATCCGGGGGAAGGCCGAGGACAGCGCCCGCCCGTAGGGGTGGGCGGCCGAGCGGTACACCTCGCCCGCCGGACCCTCCTCGACGATCCGGCCCGCGTACATGACGGCGAGCCGGTCGCAGGTGTCGGCGAGGACGGCCAGGTCGTGGCTGATCATCATCAGTCCGATGGACTCCTCGGCGACGAGCCGCTCGATCAGCCGCAGGATCTGCGCCTGGATCATCACGTCGAGCGCGGTGGTCGGCTCGTCGGCGACGATCAGGCGCGGTTCGCAGGCGAGGGCCATCGCGATCATCACGCGCTGGCGCTGGCCGCCGGACAGCTCGTGCGGATAGCCGGCGGCCCGGGAGGCCGGCAGGCCGACCTGTTCGAGCAGGGCGGCGACCCGCTTGCGGGCCTCGGCCGGGGTGGCCAGCCCGTGCACCAGGAGCGGTTCCGCGATCTGGTCGCCGATCCGGCGCACCGCGTTCAGCGAGTGCATCGCGCCCTGGAAGACGATCGAGGCGCCCGCCCAGCGGACCGCCCGCAGCCGCCCCCACTTCATGGCGAGGACGTCCTCCCCGTCGAGGAGGATCCGCCCGTCCAGCCGGGCGGTCGCGGGCAGCAGCCGCAGCAGGGCGAGCGCCAGCGTCGACTTGCCGCAGCCGGACTCGCCGGCCACGCCCAGCTTCGACCCGGCCTCCAGGCTGAGGTCGACCCCGCGCACGGCGGGCACGGCGCCCGCCCCCGAGCCGTACGTGACCCGCAGGTCCCTGATCTCCAGGAGGCTCACCGCCCCACCCCCAGCCTCGGGTTGAGCACCGACTCGACGGCCCGGCCGCAAAGCGTGAAGGCGAGCGCGACCAGCGCGATCGCGATCCCGGGCGGGGCGAGGTACCACCAGTGCCCGGAGGAGACCGCGCCCGCCTCCCGGGCGTCCTGGAGCATGCCGCCCCAGGAGACGACCGTCGGGTCGCCGAGGCCGAGGAAGGCGAGGGTGGCCTCGGTGAGGATCGCGGTGGAGATGCCGAGGGTGGTCTGCGCGAGCACCAGCGGCATCACGTTCGGCAGCACGTGCCGGGCCATGACGTGCCCGTGGCCGCCGCCGAGCGCGGCGGCCCGCTCGATGTACGGGCGGGACTCGACGGCGATGGTCTGCGCCCGCACGAGCCGTGCGGTGGTCGGCCAGGAGGTGACGCCGATGGCGAGCACCACCGTCCACATCGACCGGGACAGTACGGTCGCGAGCACGATCGCCAGGACCAGGGCGGGCATCACCAGGAACCAGTCGGTGATCCGCATGACGACCGTGGAGAGCCAGCCGCCGTAGTGCCCGGCGAGGACCCCGACGAGGGCGCCGATGGCGACCGACAGGGTGGCCGCGAGCAGCCCCACGAGCAGCGAGATCCGGGCTCCCCAGATCAGCAGGCCGAGCAGCGAGCGGCCGAACTGGTCGGTGCCGAGCGGGAATTCCGCGCTCGGCGGCTCCAGGGCCGTGCCCGGCGCGTTCGTCACCGACTGGACGTCGGCGCCGACGGTCCACGGGGCGGTGAGCGCGAGCAGCGCGATCAGCGCCAGCCCGGCGAGCCCGTACAGGCCCGCCCGGTGGCTCCGGTACGCCTTCCAGAAGCGCGCCGCGGAGCCCCGGCGGCGCTCCCATGCGAGAGAGGTCATCGGCCCACCCGGGGGTCGAGCAGCGGATAGAGCAGGTCGGCGATCAGGTTCATCAGGATCATCGCTCCGGCGAAGACGACGAACAGGCCCTGCACGAGGGGGAGGTCGGGCACGCTGAGCGCCTGGTAGAAGAGGCCGCCGAGCCCCGGCCAGGAGAAGACGGTCTCCACCAGGATCGAACCGGCCGCCACGTGGCCCAGGTTGATGAAGACCATGGTGACGGTCGGGAGGAGCGCGTTGGGCACCGCGTGCCGGCGCCGCACCTCGTCGTCCTTGAGCCCCTTCGCCCGGGCGGTCGTCAGGTAGTCGCCGCCCATCTCGTCGAGGAGCGAGGAGCGCATCACGAGCAGGGTCTGCGCGTAGCCGACCGCGACCAGCGTCACCACCGGCAGGACGAGGTGGTGGGCGACGTCGAGGGCGTACGCGAAGCCGGTCTCCCCGGTGCCCGACTCCATGCCGCCGGTCGGGAAGAGGCCCGGGACCGGACCCGCGCCCACCGAGAAGACGATGATCAGCAGCAGGCCGAGCCAGAACGACGGCACCGACCACAGGGTGAGCGCGATCCCGGTGTTCACCTTGTCGCCGAGGCGGCCGTGCCGCCACGCCGAGCGGGTGCCCAGCCACAGACCGAGCGCCGAGTAGATCACCACGGCGACGCCGGTGAGCAGCAGCGTCGCGGGCAGCTTCGCCGCGATCAGCTCGCCGACCGGCGCGCGGAACTGGAAGGAGGTGCCGAGGTCGCCGGTGAGCGCCTTGGCGCAGTAGTCGGTGAACTGCTGCCACAACGGCAGGTCGAGGCCGAACTGGCGCCGCAGAGTGGCGAGTTGCTCGGCAGAGGTGGGGACGCCGTGGGTCATCGCCTTCACCGGGTCACCGGGGATGATCCGGAAGAGGAAGAAGCTGGTGACCAGGACGGCGAAGAGGGAGACGAGCGCGCCGCCCAGCTTCCCCGCCGCGTGGCGGAGGTAGCCGGAGGCGACGCCGGTGCGGGGTGCGCCGTCCGTGGCGCGGGCCTCCTCGGCCCGCGCCACGCCGGCGGGGGTGCTTGCCGTCGTCATCGCTACTCGCGGTCGTCGGCGGTGGCGCGCCGGCGCGTCCGGAGGAGGAGCAGTCCGCCGGCGGCGACGACCACGGCCGCGCCGACCCCGATCCAGACCCCGGTCGAGGACGAGCCGGAGCCGTCCCCGGAGGCGGAGGCGGAGGCGGAGGCGGCGGGCACGGCCGACCACCAGGACCAGTAGCCGTCCTGCCCCCACAGGTTCCCGGCCGCCTCGGGCATGGTGGTGATCGACGCGATCTGGTCGGTGCGGTACGCCTCCAGGGCGTTCGGGTAGGCCATGACGTTCATGTACCCCGTGTCGTACAGCCGGGACTGCATCCGCTTGACCAGGTCCGCCCGCTTGGCGGTGTCGTACTCCACCGCCTGCTGGGCGTAGAGCTCGTCGAACTCCTTGTCGCAGATGAAGTTGTCGGTGGCGCCGGTGTCCTTCGGGGTGGCCGGGAGGGTGCCGCAGGTGTGGATGGACAGGACGTAGTCCGGGTCGGGGTTGACGGACCAGCCGTCGAAGGCGAGGTCGTAGTCGCCCTTGACCCAGGGGTCGGAGACGCTGTCCAGGCACTCGACGGTCAGGCCGATGCCGAGCGCGCCCCACCACTCCTGGAGGTACTTGCCGACCGCCTTGTCGTTGGGGTCGGTGGCGTGGCAGAGGATCCGGAAGTTCAGCGGCCTGCCGTCCTTGCCGAGCCGCTTCCCCTCGCCGTTCTTCCGGTACCCGGCGTCGTCGAGGGCCTTCGCGGCGGCGGCCGGGTCGTAGCCGCGCCTCTGGGCGCCCTCGGGCTTCCAGAAGTACGAGCCGAAGCGGGGCGGGATGTACCCCTCGCCCTCGACGGCGTGCCCCTGGAAGACCTTGTCGACGAGGGTGGCGCGGTCGACGGAGAGGAAGAGCGCCTTGCGCACGGCCGGGTCGAGGAGGGCCGGGTGGCCGTTGCCGAAGGTCTTGCCGTCCTGGGCGCGGGCGCCGGGGTTGGTGGCGAGCGCGTAGAAGCGGCGGCCGGGGGCGTCGTTGACCTTGATGTCCTTCTGCGTCTTCAGCGCCGCGGCCTGGGCGGGCGTCAGGTTCGGGACGAAGGAGACCTCGCCCTTCTGGAGGGCGGCGACGGCCGCGTCCCCGTCCTTGTAGTACTTGAAGACCAGCTCGTCGAACTTGGGGGCGCCCCGCCAGAACTTCTTGTTCGGCTTGAGCTTGATGTACTGGTCGACCTTGAAGTCCGTGATGACGAAGGGGCCGTTGCCGACGATCGGGAACTGCCGGTCGTTGTTGAACTTCGAGAAGTCGCCGACCTTCTCCCACACGTGCTTGGGCACGATCGGCACGTCCAGCGCGGTCATCGTCGCCTGCGGCTTCTTGAGCCTGATGACGAGGGTGCGCGGGTCCGGGGCGGTGACCTCGGCGAAGTTGGCCGTGAAGCTGCCGTTGGCGGTGGCCGCGTTCGGGTCGGTCATCATCTTGTTGAAGGTCCAGGCCGCGTCCTCGGCGGTGGCCGGTTTCCCGTCGGACCAGGTGGAGTCCTCGCGGATCTTGTACGTCCACGTCAGCTTGTCCGCCGAGGCGGACCACTCGGTCGCGAAGGCCGGGACGGTCCTGGCGTCCTTCGGGTCGTAGTTGGTGAGGTACTCGTAGGCCAGCCGGTGGATGCTGGTCGAGGTGAGCTTCTGCGCCAGGAACGGGCTGAGCGAGTCGATGCTCTGCGAGACGGCCACCGTGAGCGTCGTGCCGCCGGACTTGTCGTCCTCGGCGGCGGCGGTGGTGGCGGGGAGGGCCGCGAGCGAGGCGGAGGCGAGACCGGCGGCGAGCAGCAGGCGGGCGGCCCGGCGGGGCCGGCGGGGGAGTGGGCGGGAGGGAACCTTCGTGACCATGACCATGGGACGTGACCTCGCGTCGGGGGCTGTCGTGGAGTCGTGGATCTTGGGCTGACGTCAAGTGAAGCGAAGATGTATCAGCGGTGGTCTGCCGTCGTCAACGATGACTCAAACCCCGTGTGGGCTGCGGGAATGCAAGGAGGCTCCGTACCGGTGAACCGGTACGGAGCCCCATTGGTCTACTCCTGTGACGCCCTACTGCTGAGAGGCTGGCGGCGCCTGCGGGGGAGCCTGCGGCGGTGCCTGCGGAGGCAGCGGCTGCCCGAACGGCTGACCCGCGGCGGGCGGCTGCCCGTACGGCTGCGGAGGCTGCCCCGGCTGGCCGGGCTGGCCGGAAGTCGCCGCCGGCGGGTAGGGCTGCTGTCCGTACGGCTGTCCGGGATATCCGGCTTGCCCCGGCATCGGCTGCCCGGGCTGTCCCGGCACCGGAGGCTGCCCCGGCTGCGGGTACGGCTGCGCCTGCGGCGGGTACGGCTGCCCCGGGACCGGCGGCTGCTGCCCGGGGGCGTACTGCCCCGGCGCGGGCGGAGCGCCGTACGGCTGACCGGGCATCGGCTGGCCGGAGTACGGCTGGCCCGGCGCGGGCGGAGCGCCGTACGGCTGACCGGGCGCCGGCTGGCCCGGCACCGGCTGGCCGGGGGCGTACGGGCCGCCCGGCATCGGCGGGGCCATGTGCGGCGGCAGGCCGCCCTGGCCGTCGCCGGTCCACAGGCCCTGCGCCTGCTGCGCCCGCGCGAAGTCCTCGGCCACCATCGCCGAGAGGTCGAAGTACGCCTCCCGGGTCTTGGGCCGCATCATGTCGAGGTCCACCTCGGCGCCGGCCGCCAGGTGCTCGTCGAAGGGCACCACGATCACCCCGCGGCAGCGGGTGCGGAAGTGCTGCACGATGTCCTCGACCTTGATCATCTTGCCGGTCTCGCGGACCCCCGAGATGACCGTGATCGAGCGCTGCACCAGGTCCGCGTAGCCGTGCGCCGACAGCCAGTCCAGCGTCGTCGAGGCGCTGGAGGCGCCGTCCACGGACGGCGTGGAGATGATGATCAGCTGGTCGGCCAGGTCCAGCACCCCGCGCATGGCGCTGTAGAGCAGACCCGTGCCGGAGTCGGTGAGGATCACCGGGTACTGCTTGCCGAGGACGTCGATCGCCCGACGGTAGTCCTCGTCGTTGAAGGTCGTCGAGACGGCCGGGTCCACGTCGTTGGCGATGATCTCCAGGCCGGACGGCGCCTGCGAGGTGAACCGGCGGATGTCCATGTACGAGTTGAGGTACGGGATCGCCTGCACCAGGTCGCGGATGGTCGCCCCGGTCTCGCGCCGCACCCGGCGGCCGAGCGTGCCGGCGTCCGGGTTGGCGTCGATCGCCAGGATCTTGTCCTGCCGCTCGGTGGCCAGGGTCGCGCCGAGCGCGGTCGTCGTCGTGGTCTTGCCGACGCCGCCCTTCAGCGAGATGACCGCGATCCGGTAGCAGGAGAGCACCGGCGTGCGGATCAGGTCGAGCTTCCGCTGCCGCTCCTGCTCCTCCTTCTTGCCGCCCAGCTTGAAGCGCGAGGCCGAGCCCGGGTTCCGGCTCGACTTCGGCTTCTGCTTGTTGTTGCGCAGCAGCCGGTCGGAGGAGAGCTCGACGGCCGCCGTGTACCCGAGCGGGGCGCCCGGCACGGACCGCTCGCGCTGGTCGTGCGTGACCGACTGCGGCCAGGCCGCCCCGGTCCGCGGGTCGACGCCGCCCTGCGGGTAGCCGTACCCCTCCGGACCGCCCTGCGGCGGCACCCCGCCGGGCGCGCCGGGGCCCTGCGGATAGCCGTAACCGCCCGGCACCGGAGCCTGCGGCGGGAGGCCGTGGCCGGCGGGCGGCTGCTCCCCGGCGGGCGCCGGCGCACCCGGCTGGGGCTGCGGCTGCGGCCGGCCCGGGTGCGGGTAGCCGTATCCGGCGGCCTGGGCGGCGGCCGGCGGCTGCGGATAGCCGTAACCGGCGGGCGGGGTGGGGCCGGGGACCGGGGCCTGCGGGGGGAGACCGGGCGTGCCGGGCGCACCGGGCGTCTGCGGGTACCCGTACCCGCCCTGCGGCGGTACGGCTCCGGGTGCGGCGGCCACCGGCTGCCCGGGCCACTGCGGCGCGGCCCCCGGGACCGGCTGGGCCGGGCCGTCGGGCGAGGCGGCCGGGAAGTCCGGCGGCAGCGGCGGCAGCGCGCCGGGGGCGGCCGCCGGGGCGCCGGGCGCGGCGCCCCCGTCGGCCGGGGCGCCCTCGGCGGGAAGCGGCGCGGAGGCGGAGGCGGGGACGGCGTCGGCGGGGGCGTCCTCGGCGGCGGCGTCCTCGGTGGCGGGCGCCCCGGCTTCCGCCGCCCGGTCCTCCGGAGCCGGGTCCGCGTCCGCGTCCGTGTCCGGGGCGGTGGCCGCGTCGGTGTCCGTGCCGGTGTCGGTGTCGGTGTCCGCGCGGACTTCGGTCCCGGTGTCGGACCGGGGCTCGGTTCCGGTCTCGGGCCCGGCTCCGGCCGCGGTCTCGGCGGCGAGGCCGGTCCCGTCCTGCTCGCCGGACGGCGCCGTGACGGCGTCGGGCTCCGCCGCGGGCTCCGCCGCGGGCTCCGCCGCCTCGGCGGCGGGGGCCACGGCGTCGGCGGCCTGGGGGAGGTCGGCGCGGGCCAGGCCCGCGGCCTCCGGGGAGCCGGCGAGGGGGGCGGCCGCCGGGTCGGGCACCGGCTGCGCCGCCGGGTCCGGGCGCAGCGCGGCCGGGTTGAAGCGCATGGTGGAGCCGCTGTCCACGTCACCGCCGCCGAAGGGCGCGCCGGGGGCCGGGACCTGGACGGGCGCCGGGGACGGCGCGGGGTGGGCGGGAGCGGCGGGGGCTCCGGCCCCGGGGCCGTACCCGCCGTGCGGCGCGGCGGCCTGCGGGGCGGGGAACTGGCCCGGCGCCTGACCGGGCACGGCCGCCGGGTGGGCGGGCGGAGCGGCCGGCGGCGTACCGGGAACGCCTGCTCCGGAGCCGTACGCCCCGTACGGGCCGGGCGCGGGCGGCTGCTGACCGGGCGCCTGCCCGGGGATCTGCGCGGGCGCGGGCGGCGGCGGGGTGTGCGTCCAGCCGGACTGGAAGCCGGCCGGGGGCACCCCGGGCACCGGGACCGGCGCGCCCGTCGGAGGCGGGGGAGTGACACCGCCCTCGCCCGAACCGCCCGGCGCGTTCTGCGTGTACCAGGCCGGCGGGGTGTAGTCGATGGTGAACTCACCCGTCATCTCGGCGGGATCCGCGTCGGACTCGTCGGCGGGCACGTTCCAGCCCCCGCGGATGTCGTCCCGATCGCCGTTCACTTTGCCTCCTGGTGTGGTCGAGCACCCTTGTGCCGTCGTGCGTCGGGGCCACCGTGCGCTGCCGGTCGGACCGGCTCTCCCCTCGGACCCGGCGACCGTTCCGAGGGATACTCCGCCGCGCCCCCACCCACCCTAAACGCCCCCGCCGCCACCGCGGCAGGCCCGCCCTCCCCCGGAGGCCGTCCCTCCGGCCCGGAGCGGGGCCGGGGTGACGCCGGTGCGGCGGAGCGTGAGGAAGCGTCCGGGGCGAAACCGTACGAGAGGGGTCGATACCGCTCCATCCCCACCGTTTCGTTCCCCCGTCCGCCCCTTCCCGTCCCCTTCCGCTCCCTCCGTCCTCGCCCGCCTTCTCCTGCGCTCTCCCGCGCTTCTCCCGCGCTCTCCCGTCCTCAGCCCTCCTGCCCGAACGGGTGACGTGACGAACCGGCGGCCGCGCACCCGATTCCGGGCACCCGACCGCCGGTTCGTCACGGGTCCCGTCCGCCGGCGGACGGGACCGCGGGCTCAGCGCAGGTCGAACTCGCCGTCCCGCGCGCCGAGCACGAACGCCGTCCACTCCGCCTCCGTGTAGCGCAGCACGGTGCCGTGGTCCAGCGAGGAACGCATGGCGACGGCACCGCCCGGCAGATGGGCGATCTCGACGCGCTCCTCGTCCGGGCTCGTGCCGGGGGCGCCGATCCACTCGACGTCCGAGATGTCGAGGGCGTACAACTCGTCCTTCTCCTGCGCGCTCCCCATGGGAGTTCCTTTCGCTCACGGCCTGTCGGCGGACCATGTGTCCCGTGGACGCGGGGCAGTTGGACCCCGCCCGTGCCACCAGGAGAAATACTAGGGAAACCGGCTGCCGGGCGGGGGCGGCTTCGGACGATCGCGCCCGGCGGACCGACGGGTTCCGTCAGCCCGTCAGCCCGCCCGGCGGCCCGACGGGTTCCGTCAGTCCATCCGGCGGGCCGTGCCCAGCAGGCCCGACTCCGCGTCCGTGGCGTGGGTGATGACCCAGTGCCGCTCGGCGCCCGCGCACCACAGCGTCACGCCGTCCCCGAGCGTCGGCAGCGCGTCGACCTCGGTCTGCGACAGGCCCAGGATGCGGCCGGTCTGCTGGGCCTCCTGCGGCGAGACCCGCTGGACGCCGACGAGCGTGGCCGCGCGCATCAGGCGCGGGGCGACCGGGCTGAGGTACGGCAGCAGGGTCAGCACGGACTGCCACGGCGAGGAGACGACCCGCCCGCGCGGCGGCCGCATGCCGCAGTCCCGCACCACGACCGCCGGGCTGCCGACGGTCGCGCCCAGCGGCGGGACCCGGCCCACGTCGTGGAGCGTGATGCACTCCAGGCCGGCGCCCGCCGCCTGCGCGAGACCCACCCACGCGTGCGGGCGACCGGTCTCCACCACGACCCGGGAGCCGGTCGCGGCGGCGCGCAGCGCCAGCACCTGGGCCGTCCACAGGCCGCCGATCAGCAGGACGTCGTACGGCGTCGAGCGGTGGAAGCCCACCAGCTGCGAACGGCCCTCGGAGTCCTCGCCGATCACCACGCCGTCGTCGCCCACCGGGAGCGAGAGCGCGCCCAGCTCGGCCGCCGGGACGGTGTGCCCCGCGTGCCGCGGGCCGATCAGACCGCGCAGCCCCCTCACCGCTCCGCCGCGTCCCCTCATCGGGCACCTCCGAGAGGCATCGTCGCCAGCACGCCCGGCAGCTGCTCGCGGTCCAGCCGCAGCAGGCCGACCTTCGCGGTGCGCGCCGCCTGTTCGAGGGTCCGGCGCACCCGGACCAGTTCGTTGTCGGAGCCGCCGGTGACCCGGAGGTGGCCGCCGACCTCCATCACGCCCTGGCGCGTCCCGCGCCGGACGGTGAGGCTGAACGTCGTGGCGTAGGCGGGGACCGAGGTCAGCAGCGAGACCAGCCGCGGCAGCGGAGCCGCGCCCCGCCCCAGCTCGGGCCAGCGCCCGACCGCGTACGTGGTGTGCCAGCGGTCGTCGCACCGCCAGACCCGGGAGGTCTCCGCCGTCCGCCGCTGCGGCGCCGCGTCCGCCCGGCCCGCGCGCGCGGCGGCGTGCGGACTCGTGCAGGCGGCCGTCGCGATCGTCGAGTTGACCTCCTCCTGGTCCAGGACGACCGCCTGGAAACCGGCGCCGGTGATCCGGCTCGCCAGGTGGTCCGCGATCCGGACCAGGCACCGCTGCGCGCCCTCCAGACCGCCGCCGCGCGCCGCGACCGCCTCCTTGCAGCGCTCCGGGTCCAGCTTCACCGCCACCCAGGTGAGCCGCAGCGCGGGCGCCCCGGTCCGCTCCTGGAGGGGGGTGTACGAGAGCCGGGCCACGGACTGCTGGGGGAGGTGCGGCGCCGGGGCCGGGCGGACCTGCTGCACCAGCTGGACCGACTCGACCACGATGTCGTCGACCTCCAGCGCGTCGCCGAGGAGGGTCAGCGGGAAGGCGCGGGCGCCGAAGACCGGCCGCAGCGCGGAACCGCTCGCCTCGACGCGCAGCACGGCGGTCAGGAACGAGCCGTCGCCCAGCATGCCGACCGTGCGGTGGTTCCGGTCCACGTACGGCCGGGCGCCGAAGTTCCGCACGCTCTCCGTGACCGGGGCGAGGGAGGGGTCGGCGTCGGGCGCCGCCGGCGCGGTGTCGCGGCGGCGCGAACGCAGCGCGAGCGCCGTCCCCATCCAGTCCTGCACGGCCTGGCCGCGGCGCCGTATCACCGCGAGCAGCACGAGGACGCCGGCGACGACGCACGTCGGGACGAGCCAGAGCCCGCCCATCACGAAGCCGACGGCCACCAGTGCGAGCGCCGCCTCCACCAGCACGAGCTGACGGAGATGGACGGGGCCGACCCGGCCGGTGCGCGAGAGGGGGCGGAGCGTCGTCGCCGCGGGGACGGCCTGCGCGGACCCCGGAGCAGCCGGGCCGCCGGGTGCCTCACCGGGCCCGTTGCTGCGTTGCCGTCGGGAAGATTGAGGCGCTCGGCCGCTGGTCCGCCGCCCGTCGCGCGCACGCGTCGCCGTACCCATCGCCGCGTTGCCCCCTCGTGTCCGTAATAGCCGAATTCCCTTGGGCGTTGACCGGGCGATCACCCTACCTGAGCGGTGAGACACGGGTGCCGCCAGGCATAGTAGGGGTCGGCGGGACGGCGGACGGACCCGTCGAGTGTGGCAACCTGGTCGGCCGGCGGGGAGAGGGACGACACAACAGATGGCATCACGACGCGACGAACTGAACGCCTACACCTTCGCGAAGCGGAGATTGGTCGCGCAGTTCGTGCAGCCCAGCCCGACGGGCTCCGAGGAAGGCGCCCCGCGCCCGCTGCGCGCGGTGGTGCCCGGCGCCATCGTCGGCGCGGTCGTCCTCGCCGTCTTCGGGGCCTGGGGCATGTTCAAGCCCGTCGCCCCCAAGGACTGGGACAAGCCCGGGCAGAACGTGATCATCGCCGACAAGTCGACCACCCGGTACGTGGTCCTCAAGACCGGCGACAAGCTCCAGCTCCACCCGGTCCTCAACATGTCGTCGGCGAAGCTCCTCCTCGACCCCGACAAGGACAAGATCATCACGGTCTCCGAGTCGGTCCTCGACAGCGGCAAGATCCCGCACGGCGCCACCCTCGGCATCCCGTACGCCCCCGACCGCCTCCCCGAACCGAAGGAGGCCGGCGCCCCCAAGCGCTGGGTCGTCTGCGAACGCCCCGGCGAGGGCGGCCGCGCCATCCAGAAGGCCGCCTTCGTCCTCGCCGCGCGCGAGGAGGCCAGGACCGACGGCGAGGAACGCCTCACCGGCGGCGAGCTGCTGTACGTCGAGGGCCAGGACCGCACCCGCTACGTCGTCGACGCCAAGGGGACCGCGTACCCCGTCGAGAAGGACGAACTGCTGCTCCGCCAGCTCGTCGGCCAGGGCCGCCCCGCCCAGCGCGTCTCGGACGCCTGGCTGAAGACCCTGCACAAGGGCGACACCATCTCCTTCCCGGAGATCCCCGGCGAGCCGGGCGCCGCCGCCCAGGTCGGCGGCCTCTCGCCCGAGGTCGCCAAGGTCGCCAAGGTCGGCATGGTGCTCTCCGCGACCGACGGCACCAGCCGGAAGATGTACGTCGTCCTCCAGGACCGGGTCGCGCCCATCTCCGACTTCACCGCCAAGCTGCTCCTCAACAGCCGCCAGCTCGTCGGCCTCGGCCAGGCCGGCCAGGCCACCAAGGTCAGCGGCGGCGCCTTCCAGCCGGGCGACGCCTTCGGCGGGGACAAGAAGTGGCCGAAGGCCGAACCCGTCCCCGTCAACGAGGCGGGCACCGGCGGCGGCAGCCGCAACACCGTCTGCAACGTGCTCCGCGAGGTCGACGCCGACAACGGCCGCACCACCCTGAGCACCTGGGCCGGCAAGGACTTCCCCGCCACCCTGCCGACCGGCTCCAGCAGCGCCTACGTCACCCCCGGATCCGGCCAGCTCTTCCGCCAGTTCAAGGGCTCCACCACCTCCAGCGGCTTCCTCTTCCTCGTCACCGACACCGGCCTGCGCTACGCCATGCAGTCCAACGGCGACACCACCACCGACGACTCCGGCATCGGCTCCTCCGGCTCCGAGGAGGAGAAGCAGGCCCGGCAGGCCGAGGCCCAGCAGGCCCAGAACCGCCTCGGCTACAAGAACATCGAGCCGCTGCCCGTCCCCGCCGAGTGGTCCACCTTCCTCCCCACCGGCCCCCGCCTCTCCACCGGCGGCGCGCGTCAGCCGCAGGGCTCGTGAGGACGCCCCCGCGTCCGTCCGGGCGCCCCCTGCTCGTCGTCACCGCGACGACGCTCTGCGCCCTTGGCCTCCCGCTCACCACCGCGGCGGCCGACGACGGCGGCCAGTGCACCTTCCCGAACAAGAAGTACGAGGGCCGCCCCTGGTCCCTCCAGCGCGTCCAGCTCGACGAACTGTGGGCCCAGTCCACCGGCAAGGGCGTCCGCGTCGCCGTCATCGACACCGGCGTCGACGTGCGCAACCCCCAGCTGGCCAAGGCCGTCGACGCCCGCAGCGGGATCAACCTGATCCCCAAGGAGGCCAAGGACGCCAACGGCTACAAGCTGAAGCGCGGCAAGGAGAACGGCACCACCGACACCGTCGGCCACGGCACCAAGGTCGCCGGCATCATCGCCGCCCGCCCCGCCAAGGGCACCGGCTTCGTCGGCCTCGCCCCGGACGCCACCATCATCCCCATCCAGCAGAACGACGCCGAGGGCAACGGCACCACCACGACGCTCGCGGCCGCGATCCGGCACGCCATCGCCAAAGGCGCGCACGTGATCAACATCTCCCAGGACACGGCGGACGCGGTGAAGCCCACCCCGCTCCTCCAGCAGGCCGTCCAGGCCGCCCTGGACAAGGACATCGTCGTCGTCGCCTCGGCGGGCAACGACGGCCTCGGCGGCAACGTCAAGGCCACCTACCCCGCCTCGTACCCCGGCGTCCTCGCCGTCGCCGCGTCCGACCGCAACAACGAACGCGCCCAGTTCTCCCAGTCCGGCGACTTCGTCGGCGTCGCCGCGCCCGGCGTCGACATGGTCTCCACGGTCCCCGGCGGCGGCCACTGCGCCGACAACGGCACCAGCTTCTCCGCCCCGTACGTCGCCGGCCTCGCCGCCCTCATCAAGGCGAAGCACGGCAAGTGGACCCAGCGGCAGATCGTCGCCCAGATCCAGCAGACCGCCGAACGCTCCGTCGCCGGCCACGACCGCCTCGTCGGCTGGGGCGTCGTCGACCCCGTCCGGGCCCTGACCGAGGACGACAAACCCCTGGAGAAGCCCGTGGCCGGCGAGGGCATGACCCGCGCCGAGGCCCCCACCCCGGCCGCCGTCCACCTCGGCGAGACCCCCGAACAGCGCGCCGCCCGCCTGGCCACCTACGTGGTCGTCAGCGGCGGCGTCCTGGTGGCGGCCATCGCGGGCACGGCGATCGCCCTGCGGGACCACCGCAGGAGACGAGCGGCCCTGGCGGGCCGGTGATCATTGCAGACGCACACGGCTGATAGCGTCGCACGGAGAGGAAAACTGTAGAAGTCTCGTGACGAACAAGAGACTTGGGCCTGTCAGTCGCAATCACTAAAGTGGTGGGCGCGCGATCGGTGGATGGCGAGTCGCCACGATCGCAATGCAGGGCAGCAGGAGCAAACGGGGAGGAATGGCTCGTGTTTCACGTGACGGGTGACGGGGGCGGTCATGGCCAGTGACCTTCAGCGCGGAGTCGACGCGCTGCGGAAGTTCCAGCGGGACGTCAAGCAGGTCATCGAGAACCTGGAGCAGGGCGCCGGCGGCGCCTCCAAGCTGAACGGGAACCGCGTGACGCGCGAAGCGTTCGGCACCGGCATCCCCTTCGCCGAGGCGGACGGCTTCTTCACGGAGTACGAGCGCGTCCACGCCTCGCTCGTGGCGCTCTCGAAGTCCCTCAGCGGCCAGATCGAACTCCTCGAGATCGGCGTCCACGCCGCCGACGTCGGCTACGACAACGTGGAAGAGGACCAGCGGCGCCAGTTCCACGACATCCAGGCCCGACTGAGCCGGGAACGCGCCGAGGCCATCGAGCGCGAGGAGCAGGCCCGCAGCAAGGACCCGGCGCAGCCGGCCGCGAACCGTGGCCAGGCCGATACCGCGACGGAAGGAATCGGGTGACGCACGATGAGTGAAGAGAAGACGCCGGGCACGAACCCGAACCCGAGCACGCCCCCGCCGTCGAACCTGACGCCGCAGGAGCAGCAGCAGGCCGAGGACACGGCCGACATCCAGGCCAAGTACCAGGTCACGAACGTCCTGGAGACCCTGGACGACATCCGCCTGCCCTTCTTCGGCAACGTCGGCCTCAGGCCCAAGGGAAGCGTCTACGGCGAGACCTCCTTCGAGAACCACCGCCTCAACGCCATGCTCGACCTCCTCGACAGCGCCCAGCCGTCCCAGCTGGCCTCCGCCGGCGAAGCCCTGGTGAAGGCGACCACCGAGCTCAACGCGGCCGCGAAGGCGCTGACCACGTTCGTCGGCAGCGTCGAGTGGGAGGGCGCCGCGGCCGTCGAGTTCCAGCGGTACGGATCCGAGGTCGCGAACTACGCCTGGGGCATCGGCAAGGTCGCCAACGCCGTCGGCACCCAGATGAAGGTCGCCAACGACGGCCTGACCTCGGTCCGCAACGCGGCCCCGCCGCGCGACACCCGCGCCGACCAGCGCAAGCCCTCCGAATTCACCGAGCTGGAGAAGACGGAGAAGAAAGAGGAGTACCAGAAGGCCGTGGCGGTGGAGAAGGACCGCCAGGAGGCCATCAACCAGATGAACCGCCTGGCCTCCTTCTACGCGGTCTCGCAGAGCACCCTGGCGGGACAGGAGATGCCGAAGCCGCCGGCGGCGTACAAGGCGCCGGTTCCGCCGCCCGCCGGATTGGTCGGAGGAGCCAGAGAGTCGGGGGCCAGTTCCTCCTCTTCCTCCCGTGACGGCCTGTCGAGGGAGTCGTCCGGAACCATCACCGCCGGCGAGGACCGCGCCACGCAGACGGTGCCCCGCACGGGCGATCAGCTCGACGGTTCCCAGGCGATCCGGGAGCCGGACAAGGACACCAGGGTCCAGATCGACACGGTCAAGACGCCTCCGGCGCCCACCCTGCCGAACACCCCGCCCACCCCGACCCTGCCCACGAACACCCCGCCCCCGACCGGCCCCGGCATGCCGCCGCCGGTCACCCTCGGCCCGCCGCCGCGCAGTGGAGGGCCCAAGGTCATCGGGTCCCCTCCGGTCTCGCGTACGACCACCGGCCGCACAGGCCCCGGTCGTCCGGTCGGACCGACGACCTCCCCGGCCGTCGGCCGCGCGGGCGGACCGAAGACGGGTCCGCAGGCGATGGGCCGTGCGGGCAATCCCACGACCTCTCCGGTGACGGGCCGCGCGGGCAATCCCACCAACTCCCCGGTGACGGGCCGCGCGGGCAATCCGGCGACCTCCCAGGCGACGGGCCGTGCCAACGGCCCCATGGGGCGCGCCGCCGGACCGCACGCCACCTCCCAGTCCGCGCAGGCGGGCCGGGCCACGCCGCAGGCCGGCCGCCCCGGGCAGCAGCCGGCGACGGGGCGTACGGGCGGTGCCAAGTCCAACCCCATCACGGGCGGCACCCCGCAGCGCACCGCCGCCGGAAGCACCGGGTCCCGGATCCCGAAGGGGACGGTCGTCGGCAGCGAGGGTCCGGCCGCGGGCCGCGCGACGGGCGCGCGCCCCAGCCAGGCCGGAGTGGTCGGCGCCAACAACGGCAAGGCTGCCCCCCGCCCTGCCGGACGAGGTACCCCCAGCTCCAACGGAGTGGTCGGCACGCCCCGCGGCATGGGCGGCCGTGGAACCCAGCGCCCGGACCGTGACGAACAGGACCGCGAGGGCTCTTCGCGCCCCGACTACCTGACGGAAGACGAAGAGACCTGGACTAACCGTCGGCGCGGTGCGGTACCGCCGGTGATCGACTAACCACTCGGAAGGCGCGGAAGTCAGGATGACGGCACGAATGATCGAGAGCGGCAGCCTTCGGCGGGCGCTCCTCGGCACCACGGCGATCGCGGTGCTGACGACGTCGCTCGTCGGGGTCGCTCCGACGGCGGTCGCCGCCGACGCGCGGTCGCAGCAGTGGTACCTGGATGCCATGAAGGCCGAGCAGATCTGGAAGAAGGCGACCGGCAAGGGCATCACCGTTGCCGTTATCGACTCCGGTGTCGACCCGGACACGCCCTCGCTCAAGGGCAAGGTACTGAAGGGCTGGGACGCGTCCGAGTCCAAGGGCGAGGAAACGGACGACTACTCCGGCCACGGCACGTCCGTTGCCGAGATGATCGCCGGATCGGGTGCGGGCGGTGGAATTCGAGGGCTGGCACCGGACGCCAGAGTGATTCCGTACCGTGTGGCAGACACCGAGCGCCAGAACGAGCAGGCCGTGAACGCCTTCGACATGGAGGAGGCGATCAGAGCCGCTGCTGACAGCGACGCAAAGATCATCAATGTCTCCGTTGCCTCCGACTATTACAACGAAGGCATCCGGGAAGCGGTCAAGTACGCCCAGAGCAAGGGCAAGCTCGTCTTCGCGGGTGCGGGCAACAATGCGAACAAGGGAAACAAGCCCCAGTATCCGGCGAGTTACCCCGAAGCGATCGCCGTCGCGGCTTCCGATCGTGATGGCTCGGTGGCCGAGTACTCGCAGCACGGCGACACCATCGACATCGCGGCTCCGGGCACCGACGTACCCGGATACTGCGACAAGAGCCTTGCGAAGTACTGTCTGAGCGAAGGCACCAGCTTCTCCACCGCCATCGCCTCCGCCTCCGCCGCCCTCATCTGGTCCATGCACCCCGACTGGACGGGCAACCAGGTCCTGCGCGTCATGCTCGATTCCGCGGCGCGGGGCGACGGCTGGGAGCCGGGTACGGTCAGCGACTTCCTCGGCTACGGCATTGTCCGGCCCAACGCGCACGTCTCGCGAGGCGAGGGCAAGCCGGGCGACCCCAACATCAGCCCCCTCACCAACAAGCCCACCGGCGGAGCGGTCGGCACGACCCCGTCGGCCACGGCGTCCGCGTCGGCGTCGGCCTCCTCCGGGACGTCGACGTCCGACCCGTCCGCAACAGCTTCGGCACAAGCGCCCGACGGCAAGCAGACGTCGGACGCGCCTGTGGCAGGCTCCACCGAGAGCGCGGCCGCGGATGCGGACGGCGGCGGCAACACGGGCCTCGTCATCGGCATCGCGGCGGCGGCCGTGGTCGTCCTCGCGGCCGCGGGTGTCGTCCTGGCGCGCCGACGGCGCTCGGTCTGACGACCGCAGACCACCTCACCACGCCCGCGCGAACTGCGGGCGCGGCTCAACAGAGAACCCGAGAAAGGGAGAGCGACACATGTCAGTCTTGAAGGTTGGCGATCAGAGTCTCAAGGATTTCCAGGACGAGCTCACCCGCAAGTTCGATGACGTGAAGGGCCAGCTCTCGGCCCTCCAGGGCGTCATCGACAGCCTCGAAGGCCGCTGGAAGGGCATCGGCGCCGGCGCCTTCGACGCCAAGCAGACCGAGATCAACCAGGGCATGGTGCGGATCGCCAAGCTGATGCTGAACTTCCAGGAGGCCATCCAGGTCACCCGGACCACGTCCAGCAACACCGACGACGAGGTCGAGGCGGCCCTGCGCGGCGTCGACGTCACCGCGGGCTTCTCCGGCGACGCGGGTGCCGAGAAGGCGGCCCGTTCGGGCATCGCCGGTCTCTGACCTCCGCGTCGGAGCCCCTGCACCACCCCACCTGAACGACACCAACGACACCCGGAGGGACCATGGCCGGCAACGACGGCATCATGCTCGTCACGTACGCCTCGCTCGACGACGCGGCGAACCAGATCGACGCGCAGGCGAAGCGCCTGGACCAGGCGCTGGAGGACATCCAGACCCGGATCCGCTCGGTCTCCAGCACCTGGGAGGGTGAGGCGAAGACCGCCGCGGACGGCGCTCACGCGAAGTGGGACCAGGAGACCCGGGCGATCCACAACGCCCTGCAGAGCATCTCCAAGGCCGTCCGCCAGGCCGCCCCGGCCTACCAGGCGGGCGACAAGCGCGCCGCGGGCTTCTTCTAAACCGAAGCCGTACGCAAGCAGTACAGGGTGGGCGTGCACGGGAGGCGCCCACCCTGTCGCGCGTTCCGGCTCCGCGCACCCCCCCACGCCACCCGCACCACCACCTCAAGGCGGCCGGAGGAGGGCGAGGGAGAAGCCGACCAGGCCGACGACGGTCGCGAGCATCAGCCCCCGGGCCACGGGGCTGCGCGAGTTGTAGACCCAGCGGCCCCGATGCCCGCAGGCTCGTCCGGGAACTTCCGGGGCTCCCGGCACTCACCATCCGCGTCGGGTCCTGTTCCGTGGCAGCCGACTTCAGCCGCTCCCGCTTCTCCCACCCCACGTCGCGGCTCCGCCCCCGTCGTTCCGCTCGACCGTCCGCCCGGACGGCCGCGGGGCCGGTGGGCGGCTGATCGCCGCCGCCCACCGGCCCCGCGCTGTTCCTCCTCGGACGCCGCCCCTACAGCTCCGGCATCCGCCCCGTCTGCACCAGCGGGTTGCCGCGCTGCCGGGAGACGTAGATGCCGCGGCCCGGCGGCATCGGGCGCATGCGGACGCCGCCGAGGACGTCGCCCTCCTGGGGGTCGCCGGAGAGGAGGACGCCCTGGGCGCCGAGTTCCATCATGCGCTGCATGAAGGACTCGTACGACGAGCGGCTGGCGCCCGCCGCGCTGCGGGCGATGACGAAGCGGACGCCCACGTCGCGGGCGAACGGCAGGAGTTCCGTCAGCTTGGCGAGCGGGTTCCCGCTCGACGTCGACACCAGGTCGTAGTCGTCGACGATCACGAACAGGTTCGGGCCCGACCACCAGCTGCGGTCGCGCAGCTGCTGGGCCGTGACGTCCGCCGACGGGGAGCGGCGGCGCATCAGGTCGGCGAGCGCGTCGACGTGGTGCTCCATGTTGTTGGACATGGGCACGTACTCGGCCAGGTGGCTCGCCGGCGTCACGTCGAGCAGCGCGCGCCGGTTGTCGATCACGAAGAACTTCGCCGCGGCCCCGTCGTACCGCTCCGAGATCTGCTTGATCATCAGCCGCAGCAGGTTCGACTTGCCCGACTCGCTCTCGCCGAACACCAGGAAGAACGGGTCGCGGTCGAAGTCGACGAAGACCGGCTCCAGGTTGTTCTCGTCGATGGCGAACGCGATGCCGCGCCGCGGCTCCGCGTAGCCCGCCGGCAGTGTGTGCGCGTCGAGCTCGCGCGGCAGCAGCCGGACCTCGGGCGCGCCCGGCGCCGTCCAGTGCCGCGTGACCTCCTGCGTCATCGCGGCCGTCGCCTCGGCGAGGTCGCTGTCGGAGTTGATCCCGTCGATGCGCGGGACGGCCGCCATGAAGTGCAGCTTCTCCGGCGTCAGGCCGCGGCCCGGCACCCCCGTCGGCACGTTGGCGGCGATCTTGCGGTCCAGCTCGGAGTCCATCGTGTCGCCCAGCCGCAGCTCCAGCCGGTTCATCAGGTGGTCCTTGAGGTTGGCGCGGACCTCCATCGAGCGCGAGGCCGTGACGACCACGTGGATGCCGTAGCCGAGACCGCGGGCCGCGATGTCGACGACGGCCGGTTCGAGACCCTCGTACTCGGTGCGGAAGTTGCCCCAGCCGTCGATCACCAGGAAGACGTCGCCCCACGGCTGGTCGGCCACGGAGATGTCGCCCCGGGCCCGCAGCCGGCGGAAGGTCTGGATGGAGTCCACGCCCGCGCTGCGGAAGTACTCCTCGCGCCGCGACAGGATGCCGTAGACCTCGGCGACGGTCCGCCGCACCCGCTCGGGGTCGAGCCGGGAGGCGACCCCGCCGACGTGCGGCAGCCCGGCCACCGAGGCCATGCCGCCGCCGCCGAAGTCGAGGCCGTAGAACTGCACCTCGTGCGGGGTGTGCGTCAGCGCGAAGGCGGAGATCAGCGTCCGCAGCAGCGTGGACTTGCCGGACTGCGGTCCGCCGATGATCTGCATGTGGCCGGCCGCGCCGGAGAAGTCCCGGTAGAGCGTGTCGCGGCGCTGCTCGTACGGCTTGTCCACCACGCCCAGCGGCACGACGAGCCGCCCCGCCCCCTCGTAGCCGGGCTGCGTCAGCCCCCGGCCCTCCACGCCCGCGAGCCCCGGCAGGACCGAGTCGAGCGGCGGCGGGTTGTCCAGCGGCGGCAGCCACACCTGGTGCGCCTCGACGCCGCGCCCCTCCAGCCGGCGCACGATCACGTCGAGCACCGAGTCGGCCAGCGCGTCGTCCTCGGACTCCCGGGCCTCGGGCACCCGCGCCTGCGCCGCCGGCTCCAGGTAGCGCACCGGCACCGGGGCCGCGGTGAAGGGCACCGGCCGCCGGTCCACCGGCAGGGGCCCGCCCGCCGCCGCCGGGTTCCGGCCGGTGCGGTACGTGCCGGAGACGTACGCGGCCTTGAACCGCACCATCTCGTCGGTGCCGTACTTGAGGTAGCCCGAGCCTGGCACGTTGGGCAGCGAGTAGGCGTCGGGCACGCCGATCGCGGCCCGGGACTCGGCGGCGGAGAAGGTCCGCAGACCGATCCGGTAGGAGAGGTACGTCTCCAGGCCGCGCAGCCGGCCCTCCTCCAGGCGCTGCGAGGCCAGCAGCAGGTGGACGCCGAGCGAACGGCCGATCCGGCCGATCTGCACGAACATCTCGATGAAGTCCGGCATCGCCGTCAGCAGCTCGGAGAACTCGTCGATGACGAGGACGAGCGAGGGGATCGGCTGGAGCGGGGCGCCGGCCGCGCGCGCCTTCTCGTAGTCGTGGATGTTCGCGTAGTTGCCCGCGTCGCGCAGCATCTCCTGGCGCCGGTTGAGCTCACCGCGGATGGAGTCGCCCATCCGGTCCACCAGCGTGAGGTCGTCCGCGAGGTTGGTGATGACGGCCGCCACGTGCGGCATCTGGGACATGCCCGCGAAGGTGGCACCGCCCTTGAAGTCCGCGAGGACGAAGTTCAGGGTCTCCGAGGAGTGCGTCACCGCAAGGCCCAGGACCAGCGTGCGCAGCAGCTCCGACTTGCCGGAACCCGTGGCGCCCACGCACAGCCCGTGCGGGCCCATGCCCTCCTGCGCCGCCTCCTTGAGGTCCAGCATGACCGGGACGCCGTCCTCGCCCACGCCGATCGGCACCCGCAGCCGCTCCGACCGGGACCGGGGGCGCCAGGTGCGGCTCACGTCGACCGAGGCCGCGTCGCCGAGGTTCAGCAGGTCGGTGAAGTCGAGGTTGGCCAGCAGCGGCTCGTCGTCGTCCGAACCGCTCGCGACCCGCAGCGGCGCGAGCTGCCGGGCGAGCGCCTCCGCCGCGTCCGGGCTCAGCTCGTCGGGGACGCCGTCGTACACGTGCCCGTGCCCCGACTCCAGCCGCAGCGCCCCGCCCTCCACGACCACGGACAGGTCACCGCGGGCGCCGGCGCCCCGGCCCTGCACGACCTCGATGATCGTCACGCCCTGGATGCCCTCCGGCGAGGCCAGCGCGGAGGTCTGCGGGACCGACTGCCCGTCGAGCAGCACGACCAGGTGCGGGAAGTCGAGCAGCGGATGGTCGGGGCCCTGGAAACGGGGCCGGCCGTCGAGCCGCCCGGCGACCAGGTCCTCCAGCTCCCGCGCGTCCGTCGTGATCAGCCGCCGGCTGCCCGCCCCGTCACCCGGGCCCGGGGCCTGCACGTGCGGCAGCCACTTCGTCCACTCCCACGCCGGGGCCGCGCCGTCGTCGGTGGCGACGACGACGACCAGGTCCTCGGGGGAGTGGAGCGCCGCCAGCGAGCCCACCATGGCGCGGGCCGTCGACCGCGCCGCCTCCGGCTCGCCGCTCACCGTGAGGTGGTAGAAGGCGCGCAGGGACACCGCCATCGGCAGGCCGTCGAGGGTGCCGTGCGCCGCGAGGAACTGCTGCATCGCCCCGGCCGTCAGCGGTTCGAGCTCGTCCACGGGCGCCGTCTCGGGGGCGATCAGCGGGGTCGCCAGCTGCTGGCTGCCCAGCCCGACGCGTACCTGCCCGAAGTCGTGGTCGCCGATCCGCCGCTCCCAGATCCGGCTGCCCTCGGCCACCAGCGCCCACAGCTGCTCGGGCGACGGGTGCAGGTAGAACTGCGCGTCCCGCTGGAGGCGCGCCGTCCTGAGCACGGCGCGCCGGGTCTGCGTCAGGTACTTCAGGTAGTCGCGCCGCATGTCGGCGAGCTGCCCCTGCGTCCCGCGCCGGTAGCGGACCAGCATCGCGATGGCCATGGCCACCGTCGACGCGATCATCACCATGCCCATGATCCGCATGATCGGGTTCGGCGTCATGAAGAAGAACACCACGGAACCGCCCATGCCGAGCATCGGCAGGAGCTGCATCAGCGCGCCCTCCTGCTGCCCGCGGGGCAGTTCCGGGGGAGGTTGCAACTGCACCTGCTCGTCAGGCACTTCGGACGGCAGGGCCCGCGGTGGGCGCTTGACGACGATCTGGCTCACAGCTCACCAATTTCCGTTGCCGGACGGAAAGTTCCTCCAGACGCCCCCGTGGCGACAGGATCCATCCGCGGGGAGGGATCCTACTTTGGTGCGGGGTCGCGGGTGGGCGGTAGGGTGGCCCGAAATATTTGCGTGGCCATGAACTATCGCAAAAATCGGGTCATTCGGAGCGCAACATCCGCAGCACGCGGACACGGCGCCCGGACCGCGTCCCGGACCGCGTCCCGGACCGCCCGCGACCGGCCCTCAGGACCGTGCGCGACCGGACCGTGCGCGACCGGTGGCGCACGCCACGCAGGACCGGCGTCCCGCACGCCACGCACGACCGGCGCCCCGGGACCGCGCACGACCGGCGTCCCGCGCCGCGCACCACCCGTGGTCCACGACCGCCGGCCCCTCCCGGGCCGACGGCCCGGGACCCGCCGGACAGGATCACCACGAGGGGAAGCAGCAGGTGAGTATGACGGCCCCAGCCACGGCCGGCGGAGCCGGCCAGTCGGCTCCCACCACCGTGTTCCACGGCGGCACCGGCTTCTGCCGGATCACCGTCGTCGCGCCCGACGGCCGCGTCGACGTCGCACTGCCCGAGGACGTCGCGCTCGCGGACCTCTACCCGGAGGTGCTCCGCCTCTCCGGCCAGACCCCGGCCCCCGGCGCCCCCGTCGGCTACCACCTGGTGCGCCGCGACGGCACCGTCCTCGACGGCAGCCGCTCGCTGGCCGCCCAGCGCATCCTCGACGGCGAGCTGCTGTCCCTGCGCCCCTTCGCCGAGTCGCTGCCCCCGGCCGTCTTCGACGACGTCTCCGACGCGGTCGCCTCCGCCGTCTCCAAGGACCGCACCCTGTGGTCCGACGCCCTGATGCGCGGCGCCGGCCTCTTCGGCGGCGCGATCCTCCTCGTCCTGCTCGCCTTCGTGCTGTGGACCGCCGAGCCCCGCCACGACATGCACGGCCTGCCCGGCATCCTGGCCGCCGTCACCGGCGTCCTGCTCCTCGCGCTCGCCGCCGTCCGCGCCCGCGTCTACGACGACCGCGGCTCCGCCGTGGCCCTCGGCACCGGCGCGATGGCGAACGCCGCCGTCGCCGGCTCCGGACTGCTCGCCCTCGCCGACGGCCAGGGCATCGGCAAGCTCCAGTTCCTGCTCGCCTGCACCGCCGTCCTCGTCTGCGCCGTGATCCTCACGATCGTCGCCCCCGCCGGGGACGGCCCCTTCGTCGCCTTCGTCTTCGCCTCCGCCGTCGGCATGCTGGTCGGCTTCGCCGCCATCCTGACGGAGCTCACCCCGGCCGAGACCGCCGCGGTCTGCGCCCCCTTCGCGGTCGGCGCGCTCGCCTTCCTGCCGGGCCTCTCCACCCGCTTCGCCCGCCTCCCCATCGGCTTCGAACCGCCCCGGACCAACGTCGGCGGATACGGCTCCGACGCCGAGCCCCCGGGCCCGGTCGACGCCGCCCGGATCGCCGCCCAGGCCCGCCGCGGCCACGAGCTGCTCGTCGGCCTCGTCGGCGGCTGCGCCCTGGTCGCCGTCGGCTCCGCCGCCGTCCTCGGCTTCTCCGACACCGTGTGGGGCCAGCTGCTCGCCCTCGCCACCGGCGTCGCCATGCTGATGCGCGCCCACCTCTTCCGCTACACCGCGCAGGTCGGCTGCGCCCTCGCCGCCGGCCTCGGCTCGCTCGTCCTGCTCGGCCTCGGCCTCGCCCTGAACCCGCCCGTGGAGCTCCTCCTGGAGGCCCTCAAGGGCGACGGCACGGCCCTCGACATCCGTACGGTCTGGCTCTCCGCGGCCATCGCCGGCGTCGCCGCGCTCCTCACGGCCATCGGCCTGATCGTGCCGCGCAAGGGCGTCACCCCCTTCTGGGGCCGCTTCCTGGAGATCGCCGAGACCTTCGTGCTGCTCACGCTGCTGCCGCTCTGCCTGGCGGTCTTCGACGTCTACCACTCCATCCGGGCGCTCACCTCCTGAGCCGCCTGGTACGCTGTGTGACGGCCGTTTGTGTGCGCGCTCCCGGAAGCAGGCGAGATCCCGCCTCGGGGAACAGCGCTCAACGGACCTCCGCTCCCGAGTCATGGAAGCTCCCCTGAGACGTAGACCAGGGGCACTCGTGGGCACGAAACCTGAGGAGAACCGCGTGGCTCTCGACGCCGCCGTCAAGAAGCAGATCATGGCCGAGTTCGGCACCAAGGAGGGCGACACCGGCTCCCCCGAGGTCCAGGTCGCCATGCTGTCCCGCCGCATCTCGGACCTGACCGAGCACCTCAAGACCCACAAGCACGACCACCACTCCCGTCGTGGTCTGCTGATCCTGGTCGGCCAGCGCCGCCGCCTGCTGCAGTACCTGGCCAAGAAGGACATCCAGCGCTTCCGTACGCTGGTCGACCGCCTCGGCATCCGCCGCGGTGCGGCCGGCGGCGCCAAGTAAGACGCCGTTGAGGGAGCGGTTCCCACTTTCAGGGGGCCGCTCCCTTTGCTGTACGTGCGCGAAGTGCCGACCGGCAATTACTCTGGTCGCAGAACGCCACAAGAACGACCGCGCGAGAAGCAGCCGGCACGCCGCCGGTCCTCGGTAGTGGCCCCCGGACCTCATCCCGGGTGCTTCGATCGAAGACCGGCCCGCCACTTCACCGCTTCTCCCGCACCCGTCCCGCGCCACACGGGCGCGCGGACCAAAGACGAACGTAGGAGAAACCCATAGTGGAGAACGAGACCCACTACGCCGAGGCCGTCATCGACAACGGCTCCTTCGGCACCCGCACCATCCGCTTCGAGACGGGCCGCCTGGCCCGCCAGGCCGCCGGCTCCGCCGTCGCCTACCTGGACGACGACACCATGGTGCTGTCGGCCACCAGCGCCTCGAAGCGCCCCAAGGACCAGCTCGACTTCTTCCCCCTCACGGTGGACGTCGAGGAGCGGATGTACGCGGCCGGCAAGATCCCCGGCTCCTTCTTCCGCCGCGAGGGCCGTCCCTCCGAGGACGCGATCCTCACCTGCCGCCTGATCGACCGCCCGCTGCGCCCGTCCTTCAAGAAGGGCCTGCGCAACGAGATCCAGGTCGTCGCCACGATCATGGCGCTCAACCCCGACCACCTGTACGACGTCGTCGCGATCAACGCCGCGTCCGCGTCCACCCAGCTGGCCGGCCTGCCCTTCTCCGGCCCGATCGGCGGCGTCCGCGTCGCGCTGATCCAGGGCCAGTGGGTCGCCTTCCCGACGCACACCGAGCTCGAGGACGCCGTCTTCGACATGGTCGTCGCGGGCCGCGTCCTGGAGGACGGCGACGTCGCGATCATGATGGTCGAGGCCGAGGCCACCGAGAAGACCATCGCCCTCGTCAAGGGCGGCGCCGAGGCGCCGACCGAGGAGGTCGTCGCCGCGGGCCTCGAGGCCGCGAAGCCGTTCATCAAGGTCCTGTGCAAGGCCCAGTCGGACCTGGCCGCCAAGGCCGCCAAGCCCGAGGCCGAGTTCCCGATCTTCCTGGACTACCAGGACGACGTGTACGCCGCGCTCTCCGACGCCGTCCGCGGCGAGCTCGCCCAGGCGCTCACCATCGCCGGCAAGCAGGACCGCGAGGCCGAGCTCGACCGCGTCAAGGAGCTCGCCGCCGAGAAGCTCCTCCCGGCCTTCGAGGGCCGCGAGAAGGAGATCTCCGCCGCCTACCGGAGCCTCACCAAGGCCCTGGTCCGCGAGCGCGTCATCAAGGACAAGGTCCGCATCGACGGCCGCGGCGTCACGGACATCCGTACGCTGGCCGCCGAGGTCGAGGCCATCCCGCGCGTGCACGGCTCCGCCCTGTTCGAGCGTGGCGAGACCCAGATCCTGGGCGTCACCACCCTCAACATGCTCCGCATGGAGCAGCAGCTGGACACCCTCTCCCCGGTGACCCGCAAGCGGTACATGCACAACTACAACTTCCCGCCGTACTCCGTCGGCGAGACCGGCCGCGTCGGTTCGCCGAAGCGCCGCGAGATCGGCCACGGCGCCCTCGCCGAGCGCGCGATCGTGCCGGTCCTCCCGACCCGCGAGGAGTTCCCCTACGCGATCCGCCAGGTGTCCGAGGCCCTCGGCTCCAACGGCTCGACGTCGATGGGCTCCGTCTGCGCCTCCACCATGTCGCTGCTGAACGCCGGTGTGCCGCTCAAGGCCCCCGTCGCCGGCATCGCCATGGGCCTGATCTCCCAGGAGATCAACGGCGAGACGCACTACGTCGCCCTCACCGACATCCTCGGTGCGGAGGACGCCTTCGGCGACATGGACTTCAAGGTCGCCGGCACCAAGGAGTTCGTCACCGCCCTCCAGCTCGACACCAAGCTGGACGGCATCCCGGCCTCCGTCCTGGCCGCGGCCCTCAAGCAGGCCCGCGACGCCCGCCTCCACATCCTCGACGTGATGATGGAAGCGATCGACACCCCGGACGAGATGTCCCCCAACGCCCCGCGGATCATCACCGTCAAGATCCCCGTGGACAAGATCGGCGAGGTCATCGGCCCCAAGGGCAAGATGATCAACCAGATCCAGGAGGACACCGGCGCCGAGATCACGATCGAGGACGACGGCACCATCTACATCGGTGCCGCCGACGGCCCGGCCGCCGAGGCCGCCCGCGCCACGATCAACGGCATCGCCAACCCGACCATGCCGGAGGTCGGCGAGCGCTACCTGGGCACGGTCGTCAAGACCACCACCTTCGGTGCCTTCGTCTCCCTGCTCCCGGGCAAGGACGGCCTGCTGCACATCTCGCAGATCCGCAAGCTCGCCGGCGGCAAGCGCGTGGAGAACGTCGAGGACGTGCTCGCGATCGGCTCCAAGGTCCAGGTCGAGATCGCCGAGATCGACCAGCGCGGCAAGCTCTCCCTCATCCCCGTGATCGAGGGCGAGGACGAGAAGAAGGACGACACCGACCAGTGACGTCCCGCAGTTCCGTGACGACGGCCCGCCCCTCCCGGGGGCGGGCCGTCGCCCGTACCCAAACGCTTCTTCCCGGCAGGGACGGCATCGGCACCGTCCGCCGCACCACCCTCCCCGGTGGCCTGCGCGTCGTCACCGAGACCCTCCCCTCGGTGCGCTCCGCGACCTTCGGCATCTGGGCCCACGTCGGCTCCCGCGACGAGACCCCGACGCTGAACGGCGCCACCCACTACCTGGAACACCTCCTCTTCAAGGGCACCACCAAGCGGTCCGCCCTCGACATCTCGTCCGCGATCGACGCGGTCGGCGGCGAGATGAACGCCTTCACGGCGAAGGAGTACACCTGCTACTACGCCCGGGTCCTCGACACCGACCTGCCGCTGGCGATCGACGTCGTCTGCGACATGCTCACGGGCTCGCTCATCCTCGACGAGGACGTGGACGCCGAGCGCGGCGTCATCCTCGAAGAGATCGCGATGACCGAGGACGACCCCGGCGACGTGGTGCACGACCTGTTCGCGCAGACCATGTTCGGCGACACCCCGCTGGGCCGCCCGGTCCTCGGCACCGTCGACACGATCAACGCGCTCACCCGCGGCCAGATCGCCCGCTTCTACAAGAAGCACTACGACCCGACCCACCTGGTCGTCGCCGCCGCGGGCAACGTCGACCACGCCACGGTGGTGCGCCAGGTCCGCCGCGCCTTCGAGCGCGCCGGGGCCCTGACCCGCACCGACGCCGTCCCGGTCGACCCGCGCGACGGCCGCAGAACCATCCGCACGGCCGGCAGGGTCGAGCTGCTGGGCCGGAAGACCGAGCAGGCGCACGTCGTCCTCGGCATGCCCGGCCTGGCCCGCACCGACGAGCGCCGCTGGGCGCTCGGCGTGCTGAACACCGCCCTCGGCGGCGGCATGTCCTCCCGCCTCTTCCAGGAGGTCCGGGAGAAGCGCGGCCTGGCCTACAGCGTGTACTCGTACACCTCGGGCTTCGCCGACTGCGGCCTCTTCGGCGTCTACGCGGGCTGCCGCCCCAGCCAGGTCCACGACGTGCTGAGGATCTGCCGGGACGAGCTCGACAAGGTCGCCTCCGAGGGCCTCACCGACGAGGAGATCACCCGCGCCGTCGGCCAGCTCTCCGGTTCCACGGTCCTCGGCCTGGAGGACACCGGCGCGATCATGAACCGCATCGGCAAGAGCGAGCTGTGCTGGGGCACCCAGATGTCGGTCGACGACATGCTGGCCCGGATCGCGGCGGTCACCCCGGACGAGGTCCGGGAGGTCGCCCGCGACGTGCTGACCCAGCGGCCCTCGCTCTCGGTGATAGGCCCGCTGAAGGACAAGCAGGCGGACCGCCTCCACCAGGCCGTCTCCTGACCTCCACCCCCTAAGGAAGAAGTGCGATGAGCAAGCTGCGCGTGGCGGTCCTCGGTGCCCGGGGCCGCATCGGCTCCGAGGCCGTGAAGGCCGTCGAGGCCGCCGAGGACATGGAGCTGGTCGCGGCCCTGGGCCGCGGCGACGACCTGGAGGCCCTCACCGGGGCGGGCGCCCAGGTCGTCGTGGAGCTGACCACCCCCGACTCGGTCATGGCCAACCTCGAGTACTGCGTGGGCCACGGCATCCACGCCGTCGTCGGCACCACCGGCTGGACCGAGGACCGCCTCGCGCGGCTGAACGGCTGGCTCGCCGCCTCCCCGGAGACCGGCGTCCTCATCGCCCCGAACTTCTCCATCGGCGCGGTCCTCACCATGCGGTTCGCGCAGCTCGCGGCCCCGTACTTCGAGTCGGTCGAGGTCGTCGAGCTGCACCACCCGAACAAGGTGGACGCCCCCTCGGGCACCGCCACCCGCACCGCCCAGCTGATCGCCAAGGCCCGGGCCGAGGCCGGCCTCGGCGCCCAGCCGGACGCCACCGCGACCGCCCTCGACGGCGCCCGCGGCGCGGACGTGGACGGGGTCCCGGTGCACGCGGTACGCCTCCGGGGCCTGCTGGCCCACCAGGAGGTGCTGCTCGGCGGCGAGGGCGAGACGCTCACCGTCCGCCACGACTCGCTGCACCACTCCAGCTTCATGCCGGGCGTGCTGCTCGGTGCCCGCCGCGTGGTGAGCACCCCGGGCCTCACGTTCGGCCTGGAGCACTTCCTGGACCTGGGCTGACGGTCATGGGCGGCAAGATCACGTACGTCTTCCTCGCCACCGTCCTCGTGCTGGTCTTCGGGGTGGTGGCGATGGAGGGCGTCCTGCTCCTCCTGACCGGCGAGCCGGCGGCCATGGGCATGGGCGCGGTGGCGTTCCTGCTGCCGTGCGTCGGCGGCTGGTTCCTGTGGAAGAACACCAGCTTCGCGCGCCGGGCCAACCGGCTCGCGGCGGAGCTGGAGGCCGAGGGCGGCCTGCCCGTCGACGAGCTGAGGCGCACCCAGGGCGGCCGGATCGACCGCGACTCGGCGGACGAGGTCTTCGCCCGGCGCAAGGCCGAGACGGAGGAGACGCCGGAGGACTGGCGCTGCTGGTTCCGGCTGGCGGTCGCCTATCACGACGCCCGCGACACCCCCCGGGCCCGCAAGGCGATGCAGCGGGCCATCGCCCTCCACGAGGGCCGGACGGTCAGCGCCTGACGCCGTACTCGGCGTGCCACGCCTCGACGGTGTCGGCGGCCCGGTCGAAGGCCTCGGTCCGGGAGAGGAAGTCCGCGTTGTGGTCGGTGAGCAGCACCAGCTGCTCGCCGGCCGTCCGGTCGAGCAGCAGGGCCTGGCCCTGGACCGTCCGCGGGAAGTTCAGCCAGCGCACCGGCTGCTGCGCGGTGCGGACGGCGGCGACCTTCGTCCAGGCCGTGGTGCCGGTGGTGAAGAAGCCGACGCGGCGCACCCCGGCGCGGCTCACCCAGGTGCCCATGCGCAGCAGGCGCAGCGAGGCCAGGATGATCAGCACGGCGAAGCCGAAGGTGATGCCCGCCCCGCCGACGGCGCCCGCGGCGGCGATGATCACCGCGGCGAGCAGCACGAACGAGGCGAGCAGCAGCGCGAGCGCCGCCGCACCGACCCGGTAGGGCCCCGGACGGTACGGACGGCGCCACTGGTCGTGGTCGTCGAACGGCAGCGCGACGGCATCGGCGGTGTCGAAGGCACGGTCGGCCGTCAGGAAGGGCAGGGGCACGGCGGTTCCTCACTCACAAGCACGCTCGAAGGGGCGGTGCCCGGTGAGGCTACCTCAGCGGTTGTCGGAGGCTTCGGACTGCTGCTGGTGCGCGGGCGAGTCCGTGCTGTCGAGAGACGGCATCCCGAGGACGAGGGAGCCCACGAGCCCCGCGGCGACGGTCAGCCCGAGCAGCGTACGCCCGACGACCTGTCCGGGCCTGAGCCGTTCGCGCGGTGGCGGAGTGACGTTACTGCGGAACTCGTCGGCCTCCGCCACGAACGCGAACGGTACGGCCTCATCCCGCCTGAACATGGATGTCACTCTCCTCGGTGGTCGTCGTGCGCCTCACAGGTACAGACGATCGAACCGAGGGTTTGGTGCCGTTTTTCACCGAAGCGGCCCAATCTCATCCTTCAGACGGACTCGCGCTAACCTGGGCCCGCCCCACAGACGACTGGAAGGTACTCCTGGTGACCGACACCCCCACCGAGCCGGCGAAGATCGACCTCAGGAGCGACGTCACCGTCGAGCTGGTCAAGAGCGCCGCGGCCGACTCCGACGTCCTGTGGGCGGCCCGGGTCTCCACGGCGGGGGAGCAGTCCCTCGAAGAGCTCCAGAAGGACCCGGAACGCTCGAAGGGCCTGATCAACTACCTGATGCGGGACCGCCACGGCAGCCCCTTCGAGCACAACTCGATGACCTTCTTCATCAGCGCCCCGATCTTCGTCTTCCGCGAGTTCATGCGGCACCGGGTCGGCTGGTCGTACAACGAGGAGTCGGGCCGCTACCGGCAGCTCGAACCGGTCTTCTACGTCCCGGACGCCTCCCGCAAGCTGGTCCAGGAGGGCCGTCCCGGCAAGTACGTCTTCGTCGAGGGCGCCCCGGAGCAGCACGAGCTGGTCGGCCGGACGATGGAGGAGTCGTACCGCCAGGCGTACGCCGCCTACCAGGAGATGCTGGCCGCGGGCGTCGCCCGCGAGGTCGCCCGCGCGGTCCTCCCGGTCGGCCTCTACTCCTCGATGTACGCCACCTGCAACGCCCGCTCGCTGATGCACTTCCTCGGCCTGCGCACCCAGCACGAACTGGCCGCGGTGCCGTCCTTCCCGCAGCGGGAGATCGAGATGGTCGGCGAGAAGATGGAAGAGCAGTGGGCCCGGCTGATGCCGCTCACCCACGCCGCCTTCAACAAGAACGGACGCGTCGCGCCGTAGGGCACAGATGTTCGTCCACTCTCGCGAAGTGTCCGTATTGCGACGTTTCGTGAAGTTCATCTAGGCTGATCAAACGGACCCGGCACTGCTTGAACCCCCGAGCAGGCAGTGCCGGGCTCCTCTCTCACGTCCCCCGAGGGGGCACCCGGCGCTGAGCAGCGAGTAGCGTGTTACCCATGGCTCCGATCTCCACTCCGCAGACCCCCTTCGGGCGGGTCCTCACCGCCATGGTCACGCCCTTCACGGCGGACGGCGCACTCGACCTCGACGGCGCCCAGCGGCTCGCCGCCCACCTCGTGGACGCGGGCAACGACGGCCTCGTCGTCAACGGCACCACCGGCGAGTCCCCCACCACCAGCGACGCGGAGAAATCGGAGCTCGTACGCGCCGTCCTGGAGGCGGTCGGAGACCGCGCCCACGTCGTCGCCGGCATCGGCACCAACGACACTCACCACTCGATCGAGCTGGCCCGCGCCGCCGAGCGCGACGGCGCCCACGGCCTCCTCGCCGTCACGCCGTACTACAACAAGCCCCCGCAGGAGGGCCTGTACCGGCACTTCACGGCCGTCGCCGACGCCACCGGCCTCCCGGTGATGCTCTACGACATCCCTGGCCGCTCCGGCGTCCCGATCGACACCGAGACGATCGTCCGGCTCGCCGAGCACCCCCGGATCGTCGCCAACAAGGACGCCAAGGGCGACCTCGGCCGCGCCAGCTGGGCCATCGCCCGCTCCGGCCTCGCCTGGTACTCCGGCGACGACATGCTCAACCTGCCGCTGCTCTCCGTCGGAGCCGTCGGCTTCGTCTCCGTCGTGGGGCACGTCGTCACCCCCGACCTCCGCGCCCTCCTCGACGCCCACCTCTCGGGCGACTTCGAGAAGGCCACCGAGATCCACCAGAAGCTGCTCCCGGTCTACACCGGCATGTTCCGCACCCAGGGCGTCATGACCACCAAGGCCGCGCTCGCCCTCCAGGGCCTGCCGGCCGGCCCGCTGCGCCTCCCGCTCGTCGAGCTCTCCGCGCAGGAGACCGACCAGCTCAAGGTCGACCTCGCCGCCGGCGGGGTAGACCTCTGATCACCGGACTTCACAACTGAACAAGGCGACAACCGAAAACCGACAACAGCAAGTGCACGATTGTCATGCGCGCCACGTGCCGACCGGTACGTGGCGCGTGTGGTGAGGAGAGACTTTTGAGCCATCCGCATCCCGAACTCGGCGCACCGCCGAAGCTCCCCCAGGGCGCCCTGCGCGTCATCCCGCTCGGGGGGCTCGGCGAGATCGGCCGGAACATGACGGTCTTCGAGTTCGACGGCCGTCTGCTGATCGTCGACTGCGGCGTCCTCTTCCCCGAGGAGGAGCAGCCCGGCATCGACCTGATCCTGCCGGACTTCAGCATCATCCGGGACCGTCTGGACGACATCGAGGGCATCGTGCTCACGCACGGCCACGAGGACCACATCGGTGCCGTTCCCTACCTGCTCCGGCTGAAGGCGGACATCCCGCTCATCGGCTCGAAGCTGACCCTCGCCCTGATCGAGGCCAAGCTCCAGGAGCACCGCATCCGCCCCTACACCCTCGAGGTGAAGGAGGGCGACCGCGAGGTCCTGGGCGCCTTCGACTGCGAGTTCATCGCGGTCAACCACTCCATCCCGGACGCGCTGGCGGTCGCCATCCGCACCCCCGCGGGCATGGCCGTCGCCACCGGCGACTTCAAGATGGACCAGCTCCCGCTGGACGGCCGCCTCACGGACCTGCACACGTTCGCGCGGCTCAGCGAGGAGGGCATCGACCTCCTGCTGTCCGACTCGACGAACGCCGAGGTCCCGGGCTTCGTCCCGCCGGAGAAGGACATCTCCAACGTCCTGCGGAACGTCTTCGCGAACGCCCAGAAGCGGATCATCGTGGCGAGCTTCGCCAGCCACGTCCACCGCATCCAGCAGATCCTCGACGCCGCCCACGAGTACGGCCGCCGCGTCGCCTTCGTCGGCCGCTCGATGGTCCGCAACATGGGCATCGCCCGCGACCTCGGCTACCTCAAGGTCCCGGCCGGCCTCGTCGTGGACGTGAAGACGCTGGACGACCTGCCGGACGACGAGGTCGTGCTGGTCTGCACGGGCTCCCAGGGCGAGCCGATGGCGGCCCTGTCCCGGATGGCCAACCGCGACCACCAGATCCGGATCGTCCCCGGCGACACGGTCATCCTGGCCTCGTCCCTCATCCCGGGCAACGAGAACGCGGTCTACCGCGTGATCAACGGCCTGACCCGCTGGGGCGCCAACGTCGTCCACAAGGGCAACGCCAAGGTCCACGTCTCGGGCCACGCCTCGGCCGGCGAGCTGCTGTACTTCTACAACATCTGCCGGCCGAAGAACCTCATGCCGGTCCACGGCGAGTGGCGCCACCTGCGCGCCAACGCCGAGCTCGGCGCGATGACGGGCATCCCGAAGGACCACATCGTCATCGCCGAGGACGGCGTCGTCGTCGACCTGGTCGACGGCCGCGCCCGCATCACCGGCAAGGTCCAGGCGGGGTACGTGTACGTGGACGGCCTCTCGGTCGGCGACGTCACCGAGTCCTCCCTGAAGGACCGCCGGATCCTCGGCGAGGAGGGCATCATCTCGGTCTTCCTGGTGGTGGACTCCTCCACCGGCAAGATCACCGGTGGCCCGCACCTGCACGCCCGCGGCTCCGGCATCGAGGACTCCGCCTTCGACGCGGTGATCCCCAAGATCGAGCAGGCGCTGAACAAGTCCGCCCAGGACGGCGTCATGGAACCCCACCAGCTCCAGCAGCTGATCCGCCGCACGGTCGGCAAGTGGGTCTCCGACACCTACCGCCGCCGCCCGATGATCCTCCCGGTCGTCGTCGAGGTCTGAGCCCGAAGGGCCTGACCAGCGTGGTTACGGAGCGGGGCGCCTCGATTTGCATCGGGGCGCCCCGCTCCAGTACGTTTACGGCTCCGCCAGAACGGGAAGCCCCGGCGCCGCAGTGCGCCCGGTCGGCTGAACGGGAGGCGGGAAATCCGACTCAGAAGATCTGATAAAGTCGGAAAGCGCCGGAAGGCCCCAAGGAATTGAAACTCGGGACCGGAAAGCACCGAGGAAATCGGATCGGAAAGATCTGATAGAGTCGGAAACGAAGGAAGCGCCCGGAGGGCCCGGAAACGGGAACGAAGGA